>NZ_BJWY01000285.1 GCF_007990715.1 Nocardia seriolae NBRC 15557 | reverse complement strand
GTCGTCGAGTTGATGAAGACTCTCGAAACGTGCAAGCGCCGGCTCTCGGCGCTGGATTCGAGGCTGATCGTGGAAGCCCGTGATCGGTCCCTGCCCGAGAACAGCGGCGCAGGCAAGCTGGTCCCGTTCCTGCGTCACACCTTGAACCTGTCGGCGCATGACGCGGCGGTGCGGGTGAAGATCGCCGCCGAGTGCGGGGAGTTGTTCGAGCTGACCGGGCACCTGCGGCCCGCCGCGCTCGCGCTGACCGCGGAAGCGTTCGAGGCGGGTGCGATTTCGCGGGATCATGTGCGCAACATCGTGACCGTCATGACTCACCTGCCCGCTGGTCTGCCGGTCGAGGCACGGGTGGAGACCGAAGCGATCCTGGTCGACTACTGCCGCGAGGGCTTGTGGCCCGACGATTTGCCGCGGATCGGGCGGGAGATCTTCGCGCGCATCGACCCCGAGGGCACCGTGTTCAACGACGCGGACCGTCAGCGCAAGCGCGGCCTGATCCTCGGCCGCCCC
>NZ_BJWY01000284.1 GCF_007990715.1 Nocardia seriolae NBRC 15557 | reverse complement strand
TACTGCAACGGCACTCTTGGTTCAGTCGAGTGGGTGGCCGCGGCGGCGGTAGTGCGATAGGCGGGCTTGGTGTTGTCGGCGGCGTCGCCAGCGGGACCAGGCCCAGATGTGATCGGTGCCATGGGAGGTGGTGAGGGCGAGTGCGACGAGCAGGCGGCGGATCTCGGGTAGTGTCAGGGCGATCATGTCTGCGGGCTGGTCGCCGAGTCGCCCTTTGCGGCAATGGTTTTGGAGGCGGCGAGGTAGGCCGGGGCGAGCATGGACAAGGTGATGTGGGCGTACCAGGCCCGGTAGTCGCGGATCTGGTAGTGGTCGAGCCCGGCCTCACCCTTGGCTTGCTGGAATGCTTCCTCCACATGCCATCGCGATCCCGCGGTCCAGGCCAGGTCGACCAGCCGCGACGTCGCGGGCCCGTAGCAGAGGTAGTAGGCGATCTCGAGCTCGCCCTTGCTGTTGGGGGTCAGCGCGCGCCGTGCCAGCAGCCAGTGCCCACGCCCGCGAGCCCAGGTGCCCTCGATCTGCCGGTA
>NZ_BJWY01000283.1 GCF_007990715.1 Nocardia seriolae NBRC 15557 | reverse complement strand
TGGTCGACCCTACTGTGAAGGGTTGATACTTGGGACGGACCGGATTGTTTGCTATCCACCCTGGATGTCCTTAGCGTTGTCGCATGGTCCGGAACCCGGCGTGGTCGCGGGATGAGTTGATCCTCGCGTGTGATCTGGTGATGCAGAACGACTGGCGTGAGCTACGAGAGAACGATCTGCGAGTACGGGATATCTCCGTGATCCTTCAACGATTACCGATTCACCCGGAGTCGTTGCGGGCAGAGAATTTTCGTAGTCCGAACAGCGTCTCTCGCAAGACCACCGATATCGCGACACGGCATCCGGACTACGTCGGCAAGCCCACCCGCGGCGGAATACTTGACCGTGAGGTGCTCAATGACTTCCTAGTCGACCCGGTCCGGATGCACGAGCGGGCCGAGCAGCTCAGGCGTGCGGCGGAAGCAGGCGACTATTCGGTTTTCACAGCAGGCGAAGCTGGTTTGTTCGAGGACGATGACGATGCCGTGCAGTTCGTGACCGAGTCTGTCTCCGTGCTGGATTCTGCCCGGGTGGCGCGTGCCGCAGTCACCTTGACCGTTCCGGCAATTGCTAGTGTCC
>NZ_BJWY01000282.1 GCF_007990715.1 Nocardia seriolae NBRC 15557 | reverse complement strand
TCGCCGCGGCCGAGGCGGTGGGTGAGAAGCCCTTGGACGCGGCCGAGCGAGCCGAGTTGCTCCGGCTGCGAAAACAGGTCAGCGAGCTGGAGAAAGACAACGCCTTCTTGGTAAAAGCGTCGGCGTACTTTGCCGCGATGCAGAAGAACCGGCCCGGTTCGATCTGATGGCCAAGTACGCCGGCCCCGACGACATCGCCGAAACCGCTGGCACGAGTTCGCCCGAGGGGCAACGGTTCTCGATCATTCGGATGGCACGGCTGCTGAAGGTATCGACTTCTGGCTACTACCAGCACGTGAAACGCAGGGCAGCAACGGTTCTCACGCCGCGTCAGCAGCGGCGCGCGGACCTGACGGTGAAGATCCTGGATGTGCATGCCGACTCCGACGGGACCTACGGGTCCCCGCGGATCACCGATGAACTGCGCGAACGCGGTGAGATCGTGAACTATAAGACCGTCGCGGCGATCATGGCCGAGATCGGGATCGAGGGCATCAGCCCGCGCACGTTCAAAGTCCGCACCACCGTGGTCGATCCGGCCGCGTCGTTCCCGCCGGATCTGGTGGCCCGCGAGTTCGATCAAGGCCGCCCCGACGCGGTATGGACGACCGATTTCACGTACCTG
>NZ_BJWY01000281.1 GCF_007990715.1 Nocardia seriolae NBRC 15557 | reverse complement strand
GGCGCGTCGCCGCGGCCGAAGCGGTGGGTGAGAAGCCCCTGGACGCGGCCGAGCGAGCCGAGTTGCTCCGGCTGCGAAAACAGGTCAGCGAGCTGGAGAAAGACAACGCCTTCTTGGTAAAAGCGTCGGCGTACTTTGCCGCGATGCAGAAGAACCGGCCCGGTTCGATCTGATGGCCAAGTACGCCGGCCCCGACGACATCGCCGAAACCGCTGGCACGAGTTCGCCCGAGGGGCAACGGTTCTCGATCATTCGGATGGCACGGCTGCTGAAGGTATCGACTTCTGGCTACTACCAGCACGTGAAACGCAGGGCAGCAACGGTTCTCACGCCGCGTCAGCAGCGGCGCGCGGACCTGACGGTGAAGATCCTGGATGTGCATGCCGACTCCGACGGCACCTACGGGTCCCCGCGGATCACCGATGAACTGCGCGAACGCGGCGAGATCGTGAACTATAAGACCGTCGCGGCGATCATGGCCGAGATCGGGATCGAGGGCATCAGCCCGCGCACGTTCAAAGTCCGCACCACCGTGGTCGATCCGGCCGCGTCGTTCCCGCCGGATCTGGTGGCCCGCGAGTTCGATCAAGGCCGCCCCGACGCGGTATGGACGACCGATTTCACGTACCTGACCTGCGGTGAGGGCGATATGTACCTGTGTGCGATCCGGGACGGGCACACGCGGCGGGTAC
>NZ_BJWY01000280.1 GCF_007990715.1 Nocardia seriolae NBRC 15557 | reverse complement strand
CGAGAGAGCATGATCCAGCTAGCCTATTCGTGTACGGCCGATCCGATGACCGGTATAGCTGAATCCGGAGACCAATCATGTTGGTGCGATTAGTGATGCTGTCGGGTGTGTTTGGGGAGTCGCGATGACCATGTCGATAGCCGGCGTCCTGCCGACCGCTCCTCAATTGCTCTGTGCCTTCCAGGGGAGGCGATTTCAAGATCGAGTATTGCTGCGGTCGGCACACGCCCTCGCCGAACTGCACGAACGCCGTGCCCAGGTACGGGATCCCATGATGGTCAGTGAGATCGATTGTCGCCGCGGTGAACTCGTTGACGATATCAACGATTGGGTGGAACAGGAACTGCCACAACACCGCAACGGCGCCACCATGCACACCGAGAGCCTGGGTGCGGTGGTGGACCGCATGGCCAGGAGCTGGGTGGAAGCCAATCAGGTGATCGATCACGAGGGCGCGGCCAGTGATAACACCCATAAACACTGGTACCATCTCGCCGAACTGGTTGACGGCTACACTGATCTCGTAATCGACGTGGCCGGTGGTCGCCGCCGTTTACCAGAACAATGATTCCAAATGCATTGACACAATTGATGTATTGCTACCGAATCGTTGAACGTCAGCGGTGACGTCAGCCGGGTAAAGCTATCGGACCAATAGCTCACTCGAACCGTAGGACGTCGCCCGCCTAATACT
>NZ_BJWY01000279.1 GCF_007990715.1 Nocardia seriolae NBRC 15557 | reverse complement strand
TGAGTCGTTGATTCGTTGGCAGTAGGCGGCGAGGGTTTCGAGGATCTCGTCGGCGGTCTTGGTCCAGACGAACGGTTTCGGGTCGGCGTTCCAGGCGTTGATCCAGGCTTGGACGTCGGCCTTGAGTTCGGTGACGCTGCGGTGGGCCGAGCGGCGCAGTTTGCGGTTGGTCAGCTCGGCGAACCAGCGTTCGACCAGGTTGAGCCAGCTGGCCGAGGTCGGGGTGAAGTGCACATGGAACCGCGGGTGGCGCAGCAGCCACTTCTTCACCGCCGGCGTCTTGTGGGTGCCGTAGTTGTCGCAGACCAGATGCAGATCGAACTCGGCGGGCACGGCGGTGTCGATGGTCTTCAAGAAGCGGAGAAACTCCTGATGACGGTGGCGCGCATAGTGTTCGGCGATGACCGAACCGCTGGCCACATCCAGTGCCGCGAACAGGTTGGTGGTGCCGTTGCGCACGTAGTCATGGGTCATGCGCGCCGGGGTGGTGGGCATGATCGGCAGCGTCGGCGCGGTCCGGTCGAGGGCCTGCATCTGGGATTTCTCGTCCACGCACAGCACCAGCGCGTTCTGGGGCGGGTTCATGTAGAGCCCGACCACGTCGCGGACCTTGTCCACGAACAGCGGATCGGTCGACAGTTTCCAGGTTTCGACCAGGTGCGGTTTGAGTCCGAACGCCCGCCAGATCCGGGAAACCGCTGACTGC
>NZ_BJWY01000278.1 GCF_007990715.1 Nocardia seriolae NBRC 15557 | reverse complement strand
GCGAGCAGCCCCAGCCCCCACACCGCTGGGGCAGCCACGGCATCCCGGCGTCATGCAGCAAGAACCAGGCGGGGTTGTCCCGAGAAGGTGATGCGTGCAGTCCGCGGGCCGGGATCGCCGGGTGGCGGCTCCCGGCTCGGCGTCAGCCCCGGTCCGGCAGGGCAGACGACGCAACCACACGTGCGGTACAAGCCTTCGCGAGCAATCCGGTCGCCGGTGATGCACCCGAGTAGTGTTCCCCCGGGTTACACGGCCTCACGCATCACAATCACGCCGCGCGCGTATCCCAACGCCGACAACTGGAATCGATCACGGTAGCAACCCGCTGGCCCAGATGCAGACGCTCGTTCACCCGGGGCGTACCCGTCGGGTCCACGGATTTGGGTGCGATCCAACCCACCCGACCCCGATGCGGGGAATCCTTACCCAACATCACCGTCTTCCACCCGTTGTCACTGTCATTCACCAGGGCGTGGTGGTGATCGCAGACCAGGGCGAGATTGGTCAGGTCGGTGGGACCGCTCTTGGCCCAATCGATCACATGATGCGCCGCGCACCGATCCGGCGGAACATCACACCCCGGGTGGGTGCAGCCCTTGTCGCGGGCGATCAACGCCAGCCGCTGACCCGGGCTGGCGAGGCGTCGCCCGTGGGCCAGATAGATCGGGATCCCGTCGCGGTCGAGGACCGCCAGCACCGGGCGGGTCCCGGCGGCCATCTGCAACGCCGAACCGATCGAG
>NZ_BJWY01000277.1 GCF_007990715.1 Nocardia seriolae NBRC 15557 | reverse complement strand
CTCGATCGGTTCGGCGTTGAAGATGGCCGCCGGGACCCGCCCGGTGCTGGCGGTCCTCGACCGCGACGGAATCCCGATCTACCTGGCCCACGGGCGACGCCTCGCCAGCCCGGGTCAGCGGCTGGCGTTGATCGCCCGCGACAAGGGCTGCACTCATCCCGGCTGTGATGTTCCGCCGGATCGGTGCGCGGCGCATCATGTGATCGATTGGGCCAAGAGCGGTCCCACCGACCTGACCAACCTCACCCTGGTCTGCGATCACCACCACGCGCTGGTCAACGACAGTGACAACGGGTGGAAGACCGTGATGCTCGGCAAAGACTCTCCCCATCGCGGGCGGGTCGGCTGGATCGCACCCAAATCCGTGGACCCGACGGGTACGCCCCGGGTGAACGAGCGTCTGCATCTGGGCCAGCGGGTTGCTACCGTGATCGATTCCAGTTGTCGGCGTTGGGATACGCGCGCGGCGTGATTGTGATGCGTGAGGCCGTGTAACCCGGGGGAAGACTACTCGGGTGCATCATCGGCGACCGGATTGCTCGCGAAGGCTTGTACCGCACGTGTGGTTGCGTCGTCTGCCCTGCCGGACCGGGGCTGACGCCGAGCCGGGTGCCGTATCCCGCCGATCCCGGCCCAGGGACTGCACGCATCACCTTCTCGGGACAACCCCACAAGGTTCTTGCTGCATGACGCCGGGATGCCGTGGCTGATCTCGCGGTGTGGGGGCTGGGGCTGCTCGCTGCGCTCGCAA
>NZ_BJWY01000276.1 GCF_007990715.1 Nocardia seriolae NBRC 15557 | reverse complement strand
TGCCCATCACATGAGCCAGGATGTTTTCGTCTACCGGACTCTCACCGTCTACGGTTGGCCGTCCCAGACCAATTCGACTAACAACTTGGTTTCTAACTCATGCCCAGCTCGGCAGAACTGAGAAGATGGGTCCCACGACCCCGGCTATGCAACGACTGCCGTCTATCACACATAACCGGTTTAGCCTCTTCCGCTTTCGCTCGCCACTACTCACGGAATCACATGTTGTTTTCTCTTCCTGTGGGTACTGAGATGTTTCACTTCCCCACGTTCCCTCCACACACCCTATATATTCAGGTGCGGGTGACACGACATCACTCGTGCCGGGTTTCCCCATTCGGAAATCCTCGGATCTCAGCTCGTTTGACAGCTCCCCGAGGCTTATCGCAGCCTACTACGTCCTTCATCGGCTCCTGGTGCCAAGGCATCCACCGTACGCTCTTACACACTTACTAACAAAGATGCTCGCGTCCACTGTGCAGTTCTCAAACAACACACCCGCATCGGATTGGATTCAAGGACCTTGACCTCGAAGAGGCTGGTTTCACGAGAGATCCGAGCGGATCGTTTTTTGCCTGGAAAGAACGTCTGTTCTTTCAGGACCCAATAGTGTGTCGGTATATTCACCGCCGAAAACCAAATGGGATTTTCGTAGGTGCGATGAAGATTGTCAGTGTTCCACCCATGAGCGTCCGCGGTCCTTCAGATGAGGACTCAAACGGTCTCTGCCACAACCACATTCACCTGTGTGAAGCGTCGTGGAGAAGTGCT
>NZ_BJWY01000275.1 GCF_007990715.1 Nocardia seriolae NBRC 15557 | reverse complement strand
AGTTGCTTACGACAGCCAGATCGTTTTCGTCTACAGGACTCTCACCCTCTACGGTTGGCCGTCCCAGACCAATTCGACTAACGCTCTGGTTTCTTACTGTCGCCTGTTTCGGCAGAAACAGGAAAAACAATCCCACGACCCCGGCTATGCAACGACTGCCGTCTATCACACATAACCGGTTTAGCCTCTTCCGCTTTCGCTCGCCACTACTCACGGAATCACATGTTGTTTTCTCTTCCTGTGGGTACTGAGATGTTTCACTTCCCCACGTTCCCTCCACACACCCTATATATTCAGGTGCGGGTGACACGACATCACTCGTGCCGGGTTTCCCCATTCGGAAATCCTCGGATCTCAGCTCGTTTGACAGCTCCCCGAGGCTTATCGCAGCCTACTACGTCCTTCATCGGCTCCTGGTGCCAAGGCATCCACCGTACGCTCTTACACACTTACTAACAAAGATGCTCGCGTCCACTGTGCAGTTCTCAAACAACACACCCACTCGGATGGGATATCAGGACTTACCGGCACAGCCAGCAGTTTCTCAGAAGATCCGAGCAGATCGTTTTTTGCCTGGAAAGAAAGACTGTCGTCTGTTCTTTCAGGACCCAATAGTGTGTCGGTATATCCACCGCGACCGGTCACTGAGTACCGATCGAGTGCGATGAAGGTTGTCAGTGTTCCACCCATGAGCGTCCGCCGGACTACGTATGAGTCCGAAACGGTCTCTGACGCAACATCATTCGACTGTTCGAAGAGTTTGCGTAGAAGTGCC
>NZ_BJWY01000274.1 GCF_007990715.1 Nocardia seriolae NBRC 15557 | reverse complement strand
GCGGACCTGGTAGTGGTCGAGCCCGGCTTCGCCTTTGGCCTGCTGGAACGCTTCCTCCACGTGCCAGCGCGACCCGGCTGTCCAGGCCAGATCGACCAGGCGGGCGGTGGCCGGGCCGTAGCAGAGGTAGTAGGCGATCTCGGTGGGTTTGGCGATGCTGCGCCGTGCCAGCAGCCAGTGCCCACGCCCGCTCGCCCACCTGCCCTCGATCTGGCGTCGCGCCCAGTCGTATTCGCGGGGTCCGTGCGCGCCGGCACCCACCGAGAACCGCTGCCACGTACTCGCGGTGAACTCGCCGACCAGTTCGTCGGCGCGGGCGATGCGGTCGGCGCGGGTGGCCACCTGCTGGTCGCAGCGGGTGGCCAGCACGTAGAACACGTCGTGGTCCTCGCACCACTCGCGCAGGTAACCGGCTTGCCCGCAGGCTTCGTCGGCGGTGAACCACCGAAACGGTACCTTCGCGGCCACCGCGCGTTCGAGCATGGCGATCATCTGCCGTGGCTTGGTCGCGAAGGCGACCTCGTCGGGAATCCCCGCCTCGCGGCAGCGCTCGCGATCGCTGGTCCACGACTGGGGAACGTAGAGTTCCCGATCGATCAGAGCGTGCCCGTGCGTGGACGCATACGCCAGGAACACCCCGATCTGGCAGTTTTCCGTACGTCCGGCCGTCCCGGAGTATTGCCGTTGCACGCCAGCCGATTTCACGCCCTTCTTCAAGAACCCGGTCTCGTCACCGGCCAGCACCGCCTCGGGGTCACCCAGGCGCTCGACCACGTAGTCACGCACATCGTCACGCACCGCTTCCACGTCCCAATCCGCAGCGCGCAGCAGCCGCTGCATCCCCTGCGGACCCGTCTCACCAGCACGTTCGGCCAGCGTCCACCCGTTCTTGCGCTCCAGCCCCGCCAGCAATCCCGACACGTACTCCCGGACCCGCTCGCGCGGCTCCGACCGCGCGAACCGACCCCCGATCCGACT
>NZ_BJWY01000273.1 GCF_007990715.1 Nocardia seriolae NBRC 15557 | reverse complement strand
AGTACTAGGCGGCCGCCGGGTAGTCGTAGGCCGCACCGCCATCACCACCGATCGTTGTGGAATCACCCTGCGGGACAAGGTCTCTCACGTGTGGACAACGTCTCTCGGGTGGCAACGGCGGCGTGGACGCCCCTACGAAGGATCGGGACATCGAATGAAACTCCGCAGCACCACCTCGGCTGCCGTACTGATCACCGGCGCACTGCTCGCCGGCACGGGCACGGCGCACGCCGATCCCGCCGTCCCGGCCACCCCGCCGATCCGGGGATCAAGTACTCGCTCAAGGTCGTCGGCACCACGGTCGTGGCCTCGCTGCGGGGCGCGAAGTTCGCGCTGAGCGAGCAGGACGGCGCGACCCCCGAAGCCCCGAAGACACCGGTGGCCACCATCAAGGACGACACCGGCGCGACCGTCCTGTCGCCGACCCTCGACTATCGAATCGGCGACGTCCGAATCCCGGTCGCGGCGATCGCGAAGAACGACGACACCGTCCTCGAGATCACCCCGACGAAACCGGCCGGAACACGACTCCCCACCCAGCCGCTCCCCCTCCAGCCCATCGCCTCCCCGACCGAGGACCAGAAGGCCCTCAACGAATTCAGCGGCAAGCTCTCGGTAGCCGGTCAGGTCGGCGCATTGGTCGGCGGCATAATCGGTTTCGCCGTCGGCTGCATCACCACCATCGCCCTCGGCTGCCTCCCCGGCGGCGTCGCCGGAGTCCCCGCCGGCGGCATCATCGGCGGCCTGGTAGCAGGCGGCCCCACCCTGATCGCCGCGGGCATAGACCTCCTGAACACGGCCGGCACATCCTCGCCGGGGAAATGCGCCAGACTCGGTGCCAATACCGCCTCGATTTCGAGACGGGTGATCGTGGTCTTCAGCCCCGCCAACGGGCGGTCATTACTTCTGCCGTCGACGACCACGATCTTCGCGAGGTCATATCCCATCCGCTTTGCGGTACTGCGGATCCGATCCTCATCCCAGGCTTGCTGAACGCCGGACACGTCGCTTCGGAGTAGGGTCGACCA
>NZ_BJWY01000272.1 GCF_007990715.1 Nocardia seriolae NBRC 15557 | reverse complement strand
TGGTCAGGGTCGAGCAGGGTGGTGATCAGCCGGATCGGGCCGGGCTCGGCGTCGCGGTCGGTGATCTCGTATTCGACCACGCGCACAGCCAGGCCCTCGGCTGCGGTGTCGAGCCCGCGGCGATGGTGGCGGCGCAGGCGCTGGCGTTCGGATTTCCCGGTCAGTCTCGACAGATACGAACCATCGGGAAGTTGTTGCACCACAGGCAATTTCAGCGGCGCCATGACCCGCCGCAGCAGGTCCGCACCGGTCTGCGCGGCCTGGCACCACAGCTCGTCACCGAAGAATCCGCGATCGGCGATGACCAGCATCCCGGACTCGAAATCAGCCAGCAGCGCCCGCGCCAGGATCCGATCGTTCTGATCGACCGCGCCGATATGCGCGGCGATCACCGCATGGGTTCCGCACTCGGCCACGGCGAGGATCTTCGCCCGCGGATACGGGCCCTGCTCACCGGTATTGGTGCGTCTGCGCCCGAAGACCGCCTCGTTGTCGGCGGTGTCGGGCACATCGATCTCCACCGCGTCGATGGCCATCACCCGCCGCCCCGCCAGCCAAGCGCCCGGACATCCGGGCCCGGCCAACGGGACCGCGACCCGGCGAAACAGCTCCTCGAGAGGCTCCTCGCCCAACCGGGCACGCGCCTTGCACAACGCCGGCGCGGCCGGAACCTGCCAATCGTGTTCCCACGACCGCAGAAACCGCAGCCCGCTAACGAGTTTGGCCATCACCTCCTCGTAGGCGTCGTCGAAGAACAACGTCAACGCCAACACGAAATACACCACCACCCGCGCCGGCAACAACCTTCTGCGCTGCTCGACCCGACCGGTCTCGATCAACACCTCATCGACCAGATCCCGACCGACAACCCGCGTCAGCACACCCAACCCGACCCGATCGGTCAACCGACCGGCATCGGCCACCGTCACCCGCAGCGCCACGCCCGGCACGATACGCCGATCACGCTGCGGCACAAACCACTTCACAAATATCCAGCCGAACCGACTACCAGCCGAAATCGACTAAGTTAACGGCATT
>NZ_BJWY01000271.1 GCF_007990715.1 Nocardia seriolae NBRC 15557 | reverse complement strand
GTTGCCGAGCAGGACAAGGACATTCAGTTCCTGAAAAAAGCTTCGGCGTACTTTGCCGCGATGCAGAACAACCGGCCCGGTTCGAACTGATGGCGAAGTACGCCACCCCCGATGTACACGCCCTCACCGCGACAGCGGGCACCACCACCACCGCCGCCCCGCAAGGCTTCGACGTGACCCGGATGGCGCGACTGCTGGACGTATCGACCTCGGGCTACTACACGTGGAAGAAGCGCAGGGCCGCAACCGAACTCACGCCACGGCAGCAGCGCCGCGCCGACCTGGCGATGAAGATCCTGGACGTGCACGCCGACTCCGACGGCACCTACGGATCCCCGCGGATCACCGACGAGCTGCGCGAACGCGGCGAGACGGTGAACAACAAGACCGTCGCGGCGATCATGGCCGAGATCGGGATCGAGGGCATCAGCCCGCGCACGTTCAAAGTCCGCACCACCGTGGCCGATCCGACCGCGTCGTTCCCGCCGGATCTGGTGGCACGCCACTTCGATCAGGGCCGCCCGGACGCGGTGTGGACCACCGATTTCACCTACCTGACCTGCGGGCAGGGTGAGATGTATCTGTGTGCCATCCGCGACGGGCACACCCGCCGGGTCCTCGGGAACGCGGTCGCCGACCACATCGGCGCCGACGTGGTCGAAACCGCGATCGAGCAGGCCGTGGCCGTGCGTGGCGGCCGGGTGGACGGCACGATCCTGCATTCGGATCGTGGCGGTGAGTTCACCGCAGCGTTGACAGTGAAAGCCTGTGCCCGCCACCGTCTTCGACGGTCGATGGGCGCTACCGGCATCTGTTGGGACAACAGCCCCGCCGAATCGCTGTGGTCGACCTTCAAGCACGAGTTCTACTACCGCCACACCTTCGCCACGAAGGCCGAACTCATTGCCGCAGTTGACAAATGGATCGACCGCTACAACACTACCCGCAGGCACTCCGCGATCGGCGGAATCAGCCCTATCCGCTACGAGCGGGCTCTGGAGACAGCCGCAGCGAACGCTGCGTAACCATCTGTCCACCATTCGGGGGGAACCTCA
>NZ_BJWY01000270.1 GCF_007990715.1 Nocardia seriolae NBRC 15557 | reverse complement strand
GGGTTGTAGAAGCCGGTGATCCAGGTGACGATCCGCACCGCGGCTTCGGCGCGGGTGCGGAAGCGGTGTCGGTGGACGAACTCGACCTTCAGGGTGGAATTGAACGATTCGGCCGGGGAGTTGTCCAGGGCCGAGGCGACCCGGCCCATCGACTGCACCACGCCCAGGTGCCGGCACAAGGCGTTCGTGGCCGCGGCGGTGTATTCGCTGCCGCGGTCGGAGTGGAAGATCACCCCGTCGATCACATCGAACCCACCCCGGGTAGCAGCGGCCATTTTCAGTGCAGAACAAGCCAGTTCGGCATCATGATGGGCACTGGTGGCGTAGCCGAGCAGCCGACCCGAGAACCGGTCCTCCACCGTCGCCAAATACAGTTTCCCCTCGTCGGTGACGATCTCGGTGACATCGCCGACCCACAACACGTCCTGGGCGACAGCGGTGAACTGACGGCGCACCAGATCCGGTGCCGCCGCGCGTTTTCCCTGCCGCGTGGTCGCGGATCGGCGCTTGACTTTCCGTGCCACCCAAGCATTTTCGGCCATGATCGCGGCGATGGTGTTCTCGGAAACCTGCCAACCCTTCTCCCGCAGCTCGAGTCCGATCCGCGGGCTGCCGTAGGTGCGGCCCGAATCGGCGAACTCCTTGCCGATCGCGGCGGTCAGTTCTTCACGGCGCTGCTGGCGCTGGGTCGGCTCACGGTCGTTCCACTTGTAGAACCACGACTCGCTGACCTCGAGAGCGCGGCAGGAAACGGCGTGTGGCACACCGTGTTCGGTCCTCTGGGCGGCGATGAACCCGGCCACGCTCACTTGGTCGCCTCCTTCACCCACAGGACCACTGATCGCTTGAGCACATCGCGCTCCATCGCCAGCTCGGCGTTCTCGCGCCGCAGCCGCAGCAACTCCTCACGTTCGGACTCGCTGAGCCGGTCACCGCCGGCACCGTCGCGCTGGGCCCGGTCCCGGGCCACCCACGTGGTCAGCGTGCCCTCGTTGACCCCCAGCTCACGGGCAACCTGCGCGACCGGCCGCCCCGTCTCACGCACGATCCGGACCGCTCCCTCACGGAACTCCGCATCGTATTTGCGTCTCTTCTCCGCCATCTGGCCTTCCCTCTACAATCCGGCCTCCACGATATG
>NZ_BJWY01000269.1 GCF_007990715.1 Nocardia seriolae NBRC 15557 | reverse complement strand
CACGGGTTCCGGTACGGGTTCGGGTTGTTCGATCTCGGGTTCGGTGCTCGGTGGCTGCTGAATCAGGGTGTCGGCCTGCGGGTTGGCCTGCTGTCGGGGCCGCGGTCGTGGGGGTGGTGCAGGAGGGTCGGGAATGTAGTCCGCGACGCTGGACGGACTGGGCGCAGCAGGGGCGGTGCTCAGACCCGGCTGACCATCCCCGGGAACCGCTAGACCGGGTTGACCCGGTGCGGCCGTGGCGATGCCTTGTCCTGCGGCGGCGAGGATCGGTAGGACGGCTAATGCCGTGAGTGCGCGTGTCGTGGTCATCTGTTTGCCCTTCGTTCCGACCGGGTGCCGCCGGATCGGTCCTTCGGGAGCGGGAACCGACCCTGGGCGGTGATCACGCTGCTCTGGAGCCTACTCGGAACCGATTGCGCGACATCGATGCTCGCGAAGCTGGCACGCACGGTCGTAGGTCTGGCATATGCGGGGATTCCGAATGTTTGCGGAGGGGTGGGGTGGGGGCGCGTGAACGAGACGGGCAGGCCCCGCCTGCCCGTCACCCCTGCCCGGCTTGGTGCCGCGGTTCCGCCGTGTCAAGCACGGCTTTCCGGTCTCCGAGTCGTCACCATATTCGCCGGACCGTCAGTCGGGGAGCCGTGCTTGACAGGGCGGCGGCACCGTTAAAATCGCGCGCCCCCAGCCTGCCCCGGACGTGAGGGACTTCGAAACCGGACCAGGTACCGGCCCCGTTCTCTGCGTACGGTATGCGAAAACCGGTGTTGGTCCTGCTGATTCGGGATGCAAAAGCCGGGTTGAAGGGGTGTAAAAGTAGTCTCATGGTGGGGAAAACCTATGTGCAACTTGTCATGTCGAGGAAAAGCGTGCACAAAACGTAGACAGATCACATACAACGTTTTGTCAGCGGTTTACCCCCGCCCCGCCTCCTGACCAGCGGTGATGTGCTCCCCTCGAAAGGATCACCATATACCCACATCAATGTGTATATGGTGATCCTTTCGAGGGGAGCAGTTGAGTAAATGAGGAAGCGGGGCGGGGGTAATGAGTAGGTAGGTAAAGGGTTTCGGTGGGTAAGAAGTAAATGGTTACGTTGGGTAATAAGCGTTGCTGTTGGGTAGGTGGTGGCGTCAGGTGACGGTGGGTGTGTACGTGACGGTGGCGTGAGTGCTTAGTACT
>NZ_BJWY01000268.1 GCF_007990715.1 Nocardia seriolae NBRC 15557 | reverse complement strand
ACCCGGCGGGATCCTCCGCATGGATTCCATTGCAGTATCGGCCCAACTGACCATGTGGCGCACGCGCAATGCGGTGGCGAAGTTGTCCTCGCGCGGATTGATCTTGGGCCGTCGGCGGGCGGGGCGCGGCACCTGGGAGATCACCGACCGCGGACGGCGGACCCTCGCTACGCGGGGTCGGTACTACCGATAGGCGTTTTGGCTCGAAAGTCAATGCAGGGAGGTGGGTTTCGTGATTCCCGTGGTTCAGCTCATCGCCGTCGCGGTGGCGTGCATCGGTGTGATCGTCGCAGTCTGGGTCGGCATCTCCGATGACCGGTCAGAGGCGGCGGCAATTCAGGAGGACCTGGCGCTCTTGGTGAACGGTCGTCCGTTCCACCGAATTCCGCTGAGGAACAGTCATCGGCTCCGGGGGCGGCATCGCGCGCGGGCGGCGTGAGTGTTCACTCGGTCGGAGTGGTGGGCCGCCGCCCGCTGGTCAGCGCTGGAAGATCTATGGTGATCTTGACGCCTTTCAGCTCTAGAGCTGCCAAACCTGTTTGCTCACCGACGTTCTCGTAATGCTCGCCGATGAGGTGAAAGGCCGTGGGGCTGACCGGATCCTCCAAATCGATCATCCAGTAGTACTCGATTCCGACCTCGGAGTACTCAGCGAACTTGGTCACGCGGTCGGTTCGTTTGGTTCCGTTCGACAGGATCTCGACGACCAAGGTGACATCGGCGGGCATCCACCGAGCGAGGTTGGCCTCGATGCCCGTATCCGCGCCAACAAGTAGATCGGGCACCCGTACGGTCGAGGGTGTTCCGGGTTCGATCACGAGCTCGACCTCGGGAAGTACTCCCAGCGTCGCCGGTAGCTGGGGCTCGAGCTGTGCACCCAATCGGAGGACCGCTCGCTGATGCTTCGAAACCTGTCTCGGCGAAACGACCAACACCCCCTCGGCGAGCTCGTACCTGTGACTGTTGTCCTCCGGAAGGGCGATCCAGTCGTCGAGCGTCAGCAGCCGATCGGGCCAGGACACGAGATTCACCACCACCTCCCTTCGCGGGCACGAACTCTAGCCAAGTCTGTCACAGGACACGCCGAATTCGCTGACGGTGGGCAGTGGCGCGATTGACAAGGAAAGGTGGTCAAACAGCGAAGGATTGCTGTTTCAGAAATTGGGGGTTCGGACCTAGTGTCC
>NZ_BJWY01000267.1 GCF_007990715.1 Nocardia seriolae NBRC 15557 | reverse complement strand
CGGCATCATCGATCCCGAGGTGCTGTGGTCGTGCACCACCTGTGGCGCGTGTGTCGAGCAGTGCCCGGTCGATATCGAGCACGTCGACCACATCATCGACATGCGCCGCTACCAGGTCCTCATCGAATCGGAATTCCCCTCCGAACTCGCCGGACTGTTCAAGAACCTCGAGAACAAGGGCAACCCCTGGGGCCAGAACGCCAAGGACCGGCTCAACTGGATCTCCGAGGTCGACTTCGCCGTCCCCGTCTACGGCCGCGACGCCGACTCCTTCGACGGCTACGAATACCTGTTCTGGGTCGGCTGCGCCGGCGCGTATGAAGACCGCGCCAAGAAGACCACCAAGGCCGTCGCCGAACTCCTCGCGACCGCGGGCGTGAAGTTCATGGTCCTCGGGCAAGAGGAAACCTGCACCGGTGACTCCGCCCGGCGCGCGGGCAACGAATTCCTGTTCCAGCAGCTCGCCATGCAGAACATCGAGTTGCTCAACAACGTCTTCGACGGTGTCGAGCAGGCCAAGAAGAAGATCGTCGTCACCTGCGCACACTGCTTCAACGCCCTCAACAACGAATACCCGCAGGTCGGCGGCAACTACGAGGTCGTGCACCACACCCAGCTGCTCAACCGCCTGGTGCGGGCCAAGACTTTGGTGCCGGTGTCGCCGGTCGCGCAGAACGTCACCTACCACGACCCCTGCTACCTGGGCCGCCACAACAAGATCTACAACGCCCCGCGTGAGCTGATGGAGGCCTCCGGCTCGACGCTGGTCGAAATGCCGCGCCACGGCGAACGTTCCATGTGCTGTGGCGCCGGTGGCGCACGCATGTGGATGGAAGAACAACTCGGCAAGCGCATCAACATCGACCGCGTCGACGAAGCCCTCGACACATTGAAGGGCGGCAACGAGCCCTCGATAATCGCCACCGGCTGCCCGTTCTGCCGGGTCATGCTCACCGACGGTGTCACCGCCCGCAAGGACGGCGGCGAAGTCGGCCAGGGCGTGGAGGTCGTCGACGTCGCCCAGCTCATGCTCCAGTCGATCAACCGCGTCGACGCCGCCACCCTGACCGAAAACCTGAAGGTCATCCAGACCCCGAAGGCCGAAGAGCCCGAACCGGTTTCCGAACCCGAGCCCGTCAAGGCCGAAGCCGCGGTGACCGAGGCTGCGGCCGAGGCACCCAAGGCCGC
>NZ_BJWY01000266.1 GCF_007990715.1 Nocardia seriolae NBRC 15557 | reverse complement strand
GAGAGGTGCTGTGGGGCAGGGTGTTCGGGGGTATGGTGCCTGTTCGTGGTGGAGGTGGCGGGTCGGTTGACCGATCGGATCGGGTTGGGTGTGTTGACGCGGGTGGTGGGCGCGGATCTGGTCGATGAGGTGCTGGTGGCGACGGGTCGGATGGAGAAGCGGCGGCGGTTGTTGCCAGCGCGGGTGGTGGTGTATTTCGTGTTGGCGTTGACGTTGTTCTTCGACGACGCCTACGAGGAAGTGATGCGCAAGCTGGTCGACGGGTTGCGGTTTCTGCGGTCGTGGGAGCGTGATTGGCAGGTGCCGAGTTCGGCGGCGTTGTGCAAGGCCCGCGCCCGCTTGGGTGAGGAACCGGTGCGGGAACTGTATCGGCGGGTCGCGGTGCCGTTGGCGGGGGCGGGGACTCCGGATGCGTGGCTGGCGGGGCGGCGGGTGATGGCCATCGACGGAGTGCAGTTGGACGTGCCCGACACCGTCGAAAACGAGGAGGCGTTCGGGCGCGCGAATAGTCATGTGTCGCTTGCTGATCCGTTTCCGAAGGCGCGGATCGTCGGTCTGGGTGAATGCGGGACCCACGCGATCGTCGATGCCGTGATCGGTGCGGGAACCAGCGGTGAACGTGAGATCGCGCGTGGGCTGCTGGCGGGTTTCGCGCCGGGGATGCTGGTGATCGCCGATCGCGGCTTCTTCAGCCGAGAGCTGTGGCGTGAGGCCGCCGACACCGGCGCAGACCTGCTGTGGCGACTGCCATCGACGGTGAAACTCCCTGTTGACCAACAGCTTCCGGATGGTTCATATCTGTCGCGGTTGATGACCAATGTCGAACAACAGCGTGTGCGCCGAGACCTGGCTCGTGGAGTGGAAACACCTGCGCAAGGCATCGTGGTGCGGGTCGTGGAATATGAGATCACCAACCGCGACGCCGATCCGGCCGGGCCGATCCGGCTGATCACCACCGTGGTCGACTCCGAACAGGTCTCCGCGGTCGAATTGGCCGCCACCTACCACCAAAGGTGGGAATTCGAGTCCAGCCTCGCCGAGATCGAAACCCGCCAGCGCGGCCGGGCCCGGCTCCTGCGCTCCCAAAGCCCGCAGATGGTGCGACAGGAGATCTGGGGCCTACTGACCACGCATTACGCGATCCGCGAACTCATGCACCACGCCGCGGCCGACATCGCCGAAGACATCGGATCGTTACGGCTGTCG
>NZ_BJWY01000265.1 GCF_007990715.1 Nocardia seriolae NBRC 15557 | reverse complement strand
TTCGCTCGCAACCCAGCCACCCCCTCTCCCTCATCCAGGCGTCCTTGTCTTTCTTCTTTTGGCTCTTCGTCTTTCGGGTTTTGTTCTTGCCCGCTTGACCTGAACTATGGTTGAGGTTGGAGAGTGGGGGTATGGAGATGAGCGCACTTTCGGGGGCGACTGTGGTGGGGATCGGGGAATCGACTCGATTTGCGCATGAGACGTTTGCACTGCGGGATGAGGTGTTTCGGGCTCTGGTCGAGCGGCATGGCTTCCGGACGTTGGCGGTGCAGGACAGTGCGCATGTCGGTGAGGCGCTTGCTGCTTTCGTGCGGACGGGGGAGGGGAGTGCGGGGGTGGCGCTTGCGAATGCTTGGCGGCCTTGGCGGACGCGGGAGATGGTGGGCACACTCGAGTGGGTTCGGGAGTTCAATCGGATGAACGCTGGGGATGAGGTCAGCATTATCGGGATCAAGCCGGTGCAGGCTGAGCAGGATGATTATGAGGTTGTTCTGGATGCTGTTCGGGCCCATGCTCCCGGGCGGCTGGCGCAGATCGCTGGTCATCTGGAGCCGATTCGGACTGCCCATGTCGTTGACGAGCATGTTCAACGGGCCCGGGGGTGTTCATCCGGGCCGTCCCTTCCACGAGCACGCCCGCGATGCGGCTACGGTGATCGCTTCGATCGCCGGGTTGGACGAAAATGTCCGTGCCCGAATGGCTTTGATCGAGGACTTCCATCGCCACAGCGTGGCGGGCCGCGGGAGTTATGCGGGGGAGGCCGAGGTGTGGGCTGCCGCGATCATCGGCCACTACCAGCGGACGGGTAATCGCACCGTGTACTGGGACGGCATCGCGCACGTGTCCGCCGGTGCCACCGGTCTGGGTCTGGCCGCCGACCAGGGCGTCAAGTCCAGCGTGGGAAGCGTCCTGCGCCAGCACTTCGGGCGCGACTATGCCTCCGTGGCAATCGGATTCCACCACGGAAATGTGGGGGTGGCCGAGATACCGGCTCCCGCGCCGGATTTCCTGGACGCAAAACTCGGCGCGCGGGGTGAGGCGGCGTTGTGGCCCGACATGCGTGCCGACCCGATCTCGGAACCCGTGAAAATGCGAGTGATCAGTGGCGTCTACGACCCCGTTCGAGATGCGGACGAGCACTTGGCGATTCGCAATCTGGCCGAGGCGTTCGACGTTGTGGCCCACATCCGCGAGGTGACTCCGGTGAGCTGGCTGCCCTAATACT
>NZ_BJWY01000264.1 GCF_007990715.1 Nocardia seriolae NBRC 15557 | reverse complement strand
TACTCCAGCATCACTTCGTGATGTTATTGGGTAGCATAGGTTTCGTGCTGGTTGATGAGGATCTGGCGGCGTGGACGGCTGGGCTCGAGGAGTTGTTCGCGCGGGTGGCGGGGCGGTTTCATCGCGCGGAGCCGCGGTTGCGGGCGCGGGCGTATGTGCGGGGCCTGCTGGCTCCGCTGGCGGGGAAAAACGGCTGGACCTTGGCTGAAGCCGCGGGTGATCTGTCGCCGAATGGGATGCAGCGGTTGCTGAACAAGGCGGCGTGGGACGTCGATGGAGTTCGCGATGAGGCGCGCGCCTATGCCGTCGAGCACCTGGGTGATCCGGGTGGTGTGCTGGTTGTCGATGAGACCGGATTCTTGAAGAAGGTCCTGAAATCGGCTGGGGTGCAACGGCAATACTCGGGAACGGCTGGCCGGGTCGAGAATTGTCAGCTTGGTGTGTTCTGTGCGTATGCGACCGTGAAAGGCCGCACGTTGATCGACCGGGAGTTGTATCTGCCGAAATCGTGGACCGCCGATCGGGACCGCTGCCGCGAGGCCGGGGTGCCCGATGAGGTCGAATTCGCCACGAAACAGGTTCTGGCACAACGGATGCTGGCGCGTGCGCTGGATGCGGGTGTCCCTGCTCGCTGGGTCACCGCCGGCGAGGCCTACGGCGGTGATTCGAAGTTCCGCCGCTGGCTCGAGCGACGGCGGATCGGATACGTGGTGGCCGTGCCGACCAGCGCTCCGATCGTTTCCCTGTCGGGCAGCTGGCGCGCCGACCAGGTCGTCGCCGACGCGCCAGCGGAGGCGTGGAAGCGGCTGAGCTGCGGCGAAGGCGCGCAAGGGCCCCGGCTGTTCGACTGGGCCGTGGCCACGCTGCCCTCGCTCAGCGAAGCCGGCGCCGGGTGGCGGCGCTGGCTTCTGGCCCGGCGGTCGCTGACCCGCAACGCCAAGGGGGAACACGAAATCGCCTACTACCTGTGCGGAGCCCCGATCGGCACGAGCGACGAGGAATTGATCCAGGTCGCCGGTGCCCGATGGTCGGTCGAGGACTGTTTCCAGACCGCGAAAACCGAGGTCGGGCTCGACCAGTACCAGGTCCGCCGCTACGACGCCTGGTACCGGCACATCACCCTCGCCCTGCTCGCTCACACCTACCTCGCGGTGACGGCTGCTGTTTACCCAAAAGCATTGGCAGCGGCCTCATTCCACTCACGCTCGGTGAAATCAAGCGTCTCCTGGCACACCTGATCACCCCACACCCGAACCCCACCCGGCTGCTCCGCTGGTCGAAATGGCGACGAAGACATCAACACCAGGCAAAACAAGCCCACTACCAGCGAAGACAGGC
>NZ_BJWY01000263.1 GCF_007990715.1 Nocardia seriolae NBRC 15557 | reverse complement strand
GGAGCATCGGCGGTGCAAATAACAGCCCGCCGTTGAAGACAGAGTGTTCCGCCGATGCTCCAGCCGTGCACCTTACCGGTCGCGCTCACACGTGTCCTGTTCCCGCTGCGGAAGTGTTTCACCGCACCGACTTTCACTACCTTCACCATGCTGGTGGCGGGCCTGTTCGCCCAGCCCGCGACCCGCACCGTGTGCGGGATGCTCACCGGCGCCGGCCTGGCACGGGTGTGGCACCACACCCGTGCGCACCGGTTCTTCTCCGCCGCTCGCTGGGATCCGGCCCAGCTCGGCCTGGTTGTCGCGGAATTGATTGTGGCCCAACTTCTTCCGCCGGGATCCGCGATCACGGTCGCGGTCGATGACACGTTGTGCCGGCGCCGCGGCAAACGCGTCCACGCCGCGGGCTGGTTCCACGACGGCTCCGCGGCAGGGCGGGCCAAGCTCGGGTTCGGCAACAACTGGATCGTTCTGGCGATCGTGGTCCGACTGCCGTTCACTTCGCGGCCGGTCGCGTTGCCGGTGGCCGCGGCCCTGTTCGTCAAAGGCGGCCCGGCCAAACCCGACCTCGCCCGCGAAATGCTCGACGCCCTGGCCGAACGGTTCGCCGACCGCGCGATCCACCTCGTCGCCGACAGCGCATACGGCTGCGGCGCTTTCGCGGGCCTGGGCGAGGCTATGACGATGACCACCCGCGCCAAAACCAACGCCGTGTTCTACGCCCCGGCCCCACCCCGCACCGGGAAAAGGGGCCGGCCCGCGCTCAAAGGCGACCGGATCGGCACCCCGGCCGAACTCGCCGTCACCGGCGGCTGGACGCCGGTGACGGTGACCCGGTACGGCGTCACCGGGCAGGTCCGGGTCATCGAGCGGGTGTGTCTGTGGTTCGGGACCTGGCGCACCGACCCCGTCCGGGTCATTCTCGTCGAAGATCCCAGCCGAAGCACCAAAACCGGTAAATCCCAACGATATTCGATCGCCTTGATCACAACCGACCTGACCTCGCCCGCCGCGGAGATCATCGCCCGCTACGCCGATCGCTGGGCCATCGAGGTCACGTTCTTCGACGCGAAGAACATCCTCGGGGTCGGACAAGCCCGCAACCGAGTGGCCCACGCAGTCACTCGCACAGTGCCTTTCGGCCTGTTCGCGCACAGCATCCTCGTCCTCTGGTACGCGGCCGCCGGCCACGACGACAATGACGCGGCCCTGCGCCGCATCGCCGCGCCCTGGTACCGCACCAAGACCGAACCATCGACCCTGGACATGCTCGTCAAGCTCCGCCGCCAGCTCATCGCCGCCCGATTTATCCCAGAATCACCCCGACCAGCGACAACCCAAGAAATCATGGAAGTCCAGCTCGCCTGGGCTCAGGCCGCCGCATGACTGCGAAAGT
>NZ_BJWY01000262.1 GCF_007990715.1 Nocardia seriolae NBRC 15557 | reverse complement strand
AGTACTAAGTGCGGATTCCTACCCGCTGACTTAAGTCGCGCACCTCCGCCCGCATACCCGTGGGCGGCTTCCGTGACAAGTCCCGGAGCATGTCGCGGGCGAACCCGTTGTACCGAATCGTCTCTGGCGCAGTCCATTCCGACTTCACCAACATCGTCAGTGCCGCAGTGTCCTCGTCGCGCTGCATGTAGGCGCGCGCGACCTCGATGAGGTGGCGTCCGCGGCGCGGCACGGACACGATTTGGTCGGCGTCGATGGAGCGCGCCGCGCGCAGTGCCTCACCGGGCTGGCGCAGTTCCACGGCGAGAGTTGTTGCGTGCGCAGCCATTACCGGTTGGGAGAAGCTGGTCTGCACGTGCCGGTACGTCGGCCCGAGTTGCTGGGCGATGCGGCCCGCCCGTTCGAGGCCACGCCAAGCGTCGCCCGAACGGCCGCGCCGGCCGTGGACGTAGGCGATCTCGAATTCCAACGCTCCGGCGATGCCGTGCCAATCGTCGGGAGTCTCAAGACGGTCGAGGTAGGGGGTGATCTGGTCGATCGCGTTGCGGGCCAATGCGATCGCTTCCTCCCACCGGCCGGAATCACGCAGGGCTTGCACCATCGCCCAGGTGCTGCAGGCGATCACGTACGGGTCGTCGGCCTCATAGCCCTCGTTCACCGCGCGGTCGGCGACCATCCACACCAGCTCCGGCGCGGGCTGGTAGGCCACGTAGAAATCGGCCAGCTGATAGACACCGGCCAGAGTCTTGCGCGCGGCGCGGCGATCGTCGGCAGTACGGGCAGCGGCTTGGGCATCGCGGATCAGGCCGGGCAGCAGCGCGCCCAGCTGCGATCGGTGATCCGGACTGGAATGGCGGACCCGCCACGCCTTGCGCAGCCGCTCAGCGAGGTGATCGAGGCTGACCGGCCGGTCCTGGGGCAAGCGGTAGTCGGTCAGAGCGGACTGTACGTCGGAAAGGGCGGCGTGGCGTTCACCCGCGAACACCGTCACGGGGACGGCGTGATCGTCTCCGGTGAGGGTGGCCAGGTCATCCAGGTCGAGGACGCGGGCGATGCGCAGCAGTAGTTCGAGGCTGGGCGCCCGTTGAATCTTGCCGTTCTCCAAGGCTTTCAGCCATTCGGTCGACCGGCCGATCTGTGCCGCCAGTACGGGCCGCGCCATGCCGACCCGTTCTCGGTGCAGCCGAACTCGCTGTCCGATCTCGGTGGGAGTTGCTGAACCACTCACGGGACGGCCTCCTCGTGCTGTGACGACAATCGCCAGCGTAACGGCATTGGGGGTACGTTCGTATCCGTTCACGGCGTCGGCCGGGCATACGTTCCACATTGCCCCGACGTCGGTTCGATCACCAGTCCCCGGCGTCGGGTGCACTCCAACACCGTTCCAGGGACATGGAGAACACCCGACATGGAAATCATCGTTGTCGCCACCATCATCGCGCTAGTGTCG
>NZ_BJWY01000261.1 GCF_007990715.1 Nocardia seriolae NBRC 15557 | reverse complement strand
GGACACTAGGAGGTCGACCATGTTCAGCGGCAGCGCTATAAACGACTTCTTCGGGATGCTGGCCAAGGCGCTGGGCACCGGCTCCTCCTACACTTTCCCGCCGATCAACTGACGATCGCCGAGATAGACCGGCCGCCAGGGCAACTCGTCCTGGCGGCCGCCCGGAGCATGCCGCTCGCCTTCAGTCGACGGTCGGCCAATCCCAGCCGAGCTGGAGGAACATGCCCAGGCGGTCGCTGACGGCGCGGATCTCGGTAATGCGCTCCGCGGTCAGCGTGAAGATCCAGATCTGCTCGACGTCGCAGGTGCGGCCGGTCGGCTCGGGCATACGGGCGTGGGCTCCGGTGTGGCGGCCGATCACGCGCAGGCGGGCGACGATCCGATCGCCCTCGCCGATCAATTCCTGCACCAGGATTCCGCTTTCCTCGTCCTCGGTGGCGCTGAACGCGGCCAGTTGCTGACGGAAGCCCTCGATGGCGGCGCCGGGGGTGTCCTCTTCGCCAAAGATGATCTTGTTGTGGTCGATCACCTGCGGGGAGAGGTAGCGCACCCACTCGGTTCCGCCCTCGAGGCCGTGGTTCAGCGCGTCGATGAACTCGGTGATGACGGTCTTGTTGTCGGCGACGGTGGTGGTCATGAGGTTCTCCCGATCTCGATAACTCTTACGTCGTAAGACTTCGTTGCTGTGGACTATGGTTCACTTACGACGTAAGAGTTGTCAATCCCGGAGGGAAAATTCGTGGCCGCCAAGCGCACCCGAGCCGAACGAGCGGGCATTTCGCGGGAGCAGGTGCTCGACGCGGCCTTGGTGTTCGCGGATCGCGAGGGGGTGTCGGCGCTGTCCATGCGCAAGCTGGGCGCGGAACTCGGCGTGGAAGCCATGACGCTCTACCACTACGTGCCGAACAAGGACGCCCTGCTGGACGGAATGGTCGAGCGGGTCATGTCGCAGGCTGACGCCGGATTCGGCGATGGGCCTTGGCGGCTCGCACTCGGCGACTATGCCCGCGCGCTGCGGGGCGCATTGTCGGCCCATCCGGGCGCACTCCCGTTGATCGCCACGCGACCGGCCGTCACGCCGCGCACGCTGCAAACCGCCGAACGCGGCTTGAAGCTGTTGGTGGACTCCGGCTTCGAGTTGGGTACCGCCCTGGACGCATTGAATGCGCTCACGTTGTTCGTTGTCGCGCACGCGAATTCGGAGGCCAGAACCACACCGGTCAACGAGGCGGGAGATGCTGGATCGGTCGACTTCCTGAAGACGCTGGATCCGGCGGAGTTCCCGCTGATCATGCGGGCCGCGCAGACCGGAGCCGGGACCGACGACAGTGCTCGGTTCGAATTCGCCATTGCGGCAATGATTCACGGCTTCGCCGCGGCCGCTGGACTATCGGCGAGTTGAACCGCAATCCGCGCAATGCCGTTCTAAACCGTTGGTAGCCTGCTATTTACCTGGCATGTCGTTCTGATCATGCTGTCGTGTCGTCGTTTT
>NZ_BJWY01000260.1 GCF_007990715.1 Nocardia seriolae NBRC 15557 | reverse complement strand
GCCGTTGCAGTACTAAGCCGGATCTTTGTGAAATGGTGTGGGCCATAGCGGGATCGGCGTATTGTGCCGGGCCTGGCGCTGCGGGAGGCGAGCGCGGAGACCGGCCGGTTGACCGATCGGGTCGGGTTGAGGGTGTCGACGCGGGTGGTCGAGCGCGATCTGGTCGATGAGGTGTTGATCGACACCGGTCGGGTCGAGCAGCGTCGCCGGTTGATGCCCGCGCGGGTGGTGGTGTATTTCGTGTCGGCGTTGACGTTGTTCTTCGACGACGCCTGCGAGGAGGTGAGGGCCAAACTCGTTGACGGGCTTCGGTTTCCGCGGTCGTGGGAGCAACGGTGGCAGATGCCGACCGCGACGGCGTTGTGCAAGGCGCGTACCCGGCTCGGTGAGGAGCCTCTCGAGGAGTTGTTTCGGCGGGTCGCGGTCCCCTTGGCGAGCGCGGGTTGTCCGGGCGCGTGGCTGGCAGGTCTGCGGGTGATGGCCATCGACGCGGTCGAGATGGACGTGCCCGACACCGGCGACAACGAGGCGGTGTTCGGGCGCAGGCGCACCAGTACCGGTGAGGACGGCCCGTATCCCACAGGAGAAGATCCCGGCCTTGGCCGAGCGCGCCACCCACGCGATCGTTGCCGCCCACCTCGGCGCGGTCGACCAGAACGACCGGGCGATAGCGCGGGCGCTGCTCGACGAGTTCGAGGCGGGGATGCTGGTCATCGCCGATCGCGGATTCTTCGGTCACGAGTTGTGGCACCAGGCCGCTGAGACCGGCGCGGACCTGCTGTAGCGGGTGATGGAACCGTTGAAGTTGCCTGCCGTGGAAGAACTTCCCGGGGGCTCGTATCTGTCGGCATTGACCGGCAAATCCGAACGTCAGCGCCTGCGTAGCCACCGACGCCGCGGGCTGGATACCGCAGCCGAGGGCTTGCCTGTGCGGGTGATCGAATACGAGATCGTCAACCGTGCCGGTGAACCCGGTCCGATCCGGCCGGTCACCACCATCCTCGACCCCGACCAGACCGCAGCCGTCGAGCTGGCCGCCGCCTACGCCCACCGATGGGAGATCGAGACCAGCTTCGCCAAGATCGAAACCCATCAGCGCACCATGGCCGGGTGTTGCGCTCGCACCGCCCGGCCATGGTGCGCCAGGAGATCTGGGGGCTGCTGATCACTCACTACGCGATCCGCGAACTCATTTGCCACGCATAAGATTTCGACTCCACCAACCCGCTACGACTGTCGTTTCTGCGGACCCTGCGCGCTGTCCGGCGCCACGTCACCGGCCAAGGCGGCTTTTCCCCCTGACCACCTTGCCGACGCGACCGCAGCCGCGGTCGCCGAGATCTTCGCACGCCCGAACCCACCGTGGCGCCCTCGCAGCTACCCCCGCGTCACCGAACGCGGACGACGCCAGAACTTCCCGCGGAAATACCCCCACCACACCAACACCAACACCAACCACCCAGCACCACCCGAGGTCCGGCTGCACCAGCGCCTTAGTAC
>NZ_BJWY01000259.1 GCF_007990715.1 Nocardia seriolae NBRC 15557 | reverse complement strand
GGACACTAGACGCGCACGGGTTCGGGGCCGCCACCAGTCGCCGGTGGCGGCCCCGAACGCCCGTCCGCGCATACCGGCCAGGGCTTGCTCCAATCGGCAGTACCTGCCCGCCCAACCCGGTAATCGCGGATCATTGTGTCCGTGGACGCGGCTGTTTTCGGGTTTGCGGGTGTAATAGTCGGAGCGATCACATCCTCGGCCGGGACAATCTTCAAGGAGATCGCCACAACGAGGCGTGAGCTCGCGCAGCGAGATCGTATTCACGAGCGGGAGCGCCGGACCGCGCACGATGTCTTCCAACGCGACAGCATCGTCGCCCTCCAATCGGCGATCTCCGACCTCATAGCGGCGGCCTACGCCGAACTCGACCGAATGATCACCGAATACGGGCGGACCGAAACGTGGCCGGCACGGCGCTGGGAGACACCGACGGCCGTCGGTTGGTCCGAGACCATCCTGCGCTTGGAATCGTCGCGCGCAAGGGTTTTCGATGACGACCTGCGGTCTCTCGCCGACCGAATCCGGATCTCCGCCGGTGACGCAGTCTGGGCCACAAATCTCGAAGAGGCAAAAGCCGCCGGCGAGCCCCTCGAACCACTCAACCGCAGCTTCAACGACCGCGTCGGCACAGTGCTCCCTCCCCTCTTCTGAACTCCGCCGATAGATCACCTCGGAGTGATCCTCCCGAAGCACGCCAGGTAGTGCCAGACCTTCTTCAGCGTCTGCGGATCGTGCACACCCGGCCGCGCCACAGCATCCCCGCCAACCCAATCATACACTCGCCCATCCTGTTCCGAAATACCGCCACAATTCACTCTGCCTCCCTGATGCTCTGAATCAGGTCGGCGGAGAGAATTGCGACGGCGACAGCGACCTGCTCAGGATCACCGACGCCCTCCTCCGCGCGGCCGGCCATCGCAGAACCGATCATGGTTGGGCCGGCGGCGAACAGTTCGCCGAGATAGTCGAGTGCTTCCAGCGCGGTTTCCATGCTGAGTTCTTCCCTGAGCAGGGATCTGAATCCGTCCCTGAGCGTCTCGGTATCGATGGCCCGCAGAATTCGATATGCGTCATGAGCGTCTTTGTCGTTGAGTCGCATTGGGTTTCCGATTCGCTCGGCGATCTTATGGCACTTGGCGACCAACAGGGCCGCAGGCCCGGCGACCTTGACGGTGATGCTGCGACAATCAGCGGGATCGAGCGCGGTGACGATCATTTCGGTGTGATCTATCAAGGTCGCTTCGAGACCTCTTGCCCGCCGAGTGGCCCGCTTGTCATGCGGTGGAATGCGTGCACCGCGCGCTTGCCTACCACCGGGGCCTGCGAGCTGTTCGGGCACCATGAGATCGACCGGGATGCCGGAAGCATTGACCCAGCATCCAGGCTGTCCATTTGCCGACGGGAGAAACCCGGCCCTTCGCATTGCCGCCTCGATCTTCGGGTCATCCGCGAGCCGACGGGGATCCAGTGCGACGTCACTATCCTTTGTCGCTTCCGCAAGGGCGATGTCAATACCGCCGGTCCGCAGGTAAACAGCCTGAGCACCAATAACGATGAG
>NZ_BJWY01000258.1 GCF_007990715.1 Nocardia seriolae NBRC 15557 | reverse complement strand
CGACACTAGATTGGCTCTGCCTTCTTCTGCGGATTGGGGAGCTGAGGGGCTGGCAGGTCTGCGGGTTCGCCGTCTCTGGCAACCGTCCACTCTTCCCCTTCGATGAGGGCATGGGGCCGGTTGCCGAGCTCCGGGTCGTACCGGGTCAGGCGATGCGCAACGAACTCGCCCTCCTTGGGAACTGGCCCGCCCAGTAATGCTGCCAACGCCTGATGCACCGGGTAGTCGCCGAGGATGACGATCCCTTCCTCCCGAAGCTTTGGCCGAGCGCGATTCTTGTCGCCCTCTCTGATACGTGCCATGTAGTCGCCCTGTTGGCCCAGGGTGCGGACGACTCCCCGGCCGATCCTTCGTCCGTGGACCGTTCTGAAGAGTTCGGTCACGCGCGACTGCCCGCTTCGCTGGCGGAGGATCTGGTCGCGAATGTTGTCGTCCAGGTGTAGGAGGATGTTCTCCGGGAGTTCGAAGTCCTTCCACAGCCACACGATTCGCTTGCGCTCCTCGGACTTGATGGTGGCCTTCTTGTCCCGGTTACCACCATTGTTCAGGATCTCCTGCACGATCCGGATCAGACCGGCGCTCCACGTGCTCTTCTGGTCATCGGCCCACACCACGAGGCATAGGTGTTCATCCGCCTCGGGCGGAATCATCCACGCGCCGAAGGTCTGTGAGAACTTGCAGTCGACATCGACTCCTGCGATGGAGTAGTCCATATCGACGCCGTCGTGAAATTTGAACTGGCGCTGGAGATTTATCTCGACGAGCGTGCCGGCATGTGTCTTCTCGGTCTTCATGAGGTCGTTCCAGTCGTACCGTCCGGTGACCTCGCCGTTGAGGAGCTGGTCGATCGTGCTTCTCAGGACGGCCGCGAACTTCTGCCCATCGGGGTCGAGGGCTCGGAGGGCTGCGTAGACCTCCTGCAGTTCGGGATCGCTCCCGCTTGGCTGGTTCTCTGGCGAGAACTCGATCCCGAGACTCAACTGATCCACGTCCACCCCAATCCCTCATGTTCACAAGCCGGTCAATTCAACTAAACCCAACCGACCGGTCAGCGGCAAGGAGCTACCGTTAGCTATGGCTGCTGAGCAGGGGGTGCCGTCGATCCAAGGCGTACGCCGGAGGTTCGTGGAAGCTCGTGGGGTTCGGTTTCATGTGACCGAGGCTGGGGAGGGGAGGCCGGTTCTGGCGCTGCATGGGTGGCCGCAGCATCACTATGTGTATCGGGATCTGTTGGCGGATCCGCCTGCGGGGCTTCGGGTTATTGCGCCGGATCTGCCGGGGTATGGGTGGTCGGGGGCGGCGCCGCATCGGTGGGCCAAAGAGGATGTGGGGCTGCTGTCGCGGTGTTATGCGCGGGCCTACTGAGGTTCCCCCTGGCGAGTGGACATCGATTTAGCAGGATGAGGGTCCTGCTGGAAGGATGTCCGTTATGCCTCCTCGCAAGCGTCGGTCGTTCACGGCCGAGTACAAGGTCGAGGCTGCTCATCGGGTGATCGATTCCGGGCGCACGATCGCCGAGGTCGCCCGCGAACTCGGGCTCAACGAGGGTTTGTTGAGCAATTGGGTGAAAGACGAACGCCGCCGCG
>NZ_BJWY01000256.1 GCF_007990715.1 Nocardia seriolae NBRC 15557 | reverse complement strand
AAGGTGATCCGTGCAGTCCGTGGGCCGGTAGGCGAGTCACGGCCCTCGAGCCGCGTCAGCGAAGGCCCGGTAGGGCAGGCGACGCAACCACACTTCCGGTACATGCCGACGCGAGCATTCCGGTCGCCGGTGATGCACCCGAGTAGTCTTCCCCCGCGTTACACGGCCTCGAGCATCTGAATCACATGTTGTGCCGAGCCAACCGGGCAATCCGTTCCCGCCGGGCCTGCTTGCGCTGGGCGGGTGTGGTGTAGACGTGGATCAACTCGGTCAACGTGTTGACCGCGATCCCGGGATCGAACCACGGTACGGGCGCGGCCACGTCCGGGACCCCGCCCCCGGTGACCGGGGCGACGGGGGTGCGCGGGAACAGGTAGTCGACGCCTTCGGGTGTGGTGGTGACCGAATCACCGGTGGGCGTGCGCCATTCCACCTCACGGCCCGGGTGGTGGAGGACCTGCCAACCGTTGGCGTGGTTGTCGGCCAATGTCTTGAGCCGGTGATGACGCCGACACCGGGCACCCAAATTGTCTTCGGTGGTGTGCCCGCCGGATGCGGGGTCGGTGTGGTCGAACCGGTCCTGGTGGTCGAGATCGGTGGCGGCGGCGGGGACGTGACAGCCCGGAGCCCGGCAGGTCCCGTCGAGAGCACGCACACGCCGGGCCAGGCGTGTGCGGGGCCGGTACCGCAATTCCGGTTCCACACCAGGATTTTCGGTGTTCTGGCTGGTCTCGGTGATGATGTCGAACCGGGCGTGACGGGCGACGCTACGCGCGAGATCGGCATCGATGGCACCCAGCCCCGCCAGCAACGCCGGGTTGTCCCGCAACCCGGCGAATGTCTCGGCCGAAACCCCCACCTGCACAAGGGCCTTACGCGCGACCGGAACCTCCTCGGCGGTGACCGCGCGCGGGCAGTCGGAGCGCCCGCACTGGCACACCAGCCGCCCGGTCCCATCAGCGAGGGCGACCAGGGCATCAGCACGACGCTGGCTGCTGTTGCGCGAATCCTGCCCACAGCACTGCGTGGAGGCCATCTCCCGCAGGCGCTCATACACCGTCTGACCACCCGCGGCCGGGAGCACCGCATCCAGCACAGCGGTGCCATTGTCGGCAGCGGTGATATTCACATAGCGCTCCGCCTCGGCGGTCTTACGCCGCAGGGTCTGACCTTCCGGGTCGGCCTCGAGCAGCCACCGGCGCACAGTACGGCGGACCCGCTGCGGGGCAGCGCCTTCCGCATACGCCACGATCTTGGGCTCCAACTCGGTGAGCAGCTCCTCGGAGACATTGGTCAGGGTCTCGCTGATCGCCCGCACCCGTGGCAGGTCGATACGCCCGGCGGCGAAGGCTTCCCGGGTGGCCGGGTAGCGGTGCTCCAAACCCAGGCCGAGCCCGATCAGGTTGTCGGCCGACCGCTGCGAGGTCTTCAACGCGACACCGATCTCGGTGGCCGCATCCTCCCCCGCATAGAGCTGCCCGACCCCGAGGTCGAGCTGTTCCTCACGGCGCATCCGGTAGAGCCGGGTCATCAACTCGATTTCCCGCGCTTGCAGCGCAGCTATTTCCGAGTGGACCGCGCGCAGCTCCTCGACCACCGCAACGGTGGCGAAGGCGTCATCAGCAATTTCACTCATACCATCGATCATAGATTCG
>NZ_BJWY01000255.1 GCF_007990715.1 Nocardia seriolae NBRC 15557 | reverse complement strand
ACGGGTGGAGACCGAAGCGATCCTGGTCGACTACTGCCGCGAGGGCTTGTGGCCCGATGACCTGCCCCGGATCGGGCGGGAGATCTTCGCCCGTATCGACCCCGAGGGCACCGTGTTCAATGATGCGGATCGTCAGCGCAAGCGCGGCCTGATCCTCGGCCGCCCCGGGGTGGATGGGATGTCGTGGATCGAGGGCTGGCTGACCCCGGAACTGCGGGCCGCCCTGGACGCTGTCCTCGCGAAGTTCGCGCGCCCGGGCATGTGCATGCCCGAGGACATCGACAGCCCGACCGTGACCACCGATGACGCTGACACGCAGGTCGATTCGAAGGTCCTCGAGGCTGCTGCGCGGCGTGATCGTCGTGATGCGGGGCAGCGGGTCCACGACGCCCTGTTCGCGTTGTTGCAGCCCGGTGTCGACATGAGCAACCTCGGCACCCACCGCCGTCTGCCGGTGCAGGTGACCCTGACGATGAGCCTGGCCGATCTCGAGCGTGGCGCGGGCCTGGCGACCACCGCCTCCGGCGGGCACCTGTCGATCGGTTCGGCGTTGAAGATGGCCGCCGGGACCCGCCCGGTGCTGGCGGTCCTCGACGGCGACGGGATCCCGATCTACCTGGCCCACGGGCGACGCCTCGCCAGCCCGGGTCAGCGGCTGGCGTTGATCGCCCGCGACAAGGGCTGCACTCATCCCGGCTGTGATGTTCCGCCGGATCGGTGCGCGGCGCATCATGTGATCGATTGGGCCAAGGGCGGTCCCACCGACCTGACCAACCTGGCCCTGGTCTGCGATCACCACCACGCTTTGGTCAACGACAGTGAAAATGGCTGGAAGACGGTGATGTTGGGTAAGGATTCCCCGCATCGTGGTCGGGTGGGTTGGATCGCGCCCAAATCCTTGGATCCGACGGGCACGCCCCGGGTGAACGAACGCCTCCATTTGGGCGAGCGGGTGGCTGCTCGTATCGAATCCAGCTGCCGGGAGTGGGATTCCCGCGCGGCCTGACCCCGCCCCGCACCGCCTTTGAGTTCTTTGACGACTCCACAGCGCCGATGAACGACCGCACCACCAGCGGACCGAAGGCCGCCCCGCCTCCTCAACACGCCCGCCTTCTTCCCCCAGGCCGTTCCTCAGACGAGCTACAACATGTGATTCAGATGCTCGAGGCCGTGTAACCCGGGCGAAGACTACTCGGGTCGATCACTGGCAGCCGGATTGCTCGCAGAGAGTTGTACCTGGAGTGTGGTTTCGTCGGGTGCCCTACCGGGCTTTAGCTGACGCGGCTCGGGTGCCGTTTCAATGCCGTTAACTTACGCGCGGGTGTAGCCGGATCTCGGGCGGTTTCGGGTGGTTGATGTTGGTGTGGTGGGGGTATTTGCGTGGGAAGTTCTGTCGCCGTCCGCGTTTGCTGACTCGTGGGTAGCTGCGGTGTCGTCGGGGTGGGTTCGGGCGGGCGAGGATCTCGGTGACCGCGGCGGTGGTGGCGAGAGCGAGGTGGTCAGGGGGAAAAGCCGCCTTGCCCGGTGACGTGTCGCCGGACAACGCGCAGGGTGCGCAGAACCGACGGTCGTAGCGGGTCGACGGAGTCGAAATCGGCTGTGTGATACATCAATTCGCGGATTGCGTAGTGGGTGATGAGCAGGCCCCAGATCTCTTGGCGCACCATCGCGGGACTCTGTGAGCGCAGGACCCGGAAACTGCCGCGCTGGCGGGTTTCGATCTCGGCGAAACTGGTCTCGATCTCCCACCGGTGCACGTAGGCGGCCGCCAGCTCGGCCGCGCTGATA
>NZ_BJWY01000254.1 GCF_007990715.1 Nocardia seriolae NBRC 15557 | reverse complement strand
TTGGGATCGAAGTCGTCTCGTTCGAGGACCGATTCACGCACCCCGAACCCTCGGGCTATCGCGACCTGCAAATGAAGGTCCGGATGCCCAATGGTCATATCGCCGAGCTCCGTGTGCATTTGAGTCACGTCGACGCGATCGCGACTCATGAGCATGCCATGTTCGAGATGCAGCGTGACCTGAAAGCTCTCGCAAAACAAGAAGACCGGCCGCTGTCGTCGGAGGAGAAGGCGCTGCGTGCGGAAGTGCAGCGGCGCTATAATGAACAGTTCTGGGACGCAACCAAGAAAGGGCTTCCCGAGGAGCTCGGCGGCGAAAAGGGCCGTCGGCCGCACGAGCCGGACTTCGAACTCAACAAGCTGGAACTCGATGCCGAGCCCGAGCGTTCCTCCCCCGCGCATCCGGAAGACCATCTGCCTGAACGCGAACCGGATCGCATCGAGGATGAGCCGTCCCCGGATCCCGCGCCACAAGAGCCGTCCGCAAAACTCTTGGACGAGAATCCCGAACCGACGATCGAGCCGACGTCCGACACCAGCGCACCCATTGACGAAGCCGTGCCGGTCGAACCGATCGACAGGGTCGACGACGAGCCCGACACTCGGACCGAAGAACCCGAAACCGCACCGGTATCGGAGCATCCGCAGCAGGTGACGAGCACTCAGGCCGAACAGCCGGTCGGGCACGACAACCGTGCACCCGAAATCGACAGCGTCACAACCGCTCCAGTCGAAGAATCCCCCACGACCAGCAACTCCGGATCTGAAACCCCGCACCAGGACACCGCCGCGCCCGGCGAAGACACCCGGGAGATGGCCAACCACTACAAGGCCAACTCCCGGATGGAAGGCGGGCAGATCTCCTTCGACGAACTCTCGCCGAAGGCAAAACATTTGGTGAACGCACTCGCCGAAGCCGAGCACATTCCGCTCCGGCCGGGTGAGGTGAACGCTGATCATCTCACCGAGCTGCAAAAGTTCTCGGGTTACGAGCACGGAATCGTCCAGAACAAGGACGGCGACCTTCGTCTGTTCCGCGGGAAGCGGACCACGAGCAAGATCCCCGAGGATCTCGCCGGGTACCGATTCATCCTGCACACGCATCCTGAAGATCGGCTCCCAGGACCGCCTTCCGAGCACGAACGCAGACTCGGATTCAACACCGACAGCATGCGAACGGACGTCGATAACAAGAAGTCCTCGCACATCGAAGCCGTGGTGAGCCGCGACGGCCAAGTCCGGTTCTTCACGAATGAAGGCGTCCTCGACCTCCCGCCCGGTGAATATCCGCGCGGTGGTCCCCTGAACGACCGTGGACACGTCGTCCCGGTCAAGGACCTCGAAACCCATCCGGCCGGAGAAGGTCCCGCACAGCGGAACATCTCCCCGCATGCGCGGGATGAAGGGAAACCCCACCCCGCCGTCGGGGATCACCAGGCAAAGGGAGATACACCTGCAAAGGTCGACCGTTATGTCGACGAGGCCTTCGCTCAACTCGCCGATGAGCTACCCGTTATCGAACAACCCGACGGTGCAGCGGCTGTCGAAAGCCTGAGCAAGTGGCTGGAGATCACCGATCCGGAGCAGCGGCAAGCGCTCGCGGATATATACCAGGCATCCCACGACCACATCGCCCCGTTCATCGTCAAGGTTGCCGATGACATGTTGACCAGTTTGAAGGCACAGGTTGCTGAGAACCCGAACCTGAAGGTGGTCTTCGTCGGCCGAGACGGACACAGTCTCGCCACCGCCATGACCCATCTCGATCCGCAGTTCATGAACGATCACGGGCATGAGGTCATGCGACTCCCCT
>NZ_BJWY01000253.1 GCF_007990715.1 Nocardia seriolae NBRC 15557 | reverse complement strand
GGACACTAGGGCGGCTTACGCTCCCGCCGCGGACCTACCCACGGACCCTCCCGCTCGCCGAGCCTCGCGCCCCACCCACCGGGACATCCGCTGGACGGCCCATCGAATCACCTTGTCGCCCGGTAACTTTCGCGTTATCACTTTACCGGCCGTGCGATCACCGGAATTCCGGGGCCCTGGAAAAGGCCGAAGCCCCACCCGCCGATGCGGATGGGGCTTCGTGAGATCGCTTGCGCGCCTTCGACTTAGACGTCGAAGTAGAGCTCGAACTCGTAGGGGTGCGGACGCAGGTTGACCGGCGCGATTTCCTGGGTGCGCTTGAGGTCGATCCAGGTCTCGATGACGTCCTCGGTGAACACGCCGCCCTCGGTGAGGTAGTCGTGGTCCTGCTCGAGGCGGTCGATGACCGACGCCAGCGAGGTGGGGGCCTGCGGGATGTTCTTGGCCTCCTCGGGCGGCAGCTCGTAGAGGTCCTTGTCGACCGGAGCCATCGGCTCGATCTTCTTCTTGATGCCGTCCAGGCCGGCCATCATCATGGCGGCGAAGGCCAGGTACGGGTTACCCGAGGAGTCCGGCGCGCGGAACTCGATGCGCTTGGCCTTCGGGTTCGAGCCGGTGATCGGGATGCGGATCGCGGCCGAGCGGTTGCGCTGCGAGTACACCAGGTTGATGGGGGCCTCGTAGCCCGGCACCAGACGGTGGTAGGAGTTCACGGTCGGGTTGGTGAACGCCAGCAGCGACGGGGCGTGGTGCAGGATGCCGCCGATGTAGTGACGCGCCAGATCCGACAGGCCCGCGTAGCCGGCCTCGTCGTGGAACAGCGGCTTGCCGTCCTTCCACAGCGACTGGTGGGCGTGCATGCCCGAGCCGTTGTCGCCGAAGAGCGGCTTCGGCATGAAGGTAACGGTCTTACCCTCCTGCCACGCGGTGTTCTTGACGATGTACTTGAACAGCTGCAGGTCGTCAGCGGCGCCCAGCAGGGTGTTGAAGCGGTAGTTGATCTCGGCCTGACCGGCGGTGCCGACCTCGTGGTGGCCGCGCTCCAGCTCGAAGCCCGCGTTCTGCAGGTTGGTCGAGATCTTGTCGCGCAGGTCGACGTAGTGGTCGTACGGGGCGACGGGGAAGTAGCCACCCTTGTTGCGGACCTTGTAGCCACGGTTCGGGGTGCCGTCGGCGTTGTACTCCGCGCCGGTGTTCCAGGAACCGGAGATCGAGTCGATCTCGTAGAACGCGCCGTTCATCGCCGAGTCGTAGCGGATCGAGTCGAAGATGTAGAACTCGGCCTCGGCACCGAAGTAGCAGGTGTCGGCGATGCCGGTCGACTTCAAGTACTCCTCGGCCTTACGCGCGATGTTGCGCGGGTCGCGGGAGTAGGCCTCGCGGGTGAACGGGTCGTGCACGAAGAAGTTCAGGTTCAGCGTCTTCGCGGCACGGAAGGGGTCGATCCGGGCGGTGCTGAAGTCGGGGAGCAGCAGCATGTCCGACTCGTCGATCGACTGGAAGCCGCGGACGGACGAACCGTCGAACGCGAGGCCTTCCTCGGCGAGATCAGCGGTGAACGCCTTCGCCGGGATCGAGAAGTGCTGCTGCACACCGGGGAGGTCGGTGAACCGAACGTCGACGTATTCGACCTCCTCCTCCTTGATGTACTTGATGACCTCGTCGGCCGTGCTGAACGCCACTTAGTACTCCTTACGGATCGGTTCCCAGCCAGTGGTGACTGCATGGGTTCGTCGCGACCACACGGTATGGACGCGGTGTTTCCCTGTAATCAAGGCTGTGTTTCGCCAGTGTTACACGCACTGCTGGCCGGGGGTTCGGCGGTGCCCCCGGGTTCGCGAAGACGCCGCAGCGGTCGCCGAGCAATGCTCGACCAGCACCGACATCCTGCCATCGACCAGGCCGAAGCGGCTGTTAATACT
>NZ_BJWY01000252.1 GCF_007990715.1 Nocardia seriolae NBRC 15557 | reverse complement strand
CGAGAACTCTTCACATCGAATTCAATAGCCACCCGATGGAAGACAATCGACGGAAGCGACTCGGCTGGAACCACTCTATGCCGATCCACGCCGACGGAAATCCCCCTCGGATGCGTGACAACAATGCCGAATATGACTGTAGCAGAGTAGAACTGACGCCGGAGAGACTTCGCGCGCATAGCGCAGAAGTTTCGAACATCACCCACTCGAATGAGATCGTTTGTGCGGGTGCGGGTTTGAGAATCGATTCGCGGCCCGGCCGCATGCCTGCTACAGCCAAGCTTGATACGAGCGTTAGAATCCTGAACCGAACCAAAGGTTTCGGCGAGATTCAGTACGTCGATGCCAACACGATCGGCCCGCCGACCCGGATCCTGGGATCAGCGGGCGCGCCCGCATCCGTCACCGATCCGGGTTCGAATCGTTGCCGGGTTCCGGGCGGATGTCCGCGCTGCTGCGCGGGGGTCCCGGTCGGCCGAGTTTGAGCAGGAGTGCGCCGAGGCAGGCGGTGGTCCACACGGTCAGCACCAGCAGCGCGGTGAGCAGGCCGTCGTTGTGGAAGTAGGCCATGCCTTGCAGGGCGCGGACTCCGCTGCCGACCGGCAGCAGTGTCGCGCAGGAGTGGAGCCAGGCGGGCAGGTAGGCGGCGGGCAGGATCGCGCCGCTGCCGGCGTTGCCGAGGATCAGCAGCACGATCGAGGCCAGGGGCGGGCCGAGCGGACCGGTCAGCCGCATCATGACGAGGGTGAAAGAGGCTGCGGCACAGGCCATCAGGCCGGTGACCACGATGATGCCGAGGACAGGCGCGGGCAGGGCGTCGAAGCCGGCGCCGCCGCCGATGAGCGCGGCGGCCACGCCGCAGGCCAGGGAGAACAGGCCCAGGCCCGCCACGCGGTGGGCCACCGGTAGCCGGGGCGCGGCGTGGTAGGCCATGAGCGCGTAGAGGTAGCCGACCAGCACGACGCCGAACGCGGTGTAGAAGGTCGACAGGCCGCGGGAGTCGCCGGGGGTCGCGGGCAGCACATCGGTGCGGGTGAGGTGATCGTGTCCGGTGGCGAGGGCACGTGCGAGATCGCTGTTGACCGAGGGGCCGTTGGCCCCGGCGTAGAGCAGTTCGGAGTTGTCGAAAAGATATGCGGCATAGACGGATCGGACGGCCAGCAGGTCGGTGGCGCTCGCGCGGTCGGCGACGGCACGCACCGCGTAGCCGCCCGGCTGAGCGTTGTCGAGGTCGGATTGGATGCGTGCGGCCTGCTCGGGTGTACCCGCCACGGCGACCGGCAGCCGGTGCGGGAGCGGTGTGTGGAACGCGGCGAGATACACGAGCAGGAACACGATCCCGACCACCAGCGCCGTGGCGATCGGGACGAGCACGCCGCCGAGCCCCGCGCGCCGTGCCGCGTCGGCTGTCGCCACGGATTGCGCGGGGCCGGTGTTCATGGCGGCGGTTCAGGAGGGAAGTACGCCGAAGAACCAGTTGCCCGGCGCGTCGGGATCGTCGCTGGCGTAGAACTGGGCCGCGGCGGTCTTGACCTCGTCGAGGCTCAGATAGCCCTTGCCGCCGGTGTCGACGTGGGCGAAGCTGCCGGGGTTTCCCCCGAGGGCGGTGACCAGTTTGTCGTGATCTGCGGCGGTGAGCTGGGAGCCGCACAGCGACACCACCAGATCCGCCATGGCGTCGGTGGCCGCGACGAAGCCCTTGGGATCATCGAGCGCGCCCGCGAGCGCGGCCCGGTATTCGGCGCGGCTGACCTGACCGTCGCCGTCGGTGTCGGAGGCCGCCAGCAGCGCCGTCCAGATCTCCCGGTGCCCGGCCTCGAGTTCGGCCGTCAGTTCCGGTTTCCCGAAGGCGGCGGCGATGCGCTGCGCGGCCAGCTGGTAATCGACCGCCTCGAGGACACCGTTGCCGTTGGTGTCGAGCATGTCGAATCGGTAATCGGCCTTGCGGGTTTGGAATTCGGAGAGCATGACAAGTATTCCTTTCTAGTGTCC
>NZ_BJWY01000251.1 GCF_007990715.1 Nocardia seriolae NBRC 15557 | reverse complement strand
GTACTAGCGGGGTGGTGTGCCGAGTGCGGTGAGGGTGGCGAGGAGGGTCAGGGACAGGGGGCCGATCGGGGTGAGGTCGTGGCCGAGTCCGAAAACCATTGCGGCGGACCAGGACACCGCGAGGGTCGCCACCAGGGCGGCGGTGTAGCGCACGATGAAGCGCGCCGCTGCCGGGTCGGACCGCAGCGACCACGCCACGGTCGCCGGTACCGCGATGAATACGACGCAGCTGAACAGCCACGTCGCGTAGAGTGATGGCTTCGCCGGGGAGGGGGTGTCGCTGTCCAGCAGCGCGACGGGCCAGCCCTGGGAGGTGGCCAGGACGGTGTGGACGATTGCGTTGAGGGACCCGACGATCAGGCTGAGCCACAGCACGATTCGCTGCCACCGATGACGGCGGACCGGTGGCTGTGCGAATTCGGGCGGACGGGGTGGCCGGGCCGACAGGGCCAGTCCGGCCACGACGGCGTGGAATATCCACTGGGGCAACGACTTCAACCCGGATGCGCCGTCGGTCCACAGACCCGCCGCGAGGTACAGCACCGCCTGAGCGCCGTTCAGCAGCGCGAGGTAGCCGAGTGCGGGCCTGGTCACGGCTGCGGGCATGCGAGCCAGGAGCAGCAGGGCGACCGGATAGGTCCAGACGATCGCCGACATGCCGTGCCACATCATTCGCAGGCCCTGCTGGGACTCGGCCGTGGCGTTGTGGGTCATCAGCGCGTCGATGATCGGAGTCGCCTGCGCGAAGGTGTGCAGTACGGCGGTGATCGTTGCGGCGACCACCGCGGTCCGAAGCGCCCATGGCCGTGCGATATTCACCGTGACGCTCTTCTCCGGCGTCACAGTCGTTGCCGCATCGGTCATCTCGGCTCGGCTTCGAGCACCGGCCCGGTGTTCCGGTGGATTCCGGCCAGCAGTAGAATTTCGGCGATCAACAGGATCGGCCAGGGCGTGGTCACCAGGACCACCGCGCCGACCACGGTCCAGGCGCCCAGCGCCCAGGCGAGGAACGCGGGCGGGGTGATGTGTCGGCGGTCGAGCCACAGCACGATCAGTCCGACCAGGATGAGCGGTGGGCCGAAGCTGTAGAGGCTGAGCCAATAGGCGCTGTTCGCCGGGCTCATCGCGGAGAGGTCCTCGCCCCACAGCCCGCCGCTGAACCAAGTCCCGGCGTGCCGCGCGGCCTTCTCGAAGGTCAGGGCGAGGATCGTGTGCGCGGAGGCGAACAGGGTGATGAGCCAACCGGACCACTTGATCATTTGCCCTCTCCCCGAACGTGGTTCGGTACCAGTTGCGCGCGGTTGGGTCGGTGGGAGTCTCATCGTCGGGTCCTTTCCCGCTGATATACGGCAACGTATATCAGGGAACAATAGACCCTCCTGTACGGTACCGTATAGAACCGTGGGATGCGAGAGGAGTCATCTGATGGGTGTGGCCCGCACGCCGCGTGAGGCATGGGTCGAGGAGGGTCTGCGGACGTTGGCCGCCAGTGGGGTGGAGGCGGTCCGGGTCGAGGTGCTGGCCAAGGCGCTCGGCGTCACCAAGGGTGGGTTCTACGGCTATTTCGCCGACCGCAATGCGCTACTGGTCGCGATGCTGGACGAGTGGGAGCGCGAGAGCGTCGACGAGGTGCTCGAGGCGGTGAAACGGGTGGACGATTCGCGCGAGAAGATCGCACTGGCCGGGCGGCTGACGCTGGGTGATCGGCTGGTCGGCGTGGATCTGGCGATTCGGGACTGGGCTCGCCGCGACGAGGCGGTGGCGGAGCGACTGCGCCGGGTCGACAACGAGCGCATGAAACTCGCGCGCGAGATGATCGGCACCTTCTGCTCCGACCCGGACGAGGTCGAGGCCCGCAGCCTGCTCGCCTTCTGCCTGGCCATCGGAAACCATTTCCTCGCCGCCGACCACAATGGCCGCACCCGCGACGAGGTTCGTGCTCGCGCGTCGGCGATCGTGCTCAAACGCCCGCAGGCGTAGAGAGAAATTGTTCTCTCTGGATTTCGCGGGCACCGTAGCCGATGAAACGCATCGGCGCAAATTGGCGGCGTCGAATATATTGTTTCCGTTGAGCGCGAGGACCTTTGACTCCAA
>NZ_BJWY01000250.1 GCF_007990715.1 Nocardia seriolae NBRC 15557 | reverse complement strand
CACACCGCCATTGCACTGGTCACAACGCTTACGCCGCTACAGTCGGCTGCGTCTCATATACGGCAGGTGCTGGTGCGTCTTGATCGGTGTCGATTTCGAGGATGGGAGCGTGGGATTTGTCAACCGTTCAGCGTTTGCGGTGTGTTGTCTGCGCTGCGTGTTCGGTGGTCATATGGGTGGCGGTGGCCGGGAGCGGTACTGCGGATACCACGATCGACAAGACCCGCACGCGCACCACCGCTGACGGTTGGGAGATCACGATCAGCAAAACCGATGAGAACCTTGAGCGTCAGCCGCCGCTCAACGCGGCCGCGTTCTCCCGCGAGGCGTTCTTGTCGGTACTCGCACGCGGCGACATCGGCGGCCAAGGTCGCGTACCGGTGCGGGCCGGCACGATCGCAGTCGGATTGATGATTGGCTGCAATACCGACGTCTCGCCTGGTATGACAGCTGGGCTGTCGGGCGCCCTCGGCGCGAACGTCGGGGTGCTGGGGAGTGGCACTGCCGCGCAATCCCCTTCCGGCACGCTGGGCGGCAACGCTGGCCTCAATGCCGGGATCACCCCTAGTATCCAGGTCACTCTGCGCCCGGGCACCATCACCACTATCGCGCTGGCCTCCAAGCCGATGGGCGCCGCTACCGGGTACCTCGCGCTCTACGACGTTGCCCTGCGGGTGGACTCCTGTATCGGCCAGGTCGCCATGCGCTCTGTTGCGGCACTGACCGTCTCCACCACCACCGCCGATGACACCATCACCGTCTACGGTGAACCCCTCTCGTTCTGAACACTCTCCCGCCCGGTCTCAGGCTTGGCGGCGGCGTGACCGAATTGTACCAGTCTCAGTCCATCTTTGCCGGTCAGCGCGGTGGACGAGCGCGATAGCATCAACCAGTTGCCGATCTTGATCGGCGTTTGGACGTGAACAATTTCTCCCGTATTCCCGCTCGTGAAACGAGCAGCGTGACAGCAGAAGGGAGCACGACCAGTGACCACCACAGCACCGACAACCAACACTGAGCAAGCCGAGAACCCGCCGCCACCGGCTCCGGGCGAAAGGTTGGTGAGCCCGGTGGCCGCGTTCCTGGTCGGGCTGGGGTTGCTGATAGCGGCGTTCCTGCTCCTGGACCGGATGCCCGGCTGGGCGGACCGTTACGGCGCGATCTGGGTGTACCTGGGATTTTTCGTGTTCATGTCGATCGCGGGCCGCCTGTTCTGGTTCGGTGCCGACAAACTCATCGAGCGACTCCGCACCGGCGGCAACGGTTCCAACCCGGCCCGATGACCGCCCAGAGCGCAGTAGGGGCAGGGGTGCAGTGGTGGTCGGCGAGTGTTGCGCTGCTCGCCATCACAGGCGGTGTGGGCGCGTTGTGGTTTGCAAGTCCGGTTGCGGCGCAACCGATCTGCATCCCGAACCCGATGCTTGGAATCTCCTGCCCGCCCCCACCTCCGCCCCCACCGGGCCAGCCCGGACTGCCCACCACCGCCGCTCCACCCACCCCCGCCGCACCGACCCTGCCGGGCCAGCCGGGACCCGGCGGTGGACCCAACGGGGGTGCGTTCATCCCGCCCGCGCCCGGGCCTTACAACGGCACGCCCATCGTGCCGGTCCCCGAGGCGGAAGAACCTGTTCTACCGGGCAACCCGCAACCGATACCCGCCGCGCCAGCTCCGCCGGGACCCGAGCAGCCACCCGCCCCCGAAACTCCCGCCCCGCCATCCTCTGCGCCGGGCGAGGACATAGTTTCGCAATTGGAGCGGGCAGCCAGACTGCACGAGCAAGGGTTGCTGTCGGATCAGGAATTCGCTGATGTGAAACAACGACTACTGCACGGTTCGGTTCCGCCACCTTCATCTACGCCGACCCCGGCTATAGCCGAGGAAGGCGCGCAACCCACCGGAACGTCCACAGGTGCGAACCGAGGCGGTGGCGATGAACGTATACCGGCACTACTCCTTGTTGGTGTGACAGCGTTTTCAGCGGCAGGGCTACGGCGGACCCTCCGTGATTCGGCGACACCGGTCAGCGACCCCACAGGACCGTATCCCGACGGAGTTACTACTCCGTTGCCGGACGGAAGCTTACGGACGGAATTTCCGGATGGATCCGTAGTGATCGACTACCCTGCCGGTCATGATCTGATACGAAATGGTATTGACTCGAATGGGAACGTATTCTACGTTCACAATGATGC
>NZ_BJWY01000249.1 GCF_007990715.1 Nocardia seriolae NBRC 15557 | reverse complement strand
GCCTTCGAGGGTCGAAGCGTTCACCCCGCTCGATCCGGTCGAGTTCTGTATAACTCCGACAACGACACTCGTGACGACGACTATGCCGCCGAGCACGACCGCGCCACTGATGACGCGGTGGTTCTTGATCTTCTGGGTGACACTGTTGTCGATGTGGACCGGTCCGGACCCGAAGTTGTTGCCGGACACATTATTGGAGTTGGAGATCCCCACGATTGCTCCTCGTGAATAGGTACGGCTCTCCGCCTTCTTATTTCGTGGGGTTCGACACGTTACGGGAGACTTCGGCATCGAGAATCTCGGAGGTTCCGGAGATCAGGGGCAAAAGACGCGCTCTTGTCGCGCTTGGGCAGGATGGTTGAGCCGAACCCATGTCGCAGGTGGGACGGGCGACAAGCGGCGTGCCGGTGCGCAGTTGGGCCATGCGGACCCCAAAGTGCCGATCCGTGGCGTCTGCGAGCCATTCAGACTGAAACATCGTTGAGTCAACGGTAGCGTGACGTGCTGGAATCCGAGTGTTGTCGGGTTCGGTACTCGCTCTATTGGGAGATTCATGAAGTACAGGAAATTCGCGACCACCGCGCTGATCGCCGCCGCGGCCACCGGAATCGCCGCGGGCACCGGGTATGCCGCGCCGGCCGACCCGGCTCCGGCCGTGCAGGCGCAGCCGGCGGCGCAGGTGCAGGGCGCGCAGCAGGGCGTCGACTATGTGGTCACGGTCGCCGAGGCGGGCAATGGCATCATTACCCGGGTGACCGGTGGGCAGTTCGGGTTGAGCGCCGATGGGAAGTCGGTGGCGCTGCGCAATCAGGACGGGGTGGTCGTCACCCAGGTGAATCTGTCGAGCGAAGTGGCGGGCAAGAAGGTCGAGCTCGCCGCCGCGATCGACAATGACGGGCGCCAGCTCACTCTGACGCCGGTCAGTGCGCCGAACATGACCGTGAAGGACATCAGCTCGCAGGACTGGTTCTTCTCCGAACTGCAGCACGCCGCGCTGGGCGCGGTCATCGGCGGCATCATCGGCTTCCTGTTCGTGGGCATCGGTGCGCCGTTCGGCGCGCTCATCGGCCTGCTGGTCGCCGGTGGACAGCCGCTCATCGATTCGGGCTCGGCCTATTTCAGCGGGCAGCCCTGAAAACGCTGATTCTCGGCGGCACCCGGGAGGCCCGGGAACTCGCCGACATCGCTTCCGGTGAGCGGGGATTCGAGATCGTCTCCTCGCTCGCCGGACGCGTGCGCGAACCGCTGCTGCCCGTCGGCGAGGTGCGCGTGGGGGGCTTCGGGGGATTCGAGGGGCTGCGGGAATGGCTGGCCGACAACGGGATCGAGGCCGTGGTGGATGCCACCCACCCGTTCGCCGGGGGTATGACGGCCAATGCCGCTGCCGCGGCCGCGAGCCTGCGATTGCCGATCCTGCACCTGCGCCGACCGGGCTGGACCGAGCGCGAAGGCGATCGCTGGATCCGCGTACCCGATCTGGAATCGGCCGCGAAAACCACTGCGGGCCTCGGTGATCGCGTGTTCCTGACCATCGGCCGCCAGGGCGTGGGCGCGTTCGCCGATTCGGCGGCCTGCTTCCTCATCCGCGCCATCGACCCGCCCGAGGGTGCGGTACCTCCGCGGCACGAATTGCTGCTCGCGCGCGGGCCTTTCAGCGTGGCCGACGAGACCGCACTGCTGACCGGGCGGCGCATCGAGGTCGTGGTGACCAAGGACAGCGGGGGAGCGCTGACCGAGGCCAAGCTCACCGCGGCACGTGCACTCGGTCTCCCCGTCGTGATGATCGACCGCCCCCCTTTGCCCGCGGGCGCGGAGCAGGCCGAAAGCGTTGCCGCGGCTTGGGATTGGCTGCGTGCCCGACGCTGATCCGGGCGTCGCGATCAGCGAGTGGCGAATTCGGCCAGCGCGGTGGAAATCGGCTCCGGGCGGCCGTCGTTCTGTTGCGCAGCCGCGGTGAGCACGTCGAGATGGTGGTATCCGCGGGCAGTGACCGTCTCGCCGACGGGCATGATACCGCTGGCGGTGACGAGTCCGGAACCGCCCAGCAGATTCAGGGTGGGGCTGGCCGTCGTGCCGCCGGGATGAACCAGGAGGCCCGCGATGTGCGGGGTGGAGCTGTGGAACAGGTCGGTGATCAGTTTGGTGGGGAAGTAGTCCTCGGTGAACGGCAGCGGCTGTTCGGCGAGGCTTAGTACT
>NZ_BJWY01000248.1 GCF_007990715.1 Nocardia seriolae NBRC 15557 | reverse complement strand
CGACACTAGAGCAGGCATACGTACTGGTCCGCTGCATCGAGATCGGTACCGAAGACTCCGACTTGGCACGACGGATAACACGGTTCGCTAACACCCAGAACGCTGTACTCAGCCAAGACTTCGTCTTTCTGGATAAACAGCAACACCGCCTAGTGCAGGAGCTACAGACGATGGGTTATACCTATCTGCTGCGCTCAGGCGAGTCACCAGGAAACGCCGACTCATCGAAGGTTATCGAAGTTCGTCAAGCCGCAGTTGCGTTGGCATGCGCAACCGGCGATGTCGGACATGCAGTGACTGCAAAGCGGGAGGTATCAAAGCTATTCGATCGCGACTCTGGCCCGTACGAAGCCCTTTTCAACCCTTCCGTCGAAGGAATCTTCCTTATTCGAGTGACGAAAGTCGTCAGCGATGTAGATGAAGCACTCGATGATGCATACTCCGAATCAGAGGGGCAACGGATTGGGATTGCAGTGCACGGACGACGTGTGATCGCGCACTTGATTCTCAATAACATTGGCCAGAAGAATCTCAAGAACCCAGACTTCGATTTTGATCAAGCCCTGCGTGACGTGCAATCTAGTGCACTCCGGATTTTGGATAGCTTCACAGAGAACTTTCCCGAGAATGCATATCCTGGAAACGTATTCAAAAACCGCAAACGGTGCGAGGAGCTAATTTCCAACGTCAAATAATATCCGCGTCAGCTTCACTCGGCCGTAAACCTGCTATTGCAGTTTCCGCAGTAGCTCGATCCCGCCTCGTAGGTGCTACGCGATACGCGGATCTTGCGGCCGCAGTCACAGGCGGCGGCGACGCCATTGTTGCTGGACTTCCGTCCGCTGTGCGGGTCGGGCTCACGTCGTCGATAGGCCACCAGCGCGAAGGTGAGTTCTTCCAGCTCATCTCGGTACTGGGCTCGGGTGCCGTCAGGCACGGTGGTCACCGACCATCCGATCTTTGGGTGCTGGGCGAGAGTGAGCCCGAGTTCTTCGCCGAGGGCGCGGTATCGCTCGTTGTGCCAGCGGCCCTGGCGGCTGGTGTCCTTGATGTTGCGGACGACCGCGACGCCGTGCGCGGCCTCGTGGAGCAGGGTGCCGAGCACATCGAGCGGGCCACGCTGGAGTCCTTCGCCGCCGACGAAGAGTTCGTGGAGTTCGTACTCACCGCGGATCCAGCGGTTCGGGGCGAAGTGTCCGAGGGTCAGTTCCCCGCCAACGGATCCGGCTCCCACGGTCAGCACCACTGCGGGTACGTCCGGGTGCAGGTGGCGGATTTTCACCCACGTGGTTTCGAGAGCGGAGACAAGGAGGCCGGTGATGGTGTCGGAGTCGATCATGATCGCCGAAAGTCCTTCCGGGACTTGACACGTACGTGTCAACCGGCGCGGAACCGACCATCGGGTCAGGTGATTCGTTTGGATCACCTGGACGGCTCGATCTGGACCAGGTGCGACATTTGTTGCATCTGCAACACCTGGCCGGGCGGACAACTCTGTCCACCTGCCAGGTGCGCAAAATTGCTCACCTGCGGATCTACTGCCGGTGTTGACACGTACGTGTCAATGCGTGGATTCCCGACAGGGACACCGGAACTGGTCTGGGCGTGCGCCGTGCCCTGTGGGGGCAGGCCCTGCGCCTGCCCCTTAACGCCTGTCCAGGGCGTCCAGGAGGCTCACGCTCAAGGGGCGAATTTCCCTCGCCCGACCGACACCCGAATCACCGGACCGCACAGGAAATTCGCCCCTTGACGGGAGGTGGGACGCCCTTACAATTCGGCGCGCGCCCAGACCCCACCCACGGCCGCTACCGCCCGCGCCGGGCCGGACCGACTCGGACGCAACCATTCACGCCGGACACCACCACCGCGCCAGCGCTCCGGACGTTACCACGCACTCAACCGACACGAACGCACCCCCGTCACCGAACGCCACCACCTACCCAACCGCAACGCTCATCACCCAACGCAACCCACTTACCTACCTGATAACCAAACTATTGCTCTCACACTACTTTCCACTCCCACCACCCCTGATTTCTACTTACTGCTCTCTTCTCACAGGTCACCATATACACATTGATGTGGGTATATGGTGACCTGTGAGAAGAGAGCGCCTTTCAGACCGATCGTGCCTGATCAGGGGTGGTGGGAGTGGAAAACGGACCGGTAAGAACTCGACTGCTGATCTCAACGGTTTTTCCCGCCTTTCGCAGAGGTCTCG
>NZ_BJWY01000247.1 GCF_007990715.1 Nocardia seriolae NBRC 15557 | reverse complement strand
TTGCAGCCCACTGCATCAATCGTCCCGCGCTACGTCCGAGTACAGGCCAGAACGGACACCAATTCGCAAATCACTGCAAGTTCCTGGATCCGAGAGCGACCGGTTTCGTAGCGTCTAAGCAGAAAGGGGGTCGAGATGGCTTGGCGAACACGGATCTTCGAGGTCCCCGGTGGCCTGTTGGAACTCCGGAGCGCCGGAGCAGAAGACGAGAACTACGGAGGGTTCTACCTGGAGTTCTCCGGAAGCGGTGCAGACAGTATCCGAGACGAACTACAGCGAGGGACGGACATGCGCTACAGGGCAACAGCACTCGGATATCCGCGGATCGACGTGTCCGGAATCGGCCAGCTCTGGGACGAGAGCCAAATTCGCAGGCTCGCAGAACGATTCGGCTACGACTTCTCGGGGATGGTCATCTACGACCCGGCATCGGGACGGCCGCCACTGGCCCGGCTGAAGACCCAGGCCACCCGGTTGGACGCGGAGGCGGTAATCGTCCCGGGCCCCGAGCATTTCGAGGGCGGGGAAGTTCCCGGATCTCCGGTGCGACAACTCGACGTGATCACAGTGCACCCCGAGCAGACCTTTGCCCGGCGGACCATCCCGCCACTTTCAGATCTGCCACCGGCCACGGCCGACGGGGTTCACCCACATCATTACTGCCACTTTTAAGCGGGGCCGACGAGTTTGGTCAGGAAGCGGTCCAGTTGGGTGGCGGCGGGGGCCAGGGCATGCCGAGTTTGCGGTGGACCGTGGTCTCGTGCAGGACCTTGTAGAGGCCGGGGTGTTCTTCGGCCCAGGCCATTTGGGCCGGCATGCGGGCGCGCAGGCCGCGGGCGGAAGCGGCCCTGAACCTGCCGCGCCCGGCCCTCGCCGCTCCCGCCCCCGGCCCGCGCCATCCTGTCCGGGCGATCCGCCCCGGCCGATACGATCCGCCCTCATGGCGTCGCCCGACAGGAACACCGGCATCCGAGCGGTCATCAACGGCCCGAAAACCGGATACAGCGGTCAGACGATCACCCTCGACGGCACTCGATCCCAACCCGGCAGCGCACCGATCCGCTATCACTGGACAGCCGATGCGGCCTTCATGGCGAGCAACCCGAACTTCGCCGAGGAGTCCCAGAACCCTTCCGTCACCCTCGTCCTCCCCGAGGTACCCCTGCGAATCGTCCGGAGGGTAGGCCTCACCGTCTACGGCGCAGCGAACGAGACGTCACCCCAGGCTCTGCACAGCATCGCCATCAAACCGACCCCGGCTAGTTGAGGCCCGCGTAGGAGTGCAGGCCGCTCACCACGATGTTGATGATGAAAAGCGTTCTCGCTGTTTGCAATCGATGGCAGATGCTGGACAGCGCTCCTCACCTGCTGATCCCTTGATGGTTGTGATTAACCACGACGGATCGCCCCGAGTGACGCTGCGTACCCTGTGCGTACCCTCATCCTGATCTTGGAATTACAGGGACGGCTCTCGCACCCAGTGGAGGACACCTTCCTTGGCCTCAAGGACAGGTAGCCGGACAGCAGGGGTAGCTACATGGACAGTCGACGACAATTGCGTGCGGTCGCCTCCAGGCTAAGCGGTCTTCGACCCGGCGGTGTCCGCCCTACTGTCCGCGGGAGGACACTGGACCCGCGAGGGTGGACAGGGGCTAGCTACCCGCGGAGGTCGGCACCATCCGTATGCGCTGTAACGCCCCCGGGCGCTGCGGACGAAACCTAGGACAACCGCCGGATCTGTCCAGCCTCATGCGTTGAGTCTGAGCCACCGAGGATCCGACGCAAATGTAAGGTCGGCGGGAATGGTGTCATCGGGAGCGGTTTTGGTGGAAGCGTAGGGGAACCAATGAGTTTGATGCATGTCCGGCAGATTGAGACGTATCTGCGCGAGACGTACGCCGGGGACTGGGTGAGCACGCTGTCCGAGGACTCAAACCTATCCCGGCTGCTGGCTCGGTTCGCCTTGGATCTGGTGACACCGCCTCAAACCGACCGCGATAGCCTCATTGTGGAGATCACCGACCACGGCGACGACGGCGGCATCGATGCCGTTTCAGTCGACCCACGGACCAATCTGGTCACGCTCGTACAGAGCAAATGGCGCAAGAATGGCAACGGGTCATTCGATATCGCAGGAATGAACCGATTCGTGGAGGGTGTTCGCACACTTACCGATTTTCATTCCAGCGGCATCGTAAGTTGCTCACCCGAGATGAAGAAGGCAGTTAGCGCCGCCATGGGCAAGCCCGGAGGGCGCTTATTACTAGTGTCG
>NZ_BJWY01000246.1 GCF_007990715.1 Nocardia seriolae NBRC 15557 | reverse complement strand
GGTATCCGACGGCGGTCGGTCGGAACTTCATCACGGCTCCTGTCGCCCTGTAGTCGTGGTGCCTCCGACCAGGACCGGGCCTCAGCCGGAGGTGAATTCAGCTCACCACCCGCGGCAGAGCAATCGAAGGGATACCGTGGTGACAAACCAGCACCTCGCGATCTGTCACCACGGGGGACGATGAGAGATGGGCTCGACGGCTCCAGGATTGCCGATCATGAACCAGAACCGGACTGGGGCCACCCTCCGGCGCTTCCGCCTCGCCCGTCAGATGAGCCAACGCCAACTCGCGGGCCGTCTGTTCTGTAACCACACCTGGATTACTGCGATCGAAGGCGGGCGTCGATGCCCAACTAATCGACGCTGGGTCGAAAACGCCGACGCGTTCCTCATAGCCGGAGGCGAATTGGTCGCCGCGTGGGACGCTGATCAAGCCGAGCGGCGCGAAGCTGCCGTCACTCAGAAGCTTCTCGAGGAAGCCCGCCGCGAGTCGGAGGCGTTGCTGATCGCGCCAGACGGCGCACACCTCGACGACATCCAGACCGACATAGTGCAGGTGGCCCGAGCTTCGGGAATCGAGGCGTACGACAAAACGATTCGCCACGCACTCGAACTCCGGAGCGAGCTGTCCCGCCGGATTCGCCTGGGCGCTCACCGACCGGACGCGGCCAGAGACCTCTACATCGCCCTTGGCCGGGTCTGCGGCGTACTCGCCTATCTCACACTGGATCTCGGCCAAGCCGACGCCGCGAAGGCCCACATTCGGGCATCCTTCAAACTCGGAGACAAGGCCGGGCACGACCAGCTTCGAGCCTGGGCGAAGGGAACCGAGTCCCTCACTTGGCGCTTCGACAAACAGTTCAAGGCAGCCAAGAATGCTGCGATCGAGGGACTCCAGTACGTCGGCCCCTCCACCGGCACCGCCGAGCCGCGCTTGCTGTGCGGCCTCGCCGCGTCGACCGCGAACCTCGGCGACTCCTGGGGAGCGGTCGACCTCCTGGAGCAGGCCGACCGGATTCGCGATCACTGCGGCCCCGACGAGATCGACGGCCCGCTGTTCGGGTTCAGCCCCGCAAAGCAGCTTTATTACCACGGGTTTTCACTGATGTGGGCCAACGATCCGATCATCCTCCGCAGAGCCATCAGGGCTTCCCACGAAGCCATCGCCGCCTGGAAGGAAACCAACTCGCCCGGCGACGAGATGCTGACCTACATCTACCTGGCGACAGCCTGTGCGCGCCTCGGCGACTTGGACGCCAGCATCGAGGCCGTGACCCCGATCCTGAATCAGCCGATGACCGCCTCGTTCTCATGGGTAAAGAAGCGGCTCAACCAGCTGGACGAGTTGTTGGACGAGCACTTTCCAGGCTCGCAATCCGCGCTGGAGGCGCGGGACACGATCCAAACGTACGTCCACGCGGCGTAAGCCGGAAACGTGAAAGCCTCTCCTGCAGCGAGGAGCTACTTTCCTCGCCTACCGAATAGCGCCCTGATGATCGCCGCTCGTTTCTCCGGCGGTACGTCCTTTAGGGCGACTTTCAGCATGACCACCCTCGCCACCCACGCCGACACAGCCACTGCAGCGGTAGGGATTCCGGCGAACACAACAGCGGCTGTCATTCAGTGACACCCGCCAGTACAAGCGCACACGCGGCCGCTATGAAGCTCATGGAGGACAGCGTAGATTGATATGGGCACGCCGAACAGAACGCGAAATCCCCTCTGTAGAGATAATCCTAACGCGTTCTTCTGGGTTTCAGCAATTCCGTGTCCGGCGCGTTGGCTCGATCCGATACGGTATCCACCTGCGAATACGAGCCTGGTAATCGCCTATTCGCCCAGGCAAAGCGGTATGCAGTCAGGACAATGAGGCTCAAGCATACCGGTCGGAATGTGTTGCGGTTCATACCAATTTCGCCATTCCGTGACCAATTCCCGCTATCTCTCACCGCGCATCGAGACCTCCAGACTTAGCACGGAGGCCGACATGCCGACCTACAAGCGAGGCCCAATGCTGACCGAGGCCGACCTATTCGGCAGCCTTGGCAGCGGCTTTCGCCTGCTTCTTGAATGCCCAGACTTCCAACTGCGATTCGGCGGCCACGATATCGGCGGTCGAACGCCGAGACCCTTCCTCCGAGAACGAAGAAGGACCCCGGAACAAACCGGGGCGATTCCGTCACTGAGCCCAGCACCGATCCAGTACAGGACCACCTACGAGGTGAGATGAAACCGGACTACAACCCAGCACCAATCAAGCACGGGAACTGAAACCAGTTCCGCGCCAGTCCTTCAAATAGAATTGACCAGCCAGTATACGCTGCCGGATCTAGTGTCG
>NZ_BJWY01000245.1 GCF_007990715.1 Nocardia seriolae NBRC 15557 | reverse complement strand
AGTATTAAGCTGTATACCCGCGACGGAGTCGGGCAGCCCGGCCGCGATGGCGGCGATCTTGGCGATGTCCTGGCCCTGGTCGCCGACCGGGGTGACGACGCCCAGCACGATGTCGTCGACGCGGTCGACGTCCAGTTCCGGGTTGCGCGCCCGCATCTCGCCGATCAGGCCGGTCACCAGGTCGATCGGTTTGACGGTGTGCAGCGAGCCGTTCTTCTTGCCCCGCCCGCGCGGGGTCCGGATGGCGTCGTAAATGTATGCGCCAGTGGAATTTTCGGTCATGATCACAACCCCAGGGTCTTCGCGATGATGTCTTTCTGGATTTCGCTGGTGCCGCCGACGATGGTGCCGACAATGGTGTGCCGCAGCAGTTCCTCCATGCCCGCTTCTTGGGTGTAGCCCATGCCGCCCATCATCTGAATGCCCTCCAGCGCCGCATGTTTGGCGAGTTCGGTGGCCTTGTACTTGGCCATGGACGCCTCGCGCTGCAACAGTGCGCCCGGATTCTCGTCCACCCGCTGCGCCACGTCGTGCACCAGCAGGCGGGTGGCTTCCAACTCGGTGGCCAGATCCGCCAGCCGCTGAGAAAGGGCTTGGAAGGAGCCGATCGGTCTGCCGAACTGCTTGCGCTGCTTGACATATGCCAGGGTGTCGTCGAAGACGCGGCGCGCCTGCCCAAGACCGAGCGCGGCGATGATGACGCGTTCGATGTTGAGTCCGGCGATGAGCTGGCTCCAGCCCTGCCCCTCCACGCCGACGAGCCGCTCCTGCGGCACGAACACATCGGTGAAGAACACATCGTTGACCTCGGCGGCCATGGTGGCGATGGGCCGGATCTCGATACCCGGCGTGCCGGTGGGCACCGACAGCATGGTCAGGCCCTGATGCTTGTCCGCACCGTCGCCGGTGCGGCACACCAGCAGAATGTGTTCGGCGATGTGCCCGTTGGAGATCCAGGTCTTCTGCCCGTTGACCCGATAGCCGCCCTCGACCTTCTCGGCCTTGCACGTCAGCGAGGCCACATCGGAGCCGGACCCGGGTTCGGACATGGCGATCGCGGTGGGTACACCGGCGGTGACCGAACCGAGGACCTCGTTCTTGATCTCCGTGGAGGCGAACTTGGCGTAGCTGTGCGCCACGATCAGCGTGACAGGGAAGCTGGCCAGCGGAATCCGGCCGTAGGCCAGTTCCTCGATGAACAGGCAGGCATCGAACAGGCCACCGCCCGACCCGCCGTACTCCTCCGGTAGCGACAGCCCCAGGAAGCCGAGTTCGGCCAGTTCGGTCGCGATATCGAGGTTGCTGCCCTTGCGGCCGTGGTCGGTGAGAGCCAGCCGCTGTTCTCGCGTACCGCACTCCCGGGCCGCGAATTCGCGGACGGTCCGTACGAGACTGCGCTGCTCATCGGTGAGTTGGAGGCTCATGGGCCACCCTTTCGCAGTTGATCAGAACATTACGTTCACACATGAACGTAAATCACGTTCACCGTAGCATGTATTTGCGATCTGGCTAGACTTCAATACATGCCGGTTGCCGAACTTCCCCCGAACAAGCACCAGGAGCGCAGTCAGCGCACCCGCGGCCTGCTGCTGGACGCGACCATCGAGAGCCTGGCCGAGGTCGGCTACGCCAATGCCTCCACCGGCGACATTTCGGGTCGGGCCGGGGTCACGCGCGGGGCGTTCCTGCACCATTTCCACACGCGCACAGAACTTTTCGCGCAAGCCATCGAGCATCTGGCCACCCGCCAGCGCGCCGCCGCGCAGCAGGTCGCCGAGGCCGTCTCGGCGACCACCCGACCGGCCGACATCCTGGTCGATCTCATCGCCGCCACCTTCGCGGGCGAACTCGGCAGCGCCTCGGTGGAACTGTTCGTGGCCATTCGCCACGACCAGGAGCAGGCCGAGCGGATGCTGCGGGTCCAGCGCGACCTCGCCCGGGAGGTTCTCGAGCAGGCCATCGCCCTGATCGGCCCGGAGATCCCCGCCGACAATGTGGAACACGCCTTCTGGATGACCATCAACTTCGTGCGCGGCACCATCGTCGACGACATGCTGGGCCGAAATCCCCAGCGGCGCAAACAAATGCTCGAACACTGGCGCACCCTGGCCGCCGTCGCGCTCACCGAGGCGGCGGGACGCGACTGACGACGACGGTCGGATACCGGCAGGGTCAGCGGTTCGGCGCGAGCAGGGGGCGCAGCGCTTCCAGCACGGCCGGGTCCTCGATGGTGGCTGGCACGGGTTCGGTCCGCCCATCAGCGATGCCGCGCAACGCCTTTCGCAGGATCTTGCCCGACCGGGTCTCGGGCAGCGCGGTCACGATGTCCACCCGTCGCCGGGT
>NZ_BJWY01000244.1 GCF_007990715.1 Nocardia seriolae NBRC 15557 | reverse complement strand
GTCAATGGCCGGGTGGAAGTCGCCGCTGGTGGCCAGGTGAAAGTCCCCGCTCTCGTGCTGGATGGCTGTGATCGATAACGTTCGTTATCGATCACAGCTGTTGGTCAGTTCGGGGTTGGTTCACCTCGCTTGGTTCGGTTTTTCATGCGGTAGGAATCGCCGTCGGTGATGACGACGGTGGCGTGGTGCAGCAGCCGGTCGAGGATGCTGGCGGCGGTGGTGTGCTCGGGCAGGAACCGGCCCCATTGCTCGAACGGCCAATGAGACGCGACCGCGAGAGAACGCCGCTCGTAAGCTGCGGCGACGAGCCGGAACAGTAGTTGGGTGCCGGTGTCATCCAAAGGGGCGAACCCGATTTCGTCGAGGATGAGCAGGTCCGCGCGTAGCAGGGTGTCGATGACCTTGCCGACGGTGTTGTCGGCCAGACCGCGGTAGAGGGTGTCGATCAGGTCGGCGGCGGTGAAGTATCGGACCTTGTGCCCGGCGGTGACCGCGGCGTGGCCGAGCCCGATCAGGGTGTGACTCTTCCCTGTTCCAGGTGGCCCGATCAACGCCAGATTCTGTTGAGCGCGAACCCATTCCAGACTCGACAGATAGTCGAACGTCGCTTGCGGGATCGAGGAGGCTGCGATGTCGAAGCCGTCGAGGGTCTTGGTGATCGGGAACGCGGCGGCCTTGAGCCGATTGCGGGCATTGGAGGCGTCGCGGGCGGCCAGCTCGGTGTCGAGCAGGGTGCGCAGCACTTCTTCCGGGGTCCAGCGCTGGGTTTTCGCGACGGCGAGGACTTCGGGTGCGGTGCGGCGGATGGCCGCCAGTTTCAACCGGCGCAGCCCGGCGTCGAGATCGGCCGCCAGTTCCGGGATTTGCTTGGGTGCAGCGGTTTTCGATCGAGTGGTTGTCATGCGCCGCTCCCGTCGCGGGTGATTTTGTAGGCGTCGAGCGACCGGGTCGGCGCGGTGGGCAGATCCAGCACCAGCGCGTCGCCGGCCGGGCGGGGCTGCGGAGTTCCGGTGCCGACGGCCAGGATCGAGCGGACATCGGCGGCGCGGAACCGCTTGAACGCCACCGCCCGCCGCAGGGCAGCGATCAACGCTTGCTCGCCATGCGCCGCGGCGAGCGCGAGCAGGATCTCCAACTCGCCGCCCAGGCGGCTGTTGCCGTGGGCGGCCGTGCCGACCAGGAACGCTTCGGCATCCTCGCCGAGAGCGCAGAACTGGTGCTCGACCGTAGTTTTCGGACGTGGACCGCGATTCGGCGCGGGCCGGGGACCGTCGTAATGGGCATCGAGAATCGATGCCTCGCCGGGCGCGACGAGTTCATGTTCGGCGACGATCACTCCGGTCGCGGACTCGAGCACCACCAGCGCGCCGTGATCGACCACGATCACCACGACCTCGCCGATCAGGCGAGTAGGCACCGAATAACGCGCCGACCCATAGCGGATGCAGGAGAGCCGGTCGACCTTGCGGTTGACCGTTGGCGCACCGATCTCCATCCGAAGAGAAGGCAACGGCACCAACAACTCTCGCTCCGCGATGAGCCGTTGGTCGGGGACCGCGCAGATCTCCGAGTGCGTCAGCGAATTCACCTCGGCGCACCAGATTTTCGCCGCCGCGTTGGCCTCGCGCAGGCCCAGAGTCGCGCCGGTCACGGCAGCCTCGGTCAGCAACGGGACCGCCAGATCGGTTTGGGCATAACCGCAGAGGTGTTCCACGATGCCTTTCGACTGCGGGTCGGCGGCGCGGCAGAAATCCGGTGAGAAGCCGTAATGTGTTGCAAACCGGATGTATTCCGGTGTCGGGACCACGACATCGGCGACCACTCCGGCCTTCAGGCAGCCCATCCGGTCGGCCAGCACCTTGGCAGGGACCCCGCCGATCGCGGCGAAGGCTTCCGCGATCAGGGCGAGCGTGGTCGGCTGTTTCTGGTCGGCGGCAAACGCGGCGAAACGCCACCGCGAGAACGCCAGCACCGCGCAGAACACGAACAACCCCGGCGCGGCCTCGGCCCAGTCGATCACCAGATACTCACCCGGCGACCACACCGCCGGACGCCGTCCCCGATGATTATCCCTGCGCCACAACCCTTTCTGCTCCGCCACCAGGCGTCGGAAGTTCCGTGGCGAACCCTCGTAACCGGCGGCGCGGGCGATCGGCAACAGCCGTTTGGCCGAGATGCGGCCCTTCGATTTGACCACGCGCTCGGCGACCAGCTCACGGACATGGTCGTAATTACGGGGCCGTGGCCCCCGCGCTGGCGGCGCGCCGGTCTCGAACCGCTCCACGACGCGTTTCACGGTTTTGTGGGTGGTGCCGCACAACTCGGCGGCGCCTCGATAGGTTCCGACCTCTCGATAGGCGGAAATGATGTCCATTCGCTCCCTCGCAGACTTCAATGGAACTCCCTGGGCAGTGACGGATGACAGTTGGCGCTATCACCGTCACCG
>NZ_BJWY01000243.1 GCF_007990715.1 Nocardia seriolae NBRC 15557 | reverse complement strand
GTACTAGCCGTGCCGCCGGATCCCGAGCCCGTGCTCAAGGAAGCGACCTACACGGGACCGACGATGTTCGATATCGGCAACAGCGCTCCGCCGAATCAGGTCGAAGGTCAGCCGTGGGTTGTGCAGGATCCGAACCTCGGCAAGATCACCAACACGATTGTCACCGGCACTGGCGGCCAGACCGTCGATTCGGTCATCGAAAAGCCCGACGGCAAGACCGTCACCCTGCGCCGGGTCGCCAATGGCATGGGCGGCTACACGATGTGGATGAACGCCGGCGGCGTCATGTCCGTCTCGTACTCGCCCGGAACCAACGGTGCCGCACCGGGTCACATCCTTCAGTACACGATGGCCGAGGGCGACGACCCTTCGAACCCTTCGATCCTCTCCGATCTGATCGATGGTGGCCGCACCTCGGTGAACCTCGACACGCGCACCGGAACCACCTGGGGTACCGCCTATTTGGACAACGGTGAGCAGGAAGTCACGGTTCTCAGCCAGGACAAAGTGCAACAGATCTACCGCACCTACCACGACGAGATGGGCAACCCGTACACCGAGCAGGTGGGCGAAATCCGCCCGGACATGACCGGCTGGTACCTGGGTAGCGACGGCCTCAGACGCGCCTACAACCCCGATCACAGTGTCGACGTCTCCGGAATGGACACCACCCGCACCTCCCAGAATCTGCACATCAGCCGAACTGGGCAGATCAGCGGCACGCTCTCCAACGATGTTCAAGCACGGATCATCACCCTCACGCCGAACGACACAGGCTCGCTCGAGGTAACCCAGGATTTCCGGGGAAAGACCCTACACATCACCAGATACGACCTGAAGGGCAATCCACTCCGAGATTGGAATCTCGGCGACAACGGAAAGTGGACCGACTACACCCGGAACACCGACGGCTCGACCACCTTCAACTTGCCCGACGGCACGAAGCTCCAGATCAAGGATCTCTGGCGCTACACCGTATGGAATCCAGACGGATCCCACGAGGATCACGACGACTCTCCGAAGACCGACACGAGAACCTTCGGTCAAAAACTATCGGACGCCGCTGGCAACGCATGGGACGGAGCATTCGAAAAGGGCTGCGATCTCCTCACGGGCGTCGGTTCCATGTCCGGTTTCAATAGTCAGTACAACACCGTTGCCCAGTTCATGCACTGGAACTCGAACCTTCCAACACAAAAGATTCCCTTCACCAACCGCGACATGCAAGCGGGTCCGCTGCTGGGTATGACTTATGGCATAGCGGCAGGAATCCTCAAAGGCGTATTCGATACCACCGTCGCCGACTTCAAAACCGCGATATCGGCCGGCGAGGCAACCGGCGATTGGATCAGAGGAAAAACAAGCTTCGCCGACGCGGCCGTTCGTGTATGGCAAGAAGCCGCCTTCGACAGCATCAACGCCCGATCCCAATTCCTCCTGATGACCGACCTCAGGGGCGCTACACAACATCCCTCAAAGACGGCGGGAGAGCTTACATTCGGTGCCCTGACGCTCCTTCTTCCAACAAAGGGTATCGGTCGCGGAGTAGGTTCCGCCACGCGTGGTGGTGTTGCCGCCGCAATCAAAGCAACGGAAGCTACTAATGCGGCTATAGGTGCGCTGCGGAGAATTTCTATGGACAACTCTGCGCTGCGTGGTGCATCGCCTGCAGCAATTGCGGATGCGGCCAAGACAATCGCGCAGGCCACACATTCGAGCGCCGCTGGGGTGGCTCGGATGATGTCAAACGCAATGCAGTCCTTCAGAGCCACCGGAACCGCACTGCCAGAACAAATGCGCTCCGGCATCGATCGATCCGAGTCCGCTACGTCACGTGGCGGAGATGACGGAGCAGTCAGAAAGGCTCCTGAGAAGTACTCAAAGGAAGAACGTGACGGTGCGAACATTACTGGAATCATCAAGGTCGACGCCTGGATCAAGGGCGTTGTAAACGATCTGTTCAATGGACCGCCGCCAGCTGGGAGTTTGGTTCCTGTACGTGCGGGAGCCCCCCTAAATGCAATACCCGGCTTCGCATTGAGAAATTGGCTCGAAGGCAGCCGATTTGAACAACGAAACCGAGGCGCTTCTTCCTCTTCGAGATCGAATTCTGTCTCGGGCTCCCGGGCGCCCAAGTGGAAACCTCCAGCGGATGTCGAGAAGACGCCAGCCGACTTCAATTCGACAGCCGAATACCAGGTTTGGCTTGCCAACACGTATCCGAGTTATCGTGCTGCCTACTACGTCAAGGACGGACGTCGTCGTCTTACGGAGGTACGTGATCACACGGGGACTACACCTCCGCATCTGGTAGAAGTATCTCCTGGAAAATGGGATCTGGCAGATCGCGGGCCAGTGCCATTTCGGCCGCACTATGGTGCGCTTAAGATTGAGCGCGAACGTAAGAATTCCAGTTCGGGGACCCGGGACACGCTCGATCCGCTAGTGTCC
>NZ_BJWY01000242.1 GCF_007990715.1 Nocardia seriolae NBRC 15557 | reverse complement strand
TTGACTTCGAACCCGGTCGATCGGTATCAGCTCGGCTGAACATCGGCTGCCAATACCTATGGAACCCTCGCAGCTATCCCTTGGAAGGGAGCGAGTTTGTGATGGGTTGGGGTAGCCGAAGGATCCTGACGTCGGTTGATCTGGAGGTCGACCGGAAGTCCGTACTCGAGAAGACCGATTCGATAGTCCGATCCGCTCACCACGTGGTGTCGGAGTTGTTCTGCGACACCGAGGATGACCGCAAACATCTGGCCTTGTTGGCCGCCGCGAAGCGGCCGGCACCGAAGTATTGGGCTGGAGAGCGGGTCGAGGGCGAGCGCTGGCGCCTCGATGCCTACAATCACGCGACGGCGCTCGGGGTAACCGGAGATACCGATGCGGCATTGGAGGTTCTCACCGCAGCGGCTGCCAGGGTGAGAAAGCGCGGAGAAATCCCTGCACCCCCGACGGCGGAGCAGCTCGAACCACTACGACTCGCGATGACAAGCAGTGAGGCGTGCCGCAACTATGTCGACACCGTCGTGCTGACCGGCAGGCAGGCCCTGAAATCGCTCCAAGCACAGCCTGATCCCACGCAATTTCCCTGGTATTGACCCTTCGGGCTGCGCGTTCAAACGCCCGGGTCGCGGCAGAAGCCGATGTCAACACGTCCGCGATGTCCCGCTTTGCCTACCTGGCTCTATGCGCTCGATTCACTACATTTGCTCCATGTCAGAGGAGGCGATCACGAAAATTCGGGCACGCTTCGACGAGCTCGTGCGCCGTGGGTTCGACCCTCACGCCGTGGAAGGTGCCGATGACGGCGAGATCGATACGATGGCAGCCGACCAAAACGCCCCGGCGGTGCCAGCCGCCGTTCGCGAGGTACTGCGCCTGATCGGACGTGACCCAGGACGATTCGAATCGGCTGGAGGCCAGGGCTATCGGGCAATCGGCGTCCGCGCGATCAACGCCGAACAGCGTCAGTTGGCTCAGAATTTCGCCGAGTACGACAGCCCCGCACAGCGATTCCGAACACCTGCTCGTCGTATCTGTGCTCGAGATGGAAGAAGGCTGGTTCTACGAGGTGATCGATGGATCGCAAGTGCGTGAACCCGATCCGCCGGTGTGGTTCGGCAATGACGACGGGTTCCTCGCTGCACCGGTCTACCAGTCGGTGTCGGAGTGGTTCGCCGCGATGTGCGCTGACCTCGAGGGACGCACTCCAGAGTCGTGAGCGCGACTCCCTGGCCGGGTTCGAGCCGCGGTATGCGGTGCGGGTTCCAGCGGTCCTCGTAACGCCCCGCACGGGCAGAAGAGATGACCAAGTGCCCCAGACTCATCGACCGGAATACAGCGGTGGCCGACTGACGACGTACTTCGGATCCAGGCACACGATCGAGGAATTCCAACGGCCGCTGCGACGCCTCAACGGCGACGACCGGTACTCCCTCAACCTCGCTGCCCTGCCTACTCCCGCATGGCCCGACGAACTCACTGAAGCCGACGAGGCTGCGATGGGCCTGCAATACCTGCAATGTGCAGGCGCCGCGGACGCTCTGAGCGTCGAGATCCACATGGGCGTCGATGGAGTTTCGCGGCTGTTCACGCTCGGCCGTCCCGGTGACTACGACGGCGACCCGGAAGTGATCATCCCCTTCCAACGCGGCAACCATGCACCCCGCGCCTACCCCGCCGAGGTGTTCACCGCCGACGAAGCCGCGCAAATATTCTTCACTTACTACAAGACCGGCAGCCTCGACGGCGACTACCACCTCCGAGAAGTCGGCCTCGACGCATTCGACAAGTCCCACGAAGCCTCGCGCTAACCGCGGCGGTGGGCGTCAACGAGAAAGAAGATCGTTCGATGGCCTATGACCAGGAGGAACTCGAGACGCTGGTTCGGCGGCATACCGCCTACGCGACCAGGCTCAGCGTCGAGCAGTTCCCTTCGGGAGCAGTCGATGTCGAGATATGGCTCAACGATCACCTCGGCGTGATCCAAGGCAAGGACAACGAGTGGGGTGCGTCCGTCGAGCGCCCGGCCGAGGAGAAGTTCATGGGTCACACCCAGGTCTTTCGATCGCTGGAAGACGCGCTGATCGCTGTTCGGAGTCTGCTCATCGACGCCCCGGCTGCGGATGAACTCAACTAAAAACCCGAACGAAGCAGGCCGGTTGATGCTGCGGTCAGCCGGTTCGGTCAGCACGGCCAGTAGCAATAGTTTGCGTTCAGGTGACCGCCGCCTGGCCGCAGTGCACAACGCCAAGCCGAGGTGTTGTGGGAGATCACCAGATGGGCAGGCGCCGCGGCAGAAGTAGCGCATACGGAGCGATCGAACGACCCCACCGGCACCAGGAAGTCTCAACACCCGTGCCCCTAATGATTGCGGCTACTCAGGGCGAAATCGGGTTCGATGACCAGCCGCCCAGCAAGAAGATGCTGGTCGGTACTGTTCCCATCTATATCGTGCCCCGCCGAGGGCACCATAAGGCTCGACCATTTCCCCAGGTCGGGCCCGTTCCCCATTCTTGACACCCACCCACCGAATCGCAGAAACCCCAGGTCGCCAGTCGCAGGTTCGCGACCTAGTACT
>NZ_BJWY01000241.1 GCF_007990715.1 Nocardia seriolae NBRC 15557 | reverse complement strand
CGACACTAGCGTGTCCGGGGCGTCCTCTGATCATCAGCCTTCTTTTGCCATATGATCGCTCACATGTTCGGATCCGCCCGCCAACACCCTGGTGACCGCGCTCACAGCGTCGGCCAGGTCTTCATGTTCCCAGAGGCGGACCACCTGCCAGCCGGCTGCTGCAAGTGCATCGTCCGCGGCCCGGTCGCGCTCGATGTTCCGGCGAAGCTTCGGCGTCCAGTACCACTCATTGGTCGTCGGCTGCCGCCCATGCTCAGGACAAACGTGCCAGAAGCACCCATCCACGAACACGGCCACTTTGCGAGCGGTGAACACGATGTCAGGCCGGACCTTCATCGACCCGAGGTCGAGCCGGTAGTCCTTCCGATACCGGAAACCAAGACGGTGCAACGCACTTCGCAACGCAATCTCCGGCTTGGTATCGGCCCGGCGATTGGCCCTCATATTCCGGGACCGGCCCTCATTGAGCGGGGCAGGGTAGAGCCCCTGCGCATGAGCCTTCCGCCTGGCGTCTTCCGATCGGCGCTCAGCCACGTCTGTCCCGGTTCGAAGTCTGTGGATGTCGTACGAGAAGATACTCCTGCACTCACGCACCTATGACCCGGCCTTCGCATCGAAAGGGTATCTGCATGACCAACCTACGCGTCGCCGAGACCTGCGCCGACGCCGGCCGCTACGTCAAGGGGGACGCGTGACTCGAACAAGCAAGCCTGACAACGCCTCAGCGAAGCCGGGGAAACCACAGTTCACTTCGATCGAGATCTGCGCTGGTGCCGGAGGGCAGGCAGTGGGCCTCCACCAGGCAGGTTTCGGTCACCTTGCATTGGTCGAGATCGACGAGCACGCAGTCGCGACACTCAATCTGAATATCAAGGGCGACAACGCAGATCCCGCGTGGGCGTGGGAAGGCGACAACTGCCGCATAATCTCAAAAGATGTGAAGGCTTTCGAACCGCTCGCCGAGGTATCCAAGAACGGCAAGAAACTGGCTCCACGAGAATTGGACCTTTTGGCAGGCGGCGTTCCATGCCCCCCGTTTTCACATGCCGGCAAGCAACTCGGCAGAGATGACGAACGGGACCTTTTCCCCCGAATGCTCGAACTCGTGAAGATCCTGCAGCCCCGGGCGGTCATGATCGAAAATGTCCGGGGAATCATGGACCCGAAATTCGAGCCCTACCGGACGTGGATCCGCGCAAGGCTCGAAGGAGGTAAGTACACCGAGGACGACGGGCAGATAGTCGGCGAGCCCGGCCTCGGATACACAGTCTGCAATTGGGGCGTTCTCGAGGCCAGCAACTTCGGCGTCCCCCAGCTTCGTCCGCGTGCAATCCTCGTCGCAATCCGCAACGATGTCCTGGGAGACCTGCCTTACTCCTGGCCGACAGCAACACACGAGGAATCAGCAAGCGTCGCAGACAGTCTCGCAGAGACAATGCGAGAGCGGTATGCGCGGTTCGACAAGGAAACAGGTCGGACCGAGGGCCGTGCACAATTCGATCGCTGGTACAATACGGCATCCAGCCGCCATACAGAGCTCAAAGGCCGAGGTGGCGGCATCGCACCGACTCTGGTCGGCGGATCAAAAAAGCACGGGGGCGCGGACCTCGGACCGAGCCGTGCAAAGGCTGCCTGGAAGCAGCTGGGCGTCTCGGGCATGGGCGTGGCAAACGACCTTGACACCTGCACGCAGAAGAACACTTACGAGCGAGATCTATTCGGCCCCGACGGCCCCATGCTGACGGTCCAGCAGACCGCGATTATTCAAGGATTTCCAGCCGACTGGAAATTCTCCGGAGGCAAGACCGCACAATACAGGCAGATCGGCAACGCCTTCCCGCCTCCAGTCGCCAAGGCGGTCGGAGATTCGATCGCAAAAGTGCTCAGTGAAGCCGATAAGCGTGACCGTAAAGCTAAGCGCGAGCAAGAACGGAAAGAAAGGCTGCGGGCCGCAAAAGAACATTCCGAGCAATACGGCCTGTTCGCGACAACCGAACTCGCTTCCTGACTGCTGCCCCTGACGCACTATACGTAGAGCAGAACTGGCGGCAGGACATCGATCACAGCTTTCATGGACAGCTCACCGAGTCTGTCAGCCCTTCGAAGGAACGACTCCACGCGTATTGTCTCTGCTGGATCGATGCTGTCAACCAAGACACCTGCGGCCCAATCCCGTAGGGGGACCTCAGGATCCAACACCGGCGCAGGCCCACGAAGTCTCTCTCCCAAGGTTCTCGGGGCTCCGAGAAGCATTGCTGCGGCAACAGCAAGGGCGTCGGTGTCCACGCTCTGCTCGCCGGAAAGCCGGGCTCGCACGACGGTATAGACATTGCCGAAGCGTTTGGCTCGGCGTGGAGTAGTCGCGACGAGGGGCGCAACCAGGTCGAGAGTGGCAAGTTCGCCGGTTGAAAGGCTCAACACCTCGGACAACTGCTCGGTTGTGGGTAGAGGAGCATCTTCGGTCGCTGTTGCCGGGATATCGGTATCCGTTCCATCATACGAGATCTCCGGTATTTCAGTTTCCGCCAAATCGCCTTGTCCTGCAGACTCTGGGTTCGCAGCCATAGCTGCGTGCAACAGGGCTCTGCAGCCTTTGCGACTCCCCT
>NZ_BJWY01000240.1 GCF_007990715.1 Nocardia seriolae NBRC 15557 | reverse complement strand
GGACACTAGAACGTATTGGACGGGCGCAGTGCGTATTCCACGATCTCCGTCACGTCCTCGTCGGTGTAGATGCCCGGCAGCGGCAGTTCCAGCCGCTCCAGCAGCTTGCGCACCTGGCTGATGCCGGGCTCGGCGGGCGGTCGCAGTTCGTTGTCGCGGCCCAACGGGAGGTGTCGCGCCTGCTTGAAGCTCAAGGCCAATTCGCGTGTGAGATCGGAGTATTGGGTCTTGCCGCGTTCGAACAGCAGCGCCGGGGTGTTGGAACCGCGCTGGTTCATGATGACGACACTGTCGGACATGTCCCACCGATACGTCGTCACCACCGCCGACAGCGCCAGCTCGATGGTCAGCAGCTCGGACTGGGCCCGGTACCAGGCGCAGGCCAGGACGGTGGCGTAGGACTGCTTGCGGATCCGGTCGGTGGTCCACGGCCGCCCGTTCAGGTCACCGCCCGGCCGCAGCGCGTTGCGGTGCTGCGCCTCCACCTCGCACAGCATCTCGTCGGCGGGGTCGAGGACCTCCACCCGCAGACTCAGCAGATGCTGTTCGGCGCGCACGCGGCCCAGAAAGAACGGCAGGGTCTCGGCCCGCAGGTAGGTTCCGGTGCCGCCCTTGTAGATCCAGGTGTCGGTATCGCGGCGGGCCAGCGCCTGCGCCTGATCGATCTCCGGCCCGTAGAGCAGCCGCACCGCCGCGGACTCCCGGACCAGGCGGGTGATGCGATTGCGGTCCCGCAGCAACGTCACCGCGAGCAAGCTGAGCACCAGCAGGACCGCCCCCTGCACCGGATCCAGCTTGGCGGTCTTGTCGATGGCCTCCACGATCACGGCCGTGATCGCGATGACGATGGCGATCACCGCGTCGATATTGAGCCGCATCCACGTCACGAACCGCGTCATCACCGCGACCTCCCCGCGCACAAGTGCCCCCAGAATAGGTGGCCGACCCGACCCGGCGCAGCGAACCGGCGCGTCGCGATCCGGCGTAGCATGACCGAGCGGTAACAGGGCAGAGTGCCGGTCAGCCCGCGTAATCACAAAGGAGCACATGGTGGGACAGGTCAGCGCCTCCAGTTCGATCGTCGTGGCGGCGGATCCGAAGCGCACCCTCGATGCGATCGCGGACTACGAGACAGTGCGGCCGAAGATCCTCTCCGCGCACTACCGCGACTACAAGGTGGTCGAGGGCGGGCAGGGCGCGGGCACCGTCGCCGAGTGGACGCTGCAGGCCACCGAGAGCCGCCAGCGCAATGTGCGCGCCGCCGTCTCGGTCTCCGATTCCATGGTGACCGAACGGGATTCGAACTCCTCCATGGTCACCGCCTGGACCGTGACCCCGTCGGGCTCCGGCTCGCTGGTCACCGTGCGCACCACCTGGAAGGGCGCGGGCGGCATCGGCGGCATCTTCGAGGGCATCTTCGCGCCCATCGGCCTGAAGAAGATCCAGGCCGAGGTGCTCGCGAACCTGAAGAAGGAACTCGACGCCTAGCTCTGCGCGCCGATATCGAAGAGGTTGCCCTCCGGGTCGGCCAGCGTCGCCCACTTCGCGCCGTATTCGTCGAAGTCCGCGATGTGCTTGGCCCCCAGGGCGACCGCGCGCTCGATCTCATCGGCCAGCGTGCCGCCGGTCAGATCCAGATGCAGGACGTTCTTGCCCGGATTCTTGTCCGGCACCGCGACGAACATGAACGTCGGCGTGGCGGCCTTCATATCGATGGAGGCGAAGTGCACGCTCGCGCCCTCATCGACGGGACGGTCCATCAGCTGCGCGTAGAAGCCCGCCAGCGTGGCGGCATCGTGGCAGTCGACGACGATGTTGGCGAGGGACAGTGCCATGGTTTCTCTCCTTTTTCAGATCCGGCCGATCGGCCAGCAGACTTCGGTGCGGTAGTCGGCAGGCTCGGCGTCGCCGGGCCCCACCAGGTAGATCTCGCGCACGGGTTCGGGCAGCGCGGAATCGTGTTCGGCCACATGGCTGCCCAGTGCGCCATAGGTGCGGTCGAAGTCGTCGAACGCGCCCGCGTGCACGGTGACGGCGAAGCGGCGGGCGGGCAGCTCCGTGACGAGCGCGGTGTCGAAGCGGTCCCGGTGCCCGGCCTCGATCGGCACGTAGGTGACGACCTCGCCGCGGTCGTATTCGAAGAATTCGGGCGCGTAGGTGGCCCCGCCGGGACCGGCGGGCGCGAGCTCGGCGGCGGCCAGGCTGCCGTAGAGCGTGCCGAAGCTGTACTCGCACCACGGGCCGCAGTCCTCCCGCGCCGCCGTCGTGGTCATGGCCAGCACCGGAAGGCTTGCGATGGAACGGTATTCGACGCTGATCCCGGTCGCCGGCAGCAGCAGCGCCTCAAGCGAGGCCACCACGTCGCGGGTGCGCACCAGCTCGGCCTCCATGCGCTCGAGATGCGCGCGAATGCCCGCGTCCCGGGCCGCCTGGTCCGGGGCCGCCATGACCGCCTTGATCTCCGGCAGCGGCATGTTCAGCTCGCGCAGCCGCTTGATCAGATGCGCCTGATCCACCTGCGCCGTCGAATAGAACCGATACCCCGAGTCCGGGTCGATGGCGACCGGCTCCAGCAGCTCGATCTCGTGGTAGTAGCGCAGCGTCTTGATGGTCAGGTAGGTGAGTCTCGAGAACTCGCCGATCGGAACCGTTGCCGTCATGCCCTAATACT
>NZ_BJWY01000239.1 GCF_007990715.1 Nocardia seriolae NBRC 15557 | reverse complement strand
GCTACATCACGAAGTGATGCTGGAGTATTAGGTGTGCTGTCGCAGGACGTTGATCGGACGATGGTGATCTCGGCATTCGCCTCGCGGACAGCGTGATCGCCGTCGTCGACGCCGAGGCCGGCAACGCGGCCCGGCTCGAGACCATCCTCCAGATCGCCGACGACCACCAAGTCGGCCGCATGTGCCTCATCCACACCCTCGGCAACCCCGCCGCCAACCTCGCCCGGTGTCTGCGCACCATCACCGACACCCGCGGCGCGACCCCCTGCCCCTACACCTCTCCCTCGGCGTCGGCCCACCTTTCGACGGCGTCATCGACCTCCCCTCGATGTGGGCTCTGGAACCCTTGGCCGCCGACATCTACGGCCCCCATTGGCAACCCGCCGAGGACGCCTTTCACACCCTGGTGCGGACGGTCTTCCCGCACGACCCCACACCGCCACGCGACATCCCTCTCGACCGCATCCGCTCCCTCACCCGCATCGGCGACGTGGTCCCGATCCTCTGCGGTACCGCCCCCCGCAGCAACGACACGGCCCCGATCCTGGACGCGATCGTCCGCTATCTCCCCTCCCCGATGGACGTCTGCCAACCCGAGCACGCCCTCGACTACTGATCGAGCGCCGGGGTGTCGGATCCGACGCTCATCGCCCACACTGCTGCCGGAATGCTGCGGGACCACCGCGGCCAAAAGTTATTCCGGCAATTCTCCGAGCATGCCGCGCCCGGACGCGACGCTTGTCGAGCAAGTTCGAACTCCGTTCTTGCCAGAAGAATTCCAACAAGCAACGCACAAGAAAGTAGAACTCACATGAGCATCCTTCCCAGCGGTTCCGCGATCGGATTCATTTTCAAGGCGATCTGCTCGATTCTCGGCGGCATCTCCTCCGGCTCGTTCAGCTCGTAGAACGGAGAAAACGCAGTGAAACACCGACTTCGAACACGACTGGCCACCGGGCTGACGATCGCCGCTATGGCCGGGGCGACCGGCTATGCCGCCGCCCCCGCGCTGGCCGAACCGATCGACGGCACCGGTCCGGCCGCAGCGGGCGAGGTCGACCCCGGGTCCAACCCGGGCGTCGCGGTAGACGAACTCCAGCCGCTGTCCCTCACCAGCGATATCGGCAAACTTCTGGAAACCGCGAACGCGGGACTCCGGTCACTTGGGGTCCAACCGTTCCTGATCCCGACGGCCGCAGCGTTCTGCTCGCAGATTCCCGGCGTCCCGCTCGGCATCGTGCCCGGCGTCGCCGGTGCGATTCCCGGGCCCTACACCCCGATCCTCGGGGATCTCACCGTGCTCGGCCTGGATCTGAACGCGGTCAAGAGCGGTCAGGTGCTCTACGGGTTCGCGCCGGCGGGCATCGGCGACGATTCGGAAACCAAATCCGGGATGTCGGTCGCCTGGCTCAATATGAGCAATTTCCAGGGCGGCATCAACTCCATGGGGAGCCCCACCGACGTCATCGTCGACGGGATCGCGCGGCAGGCCGCCGATCTCGGCCCGATCGTCGAGGCCGCGGCGGCGCCGTTCATCAAGATGGTCTCCGACGCGCTGAACTCGCTCCCGCAGGCAGGCATCCGCGCGGCAACTGTCGACACCGGCCAAGGCCTGGTCCTGTCGATGGTCGTCGGATCAGTCTCCCATTCCTCGGGGACCTGCTATTTCCTGCCTACGGTCGGCATTCAGAACGTCGGCTAGGCCCCTGGGATTCCGAGGTGGGCGGGAGCGTCACAAGGATTCTCCCGCCCACCCCATTCGACCAACGGATATCGGACCATGTACGAACTACTCGTAGTAATGATCGCCCTCGGGGCGGTGGCGCTGTGCGTTCTCCCGGCCATGTTCATGTTCTCGGGGCAAGAAATCAAACGCGACTCGCGGCGAGACGAGAATCGAGCCGACCCCGCGGACGCGGCTTTCACCGACTACCATCCGGCCGGGAAACTGTCGAGAGGCGCGGACAACTGGTGGCGGGGAGCCCCGGTCGGATCACTCAAACCAGCGTCGTCGGCGCCGAATAGAAGGTCAGCAGGTAGCTTCCCCGACCAGCCACCGTCACCGTGAATTTCACGTAGGGGCGCATATTCAACGGCCCCAACACATTCGTCGCATGGAATTCCGCGTCCGCGTAATGGATATCGAGCGACGGCCCGCCCAGCTCAGCGCTCATCAACGACACGTCGGTGATTCCGGCGGATGGATTCAGCGTGAATGCCAACTCCTGCGACGGGAGAACCGTGGCCTCCGCCGAGGTGGTCACCCCGGCCTCACCGAGCTCTCCCCCGCCGCCGACCGGACCCACCGTCAGCTTGGGAGCCAACCGGGCATTCGCGCCCCCGGTCACGGACACCTCCGGCGTCTTCAGGGTCGCCTCGAAGGAGGACGGCAACGCGACCGGAAAGCCGAACTGATAACCGATCTCGACGGTCCCCGACACCTGCGCGCCCGGATGAAAGCCGTCGATGACCGCGGACACATCAGCGCCGACGAAGGCCTCGCGGGTCAGCGGATTGGAGTCCAGAGGCGGCTGCTGGCCGACCCACAGGGCTGGCACCCGCAACCTCGCGACCATCCCGTCCGGCAGCTCCTGCACCCGTTCGGCCGCCCGATACGCCCTGCTCTCACCATCGCCGCTCGCCGAGGATCCTGTGGCCCGGACGGCACTACCCGGAGCCAGCACCGCCGGAAACAACAGGGCGGCAATCACCAGAACACGCACTAGTGTCG
>NZ_BJWY01000238.1 GCF_007990715.1 Nocardia seriolae NBRC 15557 | reverse complement strand
GACTTCGATCCGGGGATCGTTCACGATCTTGTCGAGAGCCTTATAGGCCTCGGCGACATCGGAATAGACGATTTTCGCGCCGACCAGGTCGGTGAGCCGCGAAACATCGCCGTTGTACTCGCGAATCTTGTCCCATGCCCGCGCCTCGTCCTTCGGCTCGGTGCGCCAGCCGGGCTCACCGGTCTCTCCGGCAATGTCGGTGACGACCTCGTTCAGGGCCGTCTGGGTCTCCTCCCACACGTCGTACTGTTGCCGGAGGAATTCGCGTTGATACTCGGTGTCCTTGCGGCGACTCTGATCGAATCCAGGCTGCGTTCTGTCGGCGATTCCTTTGTCGCGCACAGCATTCTGGGTGGCCTCAGATGTCACGTGCTGTTCAGACGTGAGCGGTGTTTCCTCGATATGGACCGGATCGGCGAGACAGATCTCCGGACCGCGCTCGTGAAGGGCCGCAAGCGCTTCGTGCAGTATCGGCAGGCCCTCTGGGTGGATGAGCAGCGACGCCAGGGCTTTGGGCCGTTCGAGTAGCGAACGCTCCAGGAATGGGTTGTTCCGGATGGCTTCGACCAGCTCTGGATGCTGCGGCAAGCGGTCGCGGATAACATCGCTCACCGGTGTCTCGACGCCGTTGACCTGGGTAGTGAGTTCCTGCTCGTCGCCCCGCGCCAACGCCTCCGCGACGTGAGGCTCGGTCAGGTAGGGTTCCTCGGGTCGTTCGTGCGTTCGTGCGTCGCCGCGGAAATCGTCGACCGCGTCGGCCGCGGCGCGGGCTTGGTCGTTTCGGTGCGGGCCCTCGTCGACGATCCTGCTCGGCGTGGCTCTGGGCCTTTCGGCCGACATGGCCCGGGGCGTTTCGGCCGGAGGCTCGACATAGGGCATCGGACCCACGAACTGATCCGCCGCGGTAGGTTCGGTGGCGGGTCGATCCGTGTTCGTCTCCGGGTGTTCCTTCGGAACCTCCTCTGCGGAATGAGCATTCGGGTCGGGTTTGGTGGTGTGGCCCTCGAGCCGCGCGCGATCCCGATCTGCAGGCGGTTCCGTGCGCGCCGGGGATTCCGGGGATGCCGCCCGGTTCGGTGTGCCACTCTCAGGCTTCTGATCGGACCGAGTGGGTGCGACATCAGATGCGGGTGCGTCGGTTCGCGTCTGCGTGACGTGTGCGGGTGAGGCCGCATTGGCGGGCTCGGCGGTGACCGGGCGCAATTCGGTTGGTGGGGTGACCGACCGGATTTCGGGTGTCCGGCCCGTCGGTGCCGGTGCGGCCTTATCCTGCGTGCCCGCAGCGAAACTCGCCTTCTGGTCCGAAGACGGGGCGTTGGCCGTGCGCGCCGAATTGTCCGCCGACGGACGGGCGTCCTTCGGCCCGTTCGCCTCACTGAGCCGGTCCTGTGAACCGGCCGGTCGTGCGCCGCTGTCAGCTGACTTCGCGTTAGGGTCGGCCGGTTTCGCTCCGCTGTCGGCTACCTTTGCTCCGCCGTCGGATACCTTGGCACCGGTATCGGTCGACTTTGCCCCGATATCAGAGGTTTTCGCGGCCTCGTTAGAGGGATTGCCTCGTTGCTCAGGTGCGTTCGTAACACCGTTTTCCGTAGGCTGGCTGTGCATCGGCGACGCCTGTGGCCCGCCCTTGTCCACGGCAGCGGTTTCCATGGTGGACTGTGTCGGACCCGCATCGAGATTCGTCGCGATCTCGGCGCTTCGTTCATGCAGTCCGTGCGCTCCACCGCCCATGCCGCCCATGGCCAGACCGCCGATGAGCAGTTGAGGGCTGAAGCTCTTGTTGACCTTGTTCCAGTTCCCGTCATTGTCGTAGAGCTGGGTTCCGAGACCGGCGCCGTACATGCCGCCCGCGCCCGCCAGACCGCCGACAACGCCACCGGTGAGGCGTCCGCCCAATGACTTCGGGACGTCCTTGCCGAAGATGCTCAGACCCTTGTTAGACAGGTCGTGCCCGACCCCGCCAAGCGCGCCGCCCGCGCCCCACTGCAGGCCGGTCTGGAACGTCTGCTTGAGGTCGAAGCCGCCGTCGCGATGCCCCTCCATGATCTGGACGACCTGGGAGCCCGCGTCGAGCCCGGCTCCCATCGCCCCGCCCTTGAGCGCCGCGACCGGGTAGCGCACGACGGCGGGAGCCTTGGCGATGGTCTGATTCAGTGCCTGCCATTTGTTGAGCGGCGTACCCAGCTTTTCGAGAGTCGGTGCGAGCCGGTCGCCTATGAGTGCAAGCCGTTCACCGGCCGGCACGATGATCTCGCGAGACAGCGGCGCCGCCAGCTCTTTCAATCCCGACTTCAGCATGTTCGCGCCGATTCGCTCGGCTACTTCCGCTGCGAATTTGCCGAGCGTGATGCGCGCCCCCGCGAGGACGGGTGTGACCGCGGCCCATCCGTAGATGGACGAGAGTAGCGAATAGACCGTCCACATCGTCAAAACCGCAAAGATCTCCGCCTGGATTTTGGCGAACTCGATTTCGGTTGCGGTGGAACGCGCGTCGCGGCCGAGATCACCCAGACCCTCGATCAGCTTCGGGATCGAGTGAACATCGCCAGCGTCGAAAAGCTTTGCGAACTCGGTGGCTATGGCGGTGGAGCCATCACCCTCGTAGTACTGCGGGACCCGGTTGGTGGCGCTCTTGAGCGAAGGCTCGAGTTTTTCGAGTTCGGCGGCGGCGTGCTTCAACGCATCGCCGAGGGCGAACAGCTGGTCCTGATCGCCCTTCGGGTATGCCGCTCCGAAGTTGAGCCATTGCAGAATCCATGGGGGTACTGCGTCCCCGATGGCGGTAGTCCACCCCACGCGAAGTCCTGTGTGCCGCTAGTGTCC
>NZ_BJWY01000237.1 GCF_007990715.1 Nocardia seriolae NBRC 15557 | reverse complement strand
CGCGAAGGATGTTCCGGCGGTGTCCTACTCTCCCACACCCTGTCGAGTGCAGTACCATCGGCGCAGGTGGCCTTAGCTTCCGGGTTCGGAATGGGACCGGGCGTTTCCCCACCGCTATAGCCGCCGTAACTCTATGAAACTATCCACAGAGAGCCGAACCCCTTGCGAGGGTTCGTCTTCCTGTATCTGTGTGTTGTTTCAGATACTGCACAGTGGACGCGTAGCTTCTTTGTTGGTAAGTCCTCGGCCTATTAGTACCAGTCACCTACATCTGTTACCAGACTTCCAGTTCTGGCCTATCAACCCAATGGTCTGTTGGGGGCCTTACCCCCTCGAGGGGGTGAGAAACCTCATCTTGGAACAGGCTTCCCGCTTAGATGCTTTCAGCGGTTATCCCTTCCGAACGTGGCCAACCAGCCGTGCTCCTGGCGGAACAACTGGCACACCAGAGGTTCGTCCGTCCCGGTCCTCTCGTACTAGGGACAGCCTTCCTCAAGTTTCTAACGCGCGCGGCGGATAGAGACCGAACTGTCTCACGACGTTCTAAACCCAGCTCGCGTGCCGCTTTAATGGGCGAACAGCCCAACCCTTGGGACCTACTCCAGCCCCAGGATGCGACGAGCCGACATCGAGGTGCCAAACCATCCCGTCGATATGGACTCTTGGGGAAGATCAGCCTGTTATCCCCGGGGTACCTTTTATCCGTTGAGCGACACCGCTTCCACTTGCCGGTGCCGGATCACTAGTCCCGACTTTCGTCCCTGCTCGACCTGTCGGTCTCACAGTCAAGCTCCCTTGTGCACTTGCACTCGACACCTGATTGCCAACCAGGCTGAGGGAACCTTTGGGCGCCTCCGTTACATTTTGGGAGGCAACCGCCCCAGTTAAACTACCCACCAGGCACTGTCCCTGAACCCGATCAGGGTCCGAGGTTAGAGGTCCAATACGATCAGAGTGGTATTTCAACGACGACTCCACGAATACTGGCGTACCCGCTTCACAGTCTCCCACCTATCCTACACAAACCGTACCGAACACCAATACCAAGCTATAGTGAAGGTCCCGGGGTCTTTTCGTCCTGCCGCGCGTAACGAGCATCTTTACTCGTACTGCAATTTCGCCGAGTCTGTGGTTGAGACAGCTGAGAAGTCGTTACGCCATTCGTGCAGGTCGGAACTTACCCGACAAGGAATTTCGCTACCTTAGGATGGTTATAGTTACCACCGCCGTTTACCGGGGCTTAAATTCTCAGCTTCGCACCCAAGGGCGCTAACCGGTCCTCTTAACCTTCCGGCACCGGGCAGGCGTCAGTCCGTATACATCGTCTTACGACTTCGCACGGACCTGTGTTTTTAGTAAACAGTCGCTTCTCACTGGTCTCTGCGACCCAACCCAGCTCCCACCGCAAGGGCGTTCACCAGACCGGGCCCTCCTTCTCCCGAAGTTACGGAGGTATTTTGCCGAGTTCCTTAACCACAGTTATCTCGATCGCCTTAGTATTCTCTACCTGACCACCTGTGTCGGTTTGGGGTACGGGCCGTGTACCAACTCACTAGAGGCTTTTCTCGGCAGCATAGGATCACTGAATTCGCCTCAATCGGCTACGCATCACCTCTCAGGCCATATGCTGTGCGGATTTGCCTACACAACGCCCTACAGGCTTACACCAGGTATTCCATCACCTGGCCCAGCTACCTTCCTGCGTCACCCCATCGCTTACCTACTACAGCCAGGGTCGTGCGCAGCCACTTCCGTCCTCCCGAAGGAGGTCCATCCGCTTTTGGGCACTTAGCACAACTGATTCGATATTTGGCGCGGATACACGGGTACGGGAATATCAACCCGTTGTCCATCGACTACGCCTGTCGGCCTCGCCTTAGGTCCCGACTCACCCTGGGCGGATTAACCTGGCCCAGGAACCCTTGGTCATTCGGCGGACGAGTTTCTCACTCGTCTTTCGCTACTCATGCCTGCATTCTCACTCGCATGGCCTCCACGGCTGGATCACTCCGCCGCTTCCCTGGCCATACGACGCTCCCCTACCCATCCGCACTCCTGGCCCGAAGGCGGGATAATGTGCGAATGCCGCGGCTTCGGCGGTGTACTTGAGCCCCGCTACATTGTCGGCGCAGAATCACTTGACCAGTGAGCTATTACGCACTCTTTCAAGGGTGGCTGCTTCTAAGCCAACCTCCTGGTTGTCTTCGCGACTCCACATCCTTTTCCACTTAGTACACGCTTAGGGGCCTTAGCCGGCGATCTGGGCTGTTTCCCTCTCGACTATGAAGCTTATCCCCCACAGTCTCACTGCCGCGCTCTCACTCACCGGCATTCGGAGTTTGGCTGACTTCGGTAAGCTTGTGGGCCCCCTAGGCCATCCAGTAGCTCTACCTCCGGTGAGAAACACGCGACGCTGCACCTAAATGCATTTCGGGGAGAACCAGCTATCACGGAGTTTGATTGGCCTTTCACCCCTACCCACAGCTCATCCCCTCAGTTTTCAACCTAAGTGGGTTCGGGCCTCCACGACGTCTTACCGTCGCTTCACCCTGGCCATGGGTAGATCACTCCGCTTCGGGTCCATAGTGTGCGACTGCGGCGCCCTATTCGGACTCGCTTTCGCTACGGCTCCCCCACACGGGTTAACCTCGCCACACACCGATGACTCGCAGGCTCATTCTTCAAAAGGCACGCCATCACCTATTACAGCTCTGACGGATTGTAAGCGCACGGTTTCAGGTACTATTTCACTCCCCTCCCGGGGTACTTTTCACCTTTCCCTCACGGTACTAGTCCGCTATCGGTCACCAGGTAGTATTCAGGCTTATCGGGTGGTCCCGACAGATTCACAGCAGATTTCACGGGCCCGCTGCTACTCGGG
>NZ_BJWY01000236.1 GCF_007990715.1 Nocardia seriolae NBRC 15557 | reverse complement strand
ATAAGGGGACCCACTTCGGGTCCCCTTATCGGCGTTTAAGCACCCGGTGCTGCGTTGACGCTCGAGGGCGCGTGATTGAATTTGGGGTGGTGTGGGATAGCCCACCGGCCCTCCTCACGCGCTCCAGCGCCGTGGCCGGGTACCGCAGGCTACAAGAACAGAGAGGGATCACCGTGGCGGAGCAGAACGACGGCCGCAAACCCTTCCGCCGCAACGACGGTGGGACCGGACAGGGCGGCTACGGCCGGCGCGACGACAACGAACGACGTGACCAGGGGCGGTCGTACGGCGGACCGCGTCGCGACGGCGGCAACCGTGAGGGCGGCTTCAACCGCGGCGGTGGATCCAACCGCGACGGCGGCTTCAACCGCGGCCGCGACAACGAGCGCGGCGGCTGGAACCGCTCCGAAGGCGACCGCGACCGCGGCGGCTACCGGGGCGAGGGCGGCAACAACCGTGGCGGAGGCGAACGCCGTGAAGGTGGCTTCAACCGGGGCGGCGGCGAACGCCGTGAGGGCGGCTTCAACCGCGGTGGTGGCGAACGTCGTGAAGGTGGCTTCAACCGCGGTGGCGGTGAGCGTCGTGAAGGTGGCTTCAACCGTGGCGGTGGCGAACGCCGTGAGGGCGGCTTCAACCGGGGCGGCGGTGAGCGTCGTGAGGGCGGCTTCAACCGCGGTGGTGGCGAACGTCGTGAAGGTGGCTTCAATCGCGGTGGCGGTGAGCGTCGTGAAGGCGGGTTCAACCGGGATCGTCGTGAGGGCGGCTTCGACCGTGGTGAGCGGCGTGAGGGCGGCTTCAACCGGGGCGGCGGGGACCGTCGTGAAGGCGGGTTCAACCGGGATCGTCGTGAGGGCGGCTTCGACCGTGGTGAGCGGCGTGAGGGCGGCTTCAATCGCGGTGGTGGGGACCGTCGTGAGGGCGGGTTCAACCGGGGCGGCGAGAACCGTGGTGGCGGACGGGGATTCGATCGGGACCGGGGCGGTCGGGACGAGCGGAAGCCGTTCGAACGCAACGGTTTCGGTGACGAACGCCGCGAGAGCCGCGAGAACCGGGGCGAGGAACGGGATTTCGAGCGGGCCGAGAAGCGGCCTTTCGACGGTGGTCAGGACCGTCGCCGGGGCGGCGAGGGTGCGCGCGTCGGCGGCGGGAAGCCGGGGGAGCGGCGTTCGGGCCGTCCGGATGAGCCGGCGCTGCCCGACGACGTGCAGGCCTCCGATCTCGAGCCGGCCGTCCGTCGCGATCTGCTGAGCCTGGACAAGGGCAATGCCGAGTCGGTGGCGCGGCACCTGGTGATGGTGGCGCAACTGCTGGACGAGGATCCGGAAGCGGCGCTGGCGCACGCTCGCGCGGCGCGGCAGCGGGCCGGCCGGATCGCGGTGGTGCGCGAGACCGCCGGTGTCGCCGCCTATCACGCGGGTGAGTGGGCCGAGGCGCTGTCCGAGCTGCGCACCGCGCGCCGGATGTCCGGTGGCGCAGGGCTGCTGGCCGTCATGGCCGACTGCGAGCGCGGACTGGGCCGTCCCGAGCGGGCCATCGAGCTGGGCCGCAGTGACGAGGCGCGGGCTCTGCAGGGCGATGAGGCCACCGAGCTGCGCATCGTGGTCGCGGGTGCGCGCATGGATCTGGGCCAGTTCGATCAGGCCGTGGTCACTTTGCAGACCGCCGAGCTCGATCCGGCCCGCACCGGATCCGCCGCGGCGCGCCTGTTCTACGCCTACGCAGAGGCGCTGCTGGCCGCGGGACGCGAGGAAGAGTCGCTCACCTGGTTCATGAACGCCGCCTCCGCGGACCTCGACGGCGAGACCGACGCCGAAGAGCGCGCCGCCGAACTCTCCGGTGAGGGTGGCGCGGATTGGACCGCGGCCTTCGACGAGGAGGACGAGGGCGACGAGGCCGACGGCGATGAGGGCGATGAGGACACCGCGGACGTGGCGGATGCCGCCGCCGCGAAGTCCGAGCTGTCGGAGCCGTCCGAAGCCGCGGAGAAGTCCGACCGCGACGCCGAGAACTGAGGCCCGGCAAGTGATTTCGACCGTGCGGCCGCGCAACTGCGTGGCCGCACGGTCTTTTCGTATCTGTGCACAGCGATGAGATTTATGCACAGCGATGAGAGATCTGCGAACAATGATGAGCGATCTGCGAACAGTGATGAGAGGGACGCTGTAATGCGACTGCGGGACCGCTTCGAAGCCCTGCTGCTGGATCTGGACGGAACCCTGTTCCGCGGCCACAAGCCGATTCCCGGTGCGCCGGAAGCGCTTTCGGCGGCCGACTCCGGTCAGCGCCTGATGTATGTCACGAACAATGCCAGCCGCTCGGCCGACGCGGTCGCGCTGCACCTGCGCGAGCTGGGCTTCGACGCCCACGAGGACGAGGTGGTGACCAGCGCCCAGGCGGCCGCGCGGCTGCTCGCGCACCGCGTCCCGACCGGCTCCACCGTGCTCGTCGTCGGCACCGACGACCTGATGTCCGAGGTGGAAAACGTCGGCCTGCAGGCGGTCCGCCGCTTCGACGGGGTGGTCCCCAGCGCGGTGATCCAGGGCCACTCGCCCCGGACCGCCTGGGCGGATCTGGCCGAGGCCGCCTACGCGCTGCGCTCCGGTGCACTGTGGGTGGCCGCCAACACCGACGCCACCCTCCCCACCGAACGCGGCCTGGCCCCCGGCAACGGCTCCATGGTCGCGGCGCTGCGCCAGGCCTCCGGTCTCGAGCCCCTGGTGGCGGGCAAACCCTATGCGCCCCTGATGGAGGACGCGCTCGAACGCGCGGCCACCCGCGACGCCCTGGTGGTCGGCGACCGCCTCGACACCGACATCGACGGCGCCCACGCCACGGGCCTGGAGTCCCTGATGGTGCTCACCGGCGTGAGCACCCTCGCGGATCTGCGTAACCAGCCCGCCGACCGCATGCCCACCTACATCGCCGAATCGCTCGATGCCCTGAACCATCCGGTCGCCGACATGGACCCGGTGGTGCCGGGTACCGGCGATATCGCCGAGGTCATCGCGGCCCGGCTGCGTGAAACCCCCGGCCGCGCAATACCGGTCCGGCCGACCGTGGACTAGTACT
>NZ_BJWY01000235.1 GCF_007990715.1 Nocardia seriolae NBRC 15557 | reverse complement strand
GTCAGGTGTTGTCGTCATGTCGCAGTAGGTCAGGGCATCGACTAACACGTGGTCGTCGAGAATCGGGAACTCCGCGGCCAACTGTACGCCTAGCTCGCGTTCGTCCGCTTCCAGCAGTGCGAAGGTGTGGTTGGCGACCAGTCGTGTTACCCGCTGATCGGCCTCGTGCTCGTCGCGCAGAAAACGCGCACCATCCAATGGATGGAAACCGGTGACCACCAGCCTGGGTGCGTAACCGACATCGTGCAGGATCGCCGATGCAACAAGGAGTTCGGTGTCGCAATCGAGTCTTGCCGCAACCTCGATCGCTGCTCGTCCAACACCCTGGGAGTGCGCCCATCGTCGGGGAAGTGGCAACTCCAGTTCGCTGCGAGCCAGACGCCACGCCCAAGACGACTCATGATCGGCCACCACGCGACGGTACCTCCTCGAATTGCCACAGGGGAGGGACCCGTCAAAGCCCGTCGGCTGTGAACCCTCGGGCGCAGTCGTCCCAAACTGCACCGTAGCTACCATTCGGCTATTGTTGGTGACCTTGTAATACGGGCATTCCGGTTCACCCCGGCGTCAAGACCAGCCAAGAACGGATGTGCGGATGGAGCGACTGCGAGATCTGCCCTTCGCCCCGCTATGGGTAGTCGTGTTCTTGACATTCATGGTGATGTGGGGATTCGCAGCGAACGCTACGGCGGTCGAGAACGGATGCGCGAGTTCTACTACGCGGTGCGCACCCGGCAGTTGCCCGTACTGGCCACGGCCGGCGAGGTCACCCTCTGGGGCCAGTGGATCCTCGAGGAACGCGACCGTCGTCGCACGGGCTTTACCTTGTCCTGGTTTTTCCTCGCCCTCGCCGCCTTCTGCCTGATCCTTCCTGCACTCCTTGCTCTGAAACCCCACGGCTACACGGGTGGCCTCGGCTTCCCCGCTGTGGGAGTAATCGCCCTTGTGGGTTTCGCTTGGGGCCGATTCGCCAACCCGCGCGTCCTAGCAGGGCTCGACGCGCTGGCGCAGCAGGGAACCGCACGGGGATACGGCCGTGGACTCGTTATGGGTCAGCCGTATCTGTACTGAATCCACGGACCCGAATAGGAAGGGGTTATGAAGTGGATGAATCCGAGTATGTGCGACGGATACGGGCGAAGCTTCCGCCGGAGGCGGCGCATATCCCGATCTGGGATACGACGGTCCCGGAGGATCGGCCCGACGTTCCGGTTTGGCGGTACCGTTCGATCGCCAATGACAGCGCGTTGGCGAAGCTGTATGCCGCCAGGTTCGGACTGGAGTTGCTCGGCGAGCCCGGGGCCACTACGGCGGCATCGGTGACCGAATTGGCAGAGTGCGCCGCCACCGAGCCCGAGCGGGTGGTGGACATGTTCGAGGCCGCCCATCAAGGCGGTGCGTTGACGTGGGATTCGCAGCGTTGGGTGCATGTCGAAACACGCCGCGGTTGGGCGCGGGAGTATCGTGATCTGTTGCGAGGCAACTGATTTCAATCGCACACTAGTAGCCGCATGCCGTGCTGATCGGGTCGGGGCTGGTTTTGCGGCTACGGCGACCAGCCGTGCTAAACGGTGGACAGATACCGGTAGACGGTGGCGCGAGAGCATCCGAGCATTTTCGCGATGTCCGGTGCGCCGATGCCCTTCTCCTTCAGTTCCCGGGCCTTCGCAGCAGTCGCATCATCCACCTTGCGAGGGCGGCCACCCTTGCGGCCGTTCGCCGCTGCCGCCGCCAGACCTACGCGAGTGCGTTCGATCATCGTGTCTCGTTCGAGCTGAGCAAATGCGGCCATGATCGTGAGCATCGCTTTGCCCATCGCTCCGTCCGTGCGGAGTCCTTCGGTGAGGCTGTGGAAGCCGATCCCGCGCTCGGTCAGTTGCTCGATGAGCTGAAGGACGTGAACCGTGTTGCGGCCCAGTCGGGTCCAGCTTCCACACCGCCAGCACATCGCCCCCGCGAAGGGATTCAGGCACCGATCCAGTCCCGGCCGTTCAGTCTTCGCTCCAGACACGCAATGATCGGTGTAGATGCGTTCCGCGCCAGCGGCCTTCAACGCGTCGAGTTACAGCTGGGGGTCTTGGTCGGTCGTGCTGACCCGGGCGTATCCGATGATGGCCACTTGATCCGTTCCTGTCTCATATTCCCGTCACTCTGCGCGTTTTGAGACGGCTCCCAATCAGATTCAAGGGCGACTTGGGGAGGGCCCCGGGGTGTTTGAGTGTTCGGGCACCTATGCCGGACCCCTCCCCCCGAGGTCCTTCTGGGCTAGCGCCGGGGTCGCCTCCCGATAGCCGCCCGGGGATCGCTCGCTGCGGCCCCGGAAGGGTGGGACCGCTAGATTGGTGATCGTGTCAGCGCCCCTGGAAGCAATCGCAACCATAGTTCCCTCATGACATGATCGACCCAGGTCAATCCACTAAAACGCCACAATTCACCGGGCCTGTGGGCGACACATCCCTGGGCGACGGTGGCATTCCGGCTGATGCGATGCAGAATCCTGCTATGGCACGGTCTCTGCCCGCGGGCGAATCACTCCTCTTGCGTACCGACTTCACCGACGACACGACGTGGGCCCAGACCCTCGCGGCGGTCATCGCGTCCTACCGCGAAGACACGATCACGGGTCTGACACCCGTCAACGACGCTGCCTTCGACAGGCTGACACTCGATGCACTGGGAGAGCTGATCCACGACCAGACCTACGTGTTCCTCGCCGACGCCACCACGATGACCGACCCCGAGCACCCCCTCCTGGCCGTCGACACCAGCGACGAGAGCAGCCACGGCAACTACCCGATGCTCCGGCTCGCACCGAGCGTAATGGCCGAGGTCGAGGTCAACCTCTTCCTCGCCAACACCGACTTCGCCGACTTCGCCGACACCGTCGACGACGACGGCGTATATCGCGGCCTCAACCGGTGACTACAGGTCGGTGACGACCGTCACTCCGGGCGGTGGCACAACTTGAAAACGGTCCACGCGGTACCCGCCGGGGCGAGCAGCAGACTGCACAGCAAAACCCAGGCGACGAGGTAGTTGAGCGTTCCGTGTTCGTCATCAGCTCTTGGCACGATGATGCCCACAGAAGCAACGGCTACCAGCAGCCCGACGACGCCAACTGAGGTTCCCCCC
>NZ_BJWY01000234.1 GCF_007990715.1 Nocardia seriolae NBRC 15557 | reverse complement strand
AGTACTAGCTCGCGACGGGGATTCCCGCCGACCAGATCCGGCGGATGGCACGGGTCGCGGTGATATCGGTGAGCGGGTCGGCGTCCAACAGCACGAGATCCGCGCGCAGGCCGGGCGCGATGGCGCCGCGATCGGCCAGGCCGAAGTGGCGGGCGGGCAGGGTGGTCGCCGCGTTCAGGGCGTCGAGGGGCGACAGGCCCGCCTGGACCAGCAGTTCCAGTTCCGCGTGCAGGCTCGCGCCGAAGGCGGGATTCACGGGGACGCCGGTGGAGGCGTTGGCGTCGGTGCCCGCCAGGATGGGGACGCCCGCGGCATGCAGCGCGGCCACATTGGCAAGGCCGTTGGCGAAGGCCTCGGGGAAGCCGCGGGCGGCGGACATGCCCTTCATCATGGTCAGGGTGGGCACCACGACCCGGCCCTCGGCGGCGATCCGGTCGATATCGTGCTGCGGCAGTGCGGCTTCCACGGGGATGTGGGTGATGACGTCCACGCCCGCGTCCACCGCCATGGCATACGCGCCGACGGTGGCCGCGTGGGCGATGACCCGCAGGCCGCGGGCGTGGGCCTCGGCGGCAACGGTTTTGGCGGTGGCCGCGTCGGGGCCGCCCTCGCCGGGGGCCTCGAGCATCAGCTTGATGTAGTCCGAGCCGGTCGACCGGCGTTGCGCCACCATGGGTTCGGCCTGATCGTGGCCGCGGATGATGGCCGGTTCGGGCAGGAAGGTGGCGTGCATGCCGCCGGGGCCGACGATGGCCAGGCCCGCGCTGCGGATATCGGTGGTGCCGACGGCGTTGCGGAGCCCGGCCACGATGTCCGGGTCGCAGGCCATGTCCAGGGCGGTGGTGACGCCGAACGCGGTGAACTTGCCGGGCGATTCGGTGTCGGCGAGGTGGACGTGGGAGTCGATGAGGCCGGGCAGCAGGATCGCGCCGCCCGCGTCGAGGTGCTCGGCGCCGGTGTCGTCGGTTCCGATGACCGCGCCGTCGATGACGACGGTGGTCGGGTCGCTGAGTGTGCTGCCATCGAAGACGCGGACGTTGTCCAGCGCGGTACGGGGAGAAGTCACCCTGTCAGCTTCCTCCGATGCGCGGCGCGTCACCAGGATTCGGCTCGGGTCGCGGTCAGCGGCGGCGGGGCAGCAGCCGACGCGAGACGTGTTCGGTCATGGCGTCGGCGATGGGCGGGACCACGGGGGTGGGCCGGGTGGGCGGCGGCGGGGCCGAGCGGGCATCGGCGGAGATGCGCAGCAGCAGGGCCACGATGATGTAGTTGGCCAGCAGCGAGGAACCGCCGTAGGACATGAACGGGGTGGTCAGGCCGGTCAGCGGAATCAGTTTGGTGACACCGCCGACCACCACGAACAGCTGCCAGCCGATGGAGAACGCCAGCCCGCCGCCGAGCAGCTTGCCGAAGGCGTCGCGGGTGGTCAGGGCCGCGCTGAAACCGCGGATGCACAGGATGAGGAACACGGCCAGCACCGCGCCCAGCCCGATCAGCCCGAGCTCCTCGCCGATGGTGGTGATGATGAAGTCGGTCTTGGCGAACGGCACGTCCTGCGGCCGTCCGCTGCCCAGCCCGGTCCCGGCCAGCCCGCCGGTGCCCATGCCGAACAGGCCCTGCGCGATCTGGTATCCCGTCGTGTAGTACGTCGAGAACGGGTCCTCCCACACCTGCACCCGCACCCGCACGTGGGAGAACGAGTAGTAGGCGATGACCGCGCCGACCGAGAACATGGCCAGGCCGATGAGCAGCCACGACGCCCGCCCGGTGGCGATGTACATCATGGCCAGCACGGTGCCGAAGACCAGCAGCGAGAAGCCCAGGTTCTTCTCGTACACCAGCACCAGCACCGCCACGAAGGTGACCAGCAGCAGCGGGGCCATATCGCGCAGGCGCGGGAAGGTCATGCCCAGCAGGCGTTTGCCGGCGCTGGTGAACAGCTCCCGGTTGGCGACCAGGAAGGCGGCCACGAAGATGATGATCAGCACCTTGGCGAACTCACCGGGCTGAATCGAGAATCCGCTCAACAGGATCCAGCTCTTGCCGCCGTTCACCTCGCTGAAGCGCGAGGGCAGCAGGGCGGGAATGAGTAGCGCGATGACCCCGGCCAGTCCGCCGGTGTAGCCGTAGCGCGCGGGTTTGGTGTGGTCCGGCACGAAGACCAGCACCAGCACGAACAGCAGCATGCCCAGCCCGGTCCAGATCAGCTGGTGTGCCGAGTCCGAGGACGGTATCGGCTTGCCCGCGTTCTCGGCGTTCACCGCCTCGGCGCGGTCGAGCCGGTCGATGAGGACCAGGCCGATGCCGTTGAGCAGCACCACGCAGGGCAGCATGACCGGGTCCGCGGCCGGTGCCCAGCGGCGCACGGCCAGATGAGCGGCCAGCACGAACACCGTGAACACCAGCAGCGCGCGAATGCTGCGGCCGTCGAAGCCGCTGCCGGTCGCCGAGGTCATCGCCAGCAGGGCGAAGGCGGTCAGGGCCAGCGCGGCCACGCACAGTAGTAACTCGGCATTGCGCGGAACACGCCCTCTCGACTTCGCCGGGGGAGGGCTGTGCCGAAATGCGCTCACACCGAACAGTATCGCGTCCGGTAGCGGATGAGGAGCCAAAGCAGCAGCGCTTCGGCTATGGCGGTGAACACGGTGAGGAACTGACCGAAGCAGCTCGCCAGGACGGATAACCGAGGCTGATCAGCGGTACCGGCATCGTCCGGGGGTCGAGGATGGGACGGAACTACGATCGGACTATCACATAGATGTGATAAATTGCCGGTGTGCTGTACGCGATCGAGATCGAGCCCGAGGTGCGCGAGTTCCTTGCCGACTTGTCGCCCCACCGACCTTGCTCGCGCAGACTTCGCCGCGTGCCTGCTTGCCGAATACGGCCCCGAACTATCCGAACCTTATTGTCGGTACCTGGGGGACGGCGTGCGCGAACTCCGATTCACGTTGAGCCGCAACCGGGCGACGCGCATCACATACTGGTTCCCCGGGGGTCGAAAGGTGGTGCTGCTGACCGTGTTCCATAAAACCCGCCCACGCGAGACGGCCCAGGTCGAGCGCGCGAAAATGGCCCGGAAAATCTGCGAAACCGACCACACCGACCCGGTCCACCTGACTTTCGACCCGATGGGAGATATCGAATCATGAACGCGCAGGAAGACTTCGACGCCGCCCTAGTAC
>NZ_BJWY01000233.1 GCF_007990715.1 Nocardia seriolae NBRC 15557 | reverse complement strand
AGTACTAGGCCCGATCCGACCGCCCGGCGTCCCGGCCGCTTGCCGCTAGGTACTCAACCGCAGTACCGCCGAGCTGCCCTGGACGGCAACCACCTTGATGGTGAGGCCGTTGAGAAAGATCGTCCCGCCGACCCCGGTCGAGCCGGAGATCGGGAACCCGAACATGGACCCGGCCGCCGTCACCGCGCCGGGGGAGATCTCCTGGATCTTGACCGACCCGCCGATCCGGGTGAATCCCGGCGTCGGGATGGTGGTCGGCCCGTCGACCGGGATCTCGCAGTTGCCATTGGCGCAGGCGTCGAGATTCGTCCCGTCCGCGGCCGCCATCCCGGACTTCGCTTTCGCAGGGGCCGTCGTGGTCGCCGTCGCTCGAGCCGCCGACGTCGTGCCCGCCGCTGCCGTCTGCGCCGGTTCGGCGGACCCGCCCGACCCGCATCCCGTGATAGCCGCCACGAGCATCACACCCAGACCGACCGGTCCGCCCTTCGCCAGCGCGGACATCGGGATTCGCATGCGGCCTCCACCATGCTGTCTTCGGAACTACGCGACACGATGATGCTCGACGGCCCTCGCCACCGCAGCAGAATGCGAAACGTCTATAAGCCAAATATCTCGGCTATCGTTCCCGCCCACACTCGATCTCCACATCGTGTCCGCCCGCCGCGCACATGCCGTTCCTAGAGTCGATTCCGAACCCGCTTCGCCGCCGGACAGGAGGGGCCCATGCACGACCCGCACCCATTCACCCGCTGGACAACCGAACTCGAGGCCAAGGCCCGAGCCCGCACCCGCACCGGCGACCCCGACCGGTCCCGCGGCGCCACTCTCCCGCCCGCCCTCATCCGCAGCATCCAACGCTTCCAGGTAGGCGAATCCGGCGACGGCGCCAACCTCATCTCCAAGGCCGATGCCGCAGGCGACCCCACCTACGCCGCCGCCGTCCGCCTCTTCGTCGCCGAAGAACAAAACCACGCCCGCCTCCTCGCCCGCCTCCTGAACGCCGCAGGCCACCAACCCATCTCCCGCCACTGGACCGACGCCGCCTTCGTCCACCTGCGCCGCGCCTTCGGCCTCCGCCTCGAACTAATGGTCCTCTCGGTAGCGGAAGTGATCGCGGTCCCGTACTACAGCGCCCTGCGCGACGGCGCCCCCGACCAATTGACCACCCGCACCGCTGCACTGATCGTGGCCGACGAACAACGCCACATCCCCTTCCACACCCAACGCCTCCGTGCCGCCTTCGCCCCCACCCCGCTCCGTCCTCTGATCCGAGCGGCCTGGTGGCTCATCCTCTACGTCGCGATCGCGGTAGTCCTCTACGACCACGGCCCCGCCCTCCGCCAATTACGCATCACCCGAACGGAATTCGCCCGATCCGCCCAAACCCACTTCGCCCCGATCAGCGCCACCGCCCTCCCACCGCGTCGAGGCCGTCGCGATCCGGTAGCAGCCCCATCCGATGATGCCGACCTTCGATACCGATCCGACCCTGACCGGCGTGCCTGCCGGTAACGGGAATCAACTTGCTGTAGACCAAGTATTCCGTGCCGACACCGATGATCCGAGCCGTCGCCCTCATCGCGGGGGCCCTGTTACTCACGTCGTGTGGATCGCGGGGACGGAGTGAAGCGAACCAGAACCTGACCCTGGACCAGGCTCAAAAGCACGCGCTGGAGTACTTGAACGAAGCACTCGGTGCCCTACCCGCCGGTGTGTACCTGTCGGACAACTTGCCCGACTCCCCGGCAGGCAACGCGTTCTCTCACGGAAATATGGTGCCATGCGACGAAACCCCCACTGGCCCAGTGAATCTCGGCGTGAACTACTGGGTCCCGGGGTTGCCGCCGGCATCCGGTGAACAGTATGTCGACGCCATCGTGAAGGCCTGGGAATCGCGGGGAGTGCAGGTAGATCACCGCCGGGGTCGGCCTGGCAGCTCCTACAGCGTGTACGTGAACGCGGAAGCGGGCTACCGCCTCTCGGCTGAGCGACGACTCCAACGACGTATCGGTATCGGTGGGGTCGCCGTGCTTCACCCGGCCGACTCCACAGCAGAATCCCGACATGCCTGCCACCATCGGCCACCCGTAGGCGGCCGACCGTGACCGGCGCGAGGTTGCAGCCTCGGCCTACGTTGTCTTGTCCGCGTCCGCGCCGGATGGTTCGGCGTCGTCCGTGGGTGGGGCTTCACTCCCGAGGATCACGTCGCCTGGTTCGGTGATCGCCAGGGCGGTCTCCAGGTCTTCGTTCGAGCTGACGTTGTATTCCGGCATGACGGCACCTCCGCAATCGATCCGATCGGCGCATCCAGTCTCTATCTTTCCCGATGCCGGGCACGCGGAATCAGCGGGAACCCGGTGTCCCGCATACTCTCCGCATTGTTGCGCTGCCCGTTCGCTATCGGCCCCTGGGAACCTCGCGCAGCCAGTCGACCACTTCGTCGGGCCCCGGCATGCGGGCGATCTCCCCGGCGATGGCTTCGGCTGCGGCCCGATAGTCATTGCCGCGACGCTGCGGCAGCCGCTGCGCGGCATCGGCGATCGCGTCCGCCCCGATGTCCCCGTCGGCGAGCCGGATCCCGGCCCCAGCCGCCTCGACCGCGTCGGCATTGGCGAACTGGTCGGCCCCCTGCGGCAACAGCAACTGGGGGACTGCGGAACTCAGCGCGCCGAGGGCGGTTCCGCTGCCACCGTGATGGACCACGACATCGGCGTGGGAGAGCAGACCTGCCTGCGGAACCCAGCCGTGGACGCTGACATTGCCCGGCGCCGGGCCGACCTCATCGGGATCCAGCCGCCCGGCCGCCACGATGACATGAGCGTCGAGGCGGGCAAGCCCGGCAATGGCCTCGGTGAGCAACTCCCGCGTGCCGAACACGGTCCCCAGCGTGAGATAGATCAGCGGCCGAGATGCGGGAATGCCCGGCAGCCGGACCCGGTCGTCCGCCTCCGGCACGGGCAGCGGCCGCAATTCGATCCGCTCGACCTCCAGAAACCTTTGTCCTGCAACGACGGCGGACAGATATCGATGTGCGGCAACCCGGCCCCCTCGGCAACCCGAGTCGACATCTCCAGCCCGATCCCCTCCGGAAACATCCGCCCGAACCCATGCCACACCCCCGCAACCTCGGCCCGCCGCGCCGCGATCGCCGCCCCGGGCACCCCCCACTCGTGAACAACTAGTGTCG
>NZ_BJWY01000232.1 GCF_007990715.1 Nocardia seriolae NBRC 15557 | reverse complement strand
AGTACTAGTCGAGTACGAGCGCCCCCATCCGCCGCGGCACGCTCCCAAGGGCTCGGTCATCTGGCGGTTGCTCACCACCACCGACCACAAGGTGCTGGGCGTGATGTACCTGGTGACGTCGATGTCCTTCTTCCTGATCGGCGGCCTCATGGCGCTGATCATGCGCGCCGAGCTGGCCCGTCCCGGTCTGCAATTCCTCTCCACCGAGCAGTACAACCAGCTGTTCACCATGCACGGCACGATCATGCTGCTGTTCTATGCGACGCCGATCGTCTTCGGCTTCGCCAACGCGATACTCCCGCTCCAGCTCGGTGCTCCGGACGTCGCCTTCCCACGGATGAACGCCTTCAGCTATTGGCTGTATCTCTTCGGCGGAATCATGGCCACCGCGGGCTTTCTCACCCCGGGCGGGGCGGCCGACTTCGGCTGGACCGCCTACGCCCCGCTCTCCGATTTCATCCACTCACCCGGCGCGGGAGCCGATCTGTGGATCATGGGGCTGCTGATCTCGGGCCTGGGCACCATTCTGGGCGCGGTCAATATGCTCACCACCGTGGTGTGCCTGCGCTGCCCGGGGATGACCATGTTCCGGATGCCCATCTTCACCTGGAACATCGCCGTCACCTCGGTGCTGATCCTGCTCGCCTTCCCGATCCTGACCGCGGCGCTCATCGCGCTGGCCTACGACCGCCACCTGGGCGGGCACATATACGACCCGGCCACCGGTGGAGCCGTTCTGTGGCAGCACCTGTTCTGGTTCTTCGGGCATCCCGAGGTGTACATCATCGCGCTGCCGTTCTTCGGGGTGGTGTCGGAGATCTTCCCGGTGTTCAGCCGTAAGCCGATCTTCGGTTACACCACCCTGGTCTACGCGACGCTGGGTATCGCGGCGCTGTCGATCGCGGTGTGGGCGCACCACATGTATGCCACGGGAGCCGTGCTGCTGCCGTACTTCTCGTTCATGACCTTCCTGATCGCGGTGCCGACCGGTGTGAAGGTCTTCAACTGGATCGGCACCATGTGGAAGGGGCAGCTGACCTTCGAATCCCCGATGCTGTTCAGCATCGGCTTCCTGGTCACCTTCCTGTTCGGCGGCCTGTCCGGCGTGATTCTCGCCAGCCCGCCACTGGATTTCCAGGTCACCGACACCTATTTCGTTGTCGCGCACTTCCACTACGTACTCTTCGGCACGATCGTGTTCGCCACCTACGCGGGCATCTACTTCTGGTTCCCCAAACTGACCGGCCGCCTGATGGACGAGCGCCTGGGCACTTCTGGACCACCTTCATCGGCTTCCACACCACCTTCCGGGTGCAACACTGGCTCGGCTCGATGGGTATGCCACGGCGCTACGCCGACTACCTGCCCGGCGACGGATTCACCACGCTCAATACGGTTTCCACCATCGGCTCCTTCATCCTGGGCCTGTCGATGCTGCCGTTCCTGTGGAACGTCTTCAAGTCCTACCGCTACGGCGAAGTGGTCACGGTGGACGATCCGTGGGGCTACGGCAACTCCCTGGAGTGGGCGACCTCCTGCCCGCCGCCGCGGCACAACTTCCACGAACTGCCGCGCGTGCGGTCCGAGCGTCCGGCGTTCGAGCTGCACTACCCGCACATGGTCGAGCGCATGCGCGCCGAGTCGCATGTCGGCTGGGGCGCGAAATCCCATGCGGAGAAACAGGAATCGGCCGGTCGCTAGCGTAAGCGGCGAATGATCGGGTGCAGCGCCGGGTCCACCACGACCCGGTCGCTCGCCGGATCGGCCGACACCGGGTAGAAGCTCTCGCCCGCCAGCCAGTACAACCGGTCGTTGCAGGGGTCCTCGCACCGGGCGTGGATGGCGCGCACCACATCCGACAGCGGCCCCACCACCTCGAGATCGCCGCGCTCGCGGATCGGCATGAAAACCGTCATGCCGGACCGGGGCGCGGCGATCAGCATGCCAGCGCCCTCGGGTCCGACCGGCGCGGGCGCCATGCCGAGCACGCTGGTCGCGATGTAAGGCGAAGTGGCACTGGAGATCACCTGCACCCAATGGCGGCCGATGCGGTGCTCGCGCACCTCGGCGGCCGCGATCTCGACCGCGAACGTATTGTCGAACGCCACCCCCAGCACATCCATTTCGGTGACCAGACGGGGCAATTCGTGTTCGGTGGGATAGCGGGGTCCGTCCTCCCCGGACACGACCACGGCCGAGGTGAAGGCTCGCGACGAATGCAAACCGGGCACGCCCGGCGGCAGGCCGGGCGAATACCGGGTTGTCAACAGCCGCAGGGCCTTCGCGGTAACCAAGGGTCCACCGATCTCTCGCCGTGCCACCTCCGCTACGCGGCCGTCCTCCGCCAGCGCGGATCCGCGCGCCAGGTATAGGCCGCGACCAGCGTGGATCCCGCGGCGGCGACCGTGAGCATGTACTTGCCGGTGACCACCAGGCTCACCATGCCGCCGACCAGCGCCCCGAGCAGGAACGAAACGTATTGCACCGCATAGCCGGCCCAGTCCCGGGCGGTGCCGCCCGCGACGTGGCGCTCCACGCCCTGCGCCAGCTTCACCAGCGTGCCGGTCACGTAGCTGATCGGGATCGACACCTCGCCGTTCTTCACGAACGAGGTATTGAGCGCGCCCATCGCGAAGGCGACGAACAGCACCGGCGTCAGCCCGATATCGTGTTTGGCCAGGGCCAGATCGACTGCCGCGGCGACGATCAGCGCGGCGGTGGCGAGCGCGGTCGAGCCGTGCGGGTGATCGCGCCAGAAGCGGCGGCGGCACACCGAGGCGACGAAGACGCCGAGCAGGAAGCAGCCGATGATGAGGGCCGCGCCCAGGGCGAGGGTCCGATCGCCGGTGAAGTTCGCGACGATCGCCCGTTCGGTATTGCCGGTCATGAAGGTGACGAAGTAGCCGATGGAGTGGACGTAGACGGCGGCACCGACGAAACCGGCCAGAATGGAAAGCGCTGAGGCGAGTCGGGTTTCGAGATTCCAGAAGTGTGCGGGCCGATTGCTATCGGTCGAAGGCATGGCGTCAGACTAGCAACCGGAACCTGAGAGAATCCCCGGTGCGAACCTTTGGAAAACCTATGACGACAGCCATCTCGTGGAGTCGAAATGTCTTCTGCTGTTTGAGTTTACGTCATCGAAACCGAGATCGGGGTACTGCCGGACAGAATCGGGGCGCAGCGGACATCTGCGGGTGGGGAGATCCCCGCGCCGTCCGATTCGAGTTAATACT
>NZ_BJWY01000231.1 GCF_007990715.1 Nocardia seriolae NBRC 15557 | reverse complement strand
CGACACTAGCCGACAGTGTCTCCTTTGCCTGCAATGCCGTCCGTTGGTCAGCAGGCAGCTCCATTCACTTGCGTGCTCCCCGCTGGGCTCCCGAGTGTCGTGAGCACCCGGCCTATCCAGAAACCTGCGCTATGAAAGCGGAGCGAGCGTGGTGTTGCCGGGGTCACGTATCCCGCCCAGCGTGCTCTTGATCTCAAGGCTACTCGCGTCATCCGCCAACTTCCGGCATCCGGATGGGCGCGTCGCGTTGCAGCCTCTACCGCCGCCCTTCGCTCGTCTGTTAGATGCTGGTGAGGTGAGACAGCTCGACTGCTCCGACGGTGTGTTATTGGTGACGCCACCGGCGTCGGTACAGCTGGGACAGGCACATCCGTCACTACCAATGGGATGGGAGTTCGATGCGCTACATCGCGTTCCGGGCCAGCTCTACGGCGGCTCCCCCTGATCATGAACTGCAAACGTTCTTTCGGCAGGATCTCGACGAGTTGGCATCCGAGTACCTGCGTATCCGGAAGCGTGCGTTGGAAGACCCAGGCACGGCGGGCGACGAGGGTGAGGAAAATTGGGCGGCACTGCTGCGGCACTGGCTGCCGAGCGCATACACGATCGTCACCAAGGGGCGTCTACTCGGTGTTGATGGAAGGTGCAGTCCGCAGATCGATGTCATCGTGCTGAATCCTAGCTACCCGCAACGTCTTTCGAGTAAGAAGGTGTACCTCGCGAGTGGCGTGGCGGCGGCCTTCGAGTGCAAGATCACTCTGGAAGCTGGTCATCTGAAAGAGGCGGCACGGACGGCCGGACTCGTCCGTGAGCTCGCCGGCGGCAGGTCGGGCAGTCCATATCGAGAGCTGTTCAGCCCGCCGATCTACGGATTGCTGTCCCACAGTCACGTGTGGCAGAACCCAGGGTCGACGCCTCGTGAGAACGTCACCCAGACCCTCTCCGCTCTACACGAAGCAGCGGCACATCCTCGTGACCTCCTGGACGTCGTATGTGTAGCTGATGCAGGCTGCTGGATCGCAACGAAGATCGCGTACTCCAGCCGTCCTGGCGGTACGCCGGAAGAACCAACGGAGACTGATCAGACGGTCCGAACAACCTACGCAACCTGGTACGCCGATTCTGGAGAGCCCGAGCCCAATTCAGTCGCCGTCGCCATCGCTTCACTACTTCTTCGGATAGGGTGGGAAGACCCGAGCATCCGTCCACTTGCTGACTACTTCCGGTGGGGCGGTCTGGCAGGTCCGATGAAGGGGCAGTTGAAGGACTGGGCGTTGAAGGACGTCTACAGTCCGGAGATTGCGGTGGCACTCGAAGCACGCGGCCAATCGCCGATGAGGTTCTGGGACGAGTGGTCGTGGCCAATCCTGTAACTTCACACCGGGTTACGTCCGTGCACGGCCACCACGCGGTCTGATCGGCACCCCGGCGGCGCGAAGTATCTTCGCTACCGTCCTCTTGGCCATGTGATGCTCGACCTTCAGCTGGGCCATATGAGGCGCCTGCTTCGTACTTGGCGACAATCGTCGCAGCCTCGTCCGCAGTAAGTTGCTTCTTCGGTCTGCCCGATGTGGCTTGTTCCGAGGGCCGCAGCCCGCGCAATCTGCTCCCGTCGATACGTTGCCGCAGCTCGGCGAAGGCTTGGAGCAGGTCGGTCCGGTTCGAGTAAGTTCCCGCCATGTCCACGAGGCCCCCGACCTGATACCAGCAGGTCGGGGGTCTTTTTCATGAAGCTGAGAGGGTAGGCGCGACAGGCGTGCCCACGCTTTGCCCACGGTCCTCCGAGGACAGCCCTAGCGCGGCTCCCATTGCGAAGCCGATCTCGTCAAGGTCATCTCCGTATAGGTGTCCGTATCGATCGAACGTCATCTCTGCGGACTTGTGGCCCAGTTGGCGCTGAACCTTTTTGATGTTCTGCCCCTGCTGAATCATTAGCGAAGCAGCCGTGTGCCGAAGCCGGTGGACATTCAGATGCTCTGGGAACGTAGGGTCGGCAGCCTGCGCCCGAATCACCGCGAAGGTGAACCAGTGAGTAGTCGTGGGTGGGCGCAGAGGTCCGCCCTTCGTTGGACGCTCCCACAGCAATGCTGTCCGCGGCTTGCCGACACTCAGGGGCTTCAGCATGGCCATGATCTCGGCCGCCACAACAACCGTCCGGGCTTCCCACGTCTTCACTGGGCCGATCACAGTTCTCCCGTTCACCTTGGAAGCTGACCGGCGAACGCGAATGCGATTGCGGTTGAAGTCCAAATCGCATGGACGAAGAGCGGCCATCTCTCCCCAGCGCAGGCCGACCGACGCTAGCAGCCAGATGATTTCGGGGTGTTGTCGTGTCGAGGTGGCAAGAAGCCAAACTTGTGGTGCAGTGAGGGTGTCGTCTGCCACCACACCGGCAGTTTTGGCGAGTCCGCCCGCGGCATCGCCGAACACCCGGAACTCGGCCTGGCCTCACAGCTGCACCTGTCGCCCCAGGGGGTCTACACCATCTGCGGTGTCGGAATCGCCTGGCACGCAGGAGAAGGCGAGTATCCGGGCCTTCCGGACAACGCCGCGAATCAGTACACCATCGGTATCGAAGCGGCCAACGGCGGCGGCGGCTCACCCGGTAAGCCGCACCGCTTCGGATGGCCCGACGCTCAGTACGACGCCTACGTCCGCGGCGTCGCCGCCATCTTGCGCCCCCTCGGCCAGCCTGCCTCGCACGCCATCGGCCATAAGGAATGGGCGGGCGCTGCGCAAGGCAAATGGGACCCCGGCGCAATCGACATGAACATCTTCCGCGCCGACGTCGCCCGCGTCATGGGCGGCGTGAACCCCACCGAAGGAGATAGCGCCATGGCCCTCGAAGAGACCTTCAAGAACTACAAGGGCGATACCGTCACCCTGGGCACCGCGGTCCGCTACATGGACCAGTACGTGAACGAGATCCGCGAACAGCTGGGTGGCCCAACGCCGTTCAAGGGCTGGGCGCAGTTGGGCGGCCGGACCGTCGTGGACGCCCTGGCCGTCATCGGCGAGAAACTCGGCATCGAAGGGTTCGTAACCCCACAGCACGCGACCGTGATTGCCACCCCGGCCGCCGCGGGCGGCGAGGCCCACGCCCCGGGCGGTGCTCAGTGACCGCCCCCGAGAACGCGCCGCGCTCGCGTGTCCCGGAACCGGCGCTGGTCCGCGCGGGCCTGGTGTTCGGCACCGGCGTGGCCGCGTACTTCATCGGCCACAACGTCGATACGTCCTGGATTGAGGCCGTGATGACGATTTACGGCGTGCTCTCTCCGATGGTGGCGGGCCTGCTGATCCGCCCGGCCGTGTCGCCGTTCAAGAAGCCCCCGGCGGCCGAGGAGTAGCCGCGTATGTCCGTCCATGTATCCGCGCAGGAGGCCGGTATGAATCTCCAGGATTTCGCCGACACCCTCAGCGGCCTAGTAC
>NZ_BJWY01000230.1 GCF_007990715.1 Nocardia seriolae NBRC 15557 | reverse complement strand
AGTACTAAGCTGCTCGCCCACCTCACACCCCGGTCCTGACCCGGCGCAGTTCGTCGTCGAGCACCCCGGTCTCCTTCAGCGACTTCAGGTGCGCCAGCCGCGTGAATCGCTCGAAGAAGGCCGTCGCGGTGAGCCCGCGTGCGATGTACTCCCGGTACAGCTCGTCCGCGCCGTCGGGAATGGTCCACTTCGCCTCGAAGCCGAGTTCGGCTCGGGCGTAGCTGAAATCGACCCGGTACGAGCGCGGGTCCGCGCCGCTCTCACCGGTGATGACCAGCGTGGAATCCGGCACCACGTCGACCACGGACTGTGCGATCTCGGCCACGGTCAGGTTGTTGGTCTCGGTGCCGACGTTGTAGGCGCGGCAGTGGATGGCCTCGATCGGGGCCTCGAGGCAGGTGGCGAAGGCGCGCGCGATGTCCTGCGCGTGCACCAGCGGCCGCCACGGGGTGCCGTCGGAGAGCACCTTCACCTCGCCGGTCAGCACCGCGTACCCGACCAGATTGTTGAGCACGATATCAGCGCGCAGGCGCGGCGAGAAACCGAAAGCGGTGGCATTGCGCAGGAATACCGGCGAGAAGCCGGAATCGGCGATGGCGGCCACATCGTCCTCGACGCGGACCTTGGATTCGGCGTAGGGGGTCAGCGGGCGCAGCGCGGCGTCCTCGGTCACCAGCCCGTCCCCGGCCGCGCCGTACACCGAACACGTGGAGGCGTAGAGGAATCGGCGCACCCCGGCCTGTTTGGCCAGCCGGGCCAGCCGCACCGACGCGTGATGGTTGATGTCGTAGGTGATCTGCGGGGCCAGTGCCCCCCGCGGATCGTTGGACAGCGCCGCCAGATGCACAACCGCGTCGAAGCCCGCGAGCTGCTCGGCGGTCACATCGCGCAGATCCACGCTGAGGGTGGGCGGCGCGGGCGGCGCCTCGCCCAGCACGCATTCGGCGAAATAGCCGCTGTCCAAGCCGGTCACCTCGTGACCGGCCGCCTGTAGCTCCGGCACCATGACGGTGCCCAGATACCCCTGATGCCCCGTGACCAGCACGCGCATGACTATGCACCTCCGAAAGTGATGGTGGCCTTCTCGAGCAGGAACGCCTCGGCGTGGCGGGCGCGGCACTGCACCCCGCGCAGCCGGGACAGCGCCAGGAAGGACTGCTCGTCGTACCAGTCCTTATTGCGTTGCGAGGGATAGTGTTTCATCAACAGCTCGGCCTTGCGCTCGGCGCAGCCGGCGGGCAGCGGATGGAACACCGTCGGCTGCGGAGTGTCATTCTCCCACTTGAGTATTTCGTAGCCGAGGATCAGATGGTCGCGAAACTCGGTGGGGGCCAGCTTCGCAAGCATCCGATGGTCCTGGTGGGCGTCCCCGCGCTGCGGCGCGAACACCAGCTGGGCGGCGCTGTCGCGGCGCAGCGCGGCCACCGCGGCCTTGGCCCGCTCCCAGTGGGCGGGCGCCGATCCGTCCGGCAGATCCAGGATCCGCAGGTCCAGATCGGCTCCGGGACAGAATGATTCGAGTGCCAGGCGCTCCTCTTCGGCGCGCTCGGTATCGCCGCCGGTGAGGATCAGCGCCCGGACCCGCAGTCCCGCAACGGCATCGGCCAGCGTGAGCAGCGTGCCGCCCATCCCGATGGCCAGATCGTCGCAATGGGCGGCCAGCAGCGCGATCTCGGTGACCGCTGCGGTGTCGAGTGTGATCATGCGGTCCTGACGCTGTCGTTCGCGGCGGGCTGCTCCCACACCATCCAGGGCCGGTCGCCGCGCTGGTATCCGGTGTCGAGATCGGCGCGCTCCTTGAAGGTGTCGGCCGGCTTCCAGAACCCGTGGTGCTGATAGCCGATCAATCGGCCCCGCTCGGCCAGCGCACCGCAGGCGTCGTCCACCAGATCACCGCCGGGCGGCAGATGGTCGAAGATCTCCTGGGTGAGAATGAAATAGCCGCCGTTGAGCCAGATGGGCAGCTTGGTGGCCGGGGTGATGTTCTTGACCTCACCGGCCGAGTTCACATCCAGGCAGTGGAACGAGGAGTTGGGCGGCACGATCATAATCGACGCCGCGGCCCCCGACGCCTGGAACCGGGCGATCATCTCGTCCAGCGGGGCGTCGGTGAGCACGTCGGTGTAGTTGGCCAGGAAGTAGGTCTCGCCCGCGACGTGCTCGCGCACCCGGCGCAGCCGTTCCCCGATGGGCGACTCCACCCCGGTGTCGACGAAGGTGATGGTCCAGTCGCTGATATCGGATTGCAGCAGTTCGACCTTGCCGCCGCGGATGACGAAGTCGTTGGACGCCGATTCCTCGTAGGTCAGGAAGAAGTTCTTGATGTGGGTGGCCCCGTAGCCCAGGCACAGCACGAAGTCCTTGTGCCCGTAGTGCGCGTAGTAGCGCATGACGTGCCAGATGAGCGGGCGCGGGCCCACCATCTGCATGGGCTTGGGGACACCGTCCTCGGTGCCGTTGCGCATGCGCATGCCGTAGCCGCCGCAGAACAGTACTACCTTCATTTCGATTGCCCTTCCGCGTGATTGGATGCGGCGGCAGCGTCGAACGTCGCATGGTGCAGGTGGGGGAGGGGATAGACGATCTCGCCGCCCCACTCGGTGACGTGGCGCAGTTGCGCGGTGATCTCGCGTTCGAGGTTCCAGGGCAGCACCAGCACCACGTCCGGGCGGTCGGCGTCGATCCGCTCCGGCTCGTGTATCGGAATCCGGGTACCCGGTGTGAACCGTCCGTGTTTGTAAGGGTTCCGGTCGACGGTGTACTCGAGCAGGTCGGTGCGGATGCCGCAGTAGTTGAGCAGGGTGTTGCCCTTGCCGGGCGCGCCGTAGCCCACCACCCGCTTGCCTTCGGCCTTGGCCGCCAGCAGGAATCGCAGCAGATCCTGGCGGACCCGCTCGGTGTCGGGGCGCAGTTCCAGGTAGCCCGCGACCTCGTGCAGGCCCGCGTCGGCCTCCAGCCGCAACACCTCGGCGACCCGGGCGGTCGGGGCGCCCGCGCCCTGCGGCCGCGCCCAGACCCGCAGGGAGCCACCGTGGGTGCCGATCAGCTCGCAGTCCACCACCTCGAGGCCCGCGGTCGCCAGCGCGCGCTGCGCGGACAGCAATGTGTAGTACTGGAAGTGCTCGTGGTAGATGGTGTCGAACTGGGCCAGCGCCACCAGGTTCAGGGCGTGGTGCACCTCGATGGACAGCCAGCCGTCCTCGGCCAGCAGCCCCCGCAGCGAGCGGGTGAAGCCGAGCAGGTCGGGGATGTGGGCGTAGACATTGTTGGCCACCACGAGGTTTGCGGGGCCGTGCTCGGCGCGCACCCGGGCGGCCAGCTCCTCGTCGAGGAAGGCGGTTTCGGTGGGCACGCCCCGATCCCGGGCCGCCGCACCGACATTCACCGAGGGCTCGATGCCCAGGCAGGGGACCCCGGCGGCGACGGCGTGTTGCAGTAGGTAGCCGTCGTTGCTCGCCACCTCGACGATGAAACTATTCTCATTCAGATTTAACTGGGTGATTGCTTGC
>NZ_BJWY01000229.1 GCF_007990715.1 Nocardia seriolae NBRC 15557 | reverse complement strand
GACACTAGCGCACTACTTGCTGCGACCCCACGCGTCATCCGCCGTCCAGACCAGCGGGCCGACAACGCTTCCTACTCTAATAACCGTTGGCTGGTCGCTACTGGCCCGACGAAGTGACACCGTCACCGCGAGTGAATCTGTTCTGAGGTAGGTAACCAGAACGCACTACTTTGCCGCGACCCGTCGTCCGACACCAGCATGGCGATGACACCCGCCACATTCTCCGGCCCGGCCAGCTCGGCCGGATTGTCCTGCGGCAGTACGGCGATCAACCGGCCGAAGAGCGACCAGTCGGCATCCTGGGGGAGGTAGCCCGGCGTAGCGTCGGTGATTCCCGACTTGATGCCGCCCGGCGCGACACTCACCGCGCGCAGGCCCTGCTTGCCGTATTCGAGGGCCAGTACATGGGTCAGGGTCTGGATGCCGCCCTTGCTCGCGGAGTACGCGGCCATGTAGGGGTGCGCGAAGTTGGCCGAGGTGGAACTGAAGTTCACCACGGTGCTGCGCGGATTGGCCAGCAGCGCGGGCAGCGCCTCGCGGATCACCAGGAAGGTACCGGTGAGGTTCACATTGATGATCTGGTTCCACAGGTCCAGGGAGGTTTCGTGGGTGTGCGCCGCGCGCAGGATGCCCGCCGCGTTGACCAGCGCGTTCAGCCCGCCGAGCGCCTCGACGGCGGTGCGCACGCCCGCGACCACCTCGGCCTCCTCGCCGATGTTCATCTCGAGGGTGATCAGGCGCGAATCGGTGCCCGCCTCGGCGGCCTGCTTGCGCGTCAGCGCCAGCCCCTCGGCATTGACGTCGGCGCCCGAGACGACCGCGCCTTCGGACAGCAATCGGAGAACGGTGGCCTGGCCGATGCCGGATCCGGCGCCGGTCACCAGGATGCGGCGCTGCTCGAGACGGTTCATGGATCACTTCCTGATCGATGGAACTACTTTCTGACACGATATGCCGAAAATGGCACGCCGCGCCATAAATACTTTCGGCCCCGGCTAGAGTGCCCCCATGGCCAGCGAAAGGGCATCCATGACCATGACCAGTGACCGCCCCCGCGCCGGCCGTCCCGCCCTGTCCGAGGCCCGCCGCGCGGCCACCCGCCGCGAGGTTGCGCTGGCCGCCGCCCACCTCTTCATCGAAAACAGCTACACCGCAACAACGGTCGAGGACATCGCCGCCGCCGCGGGCATGGGCCTGCGCACCTTCTACCGCTACTTCGCCACCAAGGAAGACGTGCTGGCCCCGCTGCTGGCCATCGGCACCCAGGCCTGGGCCGACGAACTCGCCGCCTGCCCGCCCGACCTCCCCCTGCGCGAGGCCCTGGCCCGCTCCTACCGAACCGCCACCACCCGTACCCTCGCCGCCGAGTCCATCCCCGAATCCCGCCTGCGCCCCCTGGTCCGCGCGGCCACCCAACTCCCCGCCCTGCGCGCCACCTGGCTACGAGTCCACCAGGACTGCGAAGCCCAGCTGATCCCCATCATCGCCGCCCGCACCGGATCGACCCCCGACGATCTGGACGTGGCCCTCACCGCCGCCATGGCCAACACCGCCGTCCGCCTCGCCACCGAACGCTGGGCCGCCACCGACGAACCCGGCTCCGCCGCCGACTTCGTCGACACCTGCCTGATCCGCCTCGCCACGCATTCGCTGCTGTAGGAGCGGATTTCGTTACTTCGCGGCCGATCGGAAGATTCGGAAATCGCCCAGCGCGCACTGGCCGTAGCCCTTGCCGAGGAAGGTGAACTCGACCCGCAGCCGGAGCACGTTGTCCACCGGGATGTCGACGGGTTCGGTGCTGCCCAGCGCCAAGTCCTTGTTGAACAGTGACTTGCCGTCGGCCGAGATCTCGATGCGGCAGGTGAAGGTCGAGGTGCTGTCGTCGATGACGCCCGCGACGGCGGTCAGTTTCTTGGCGGACCGGGCGAGGTTGTATTCGAAGCCGCACGGTCCGGGCGCATCGCCGAGGTTGTCCTTGCGGCCCGCCGACAGCGCGTGGTAACTCGTCTGCCCGTTCAGGGGCATCGGCTTGTGGTCGGACTTCAGGTCGAACGAATCGCACTTGGCCGAAACGGTTTCCGTCTCGACCGTGTAGGCCGAGGGATCCTCGGTGCGCTTGGCGGCGGCCGGATTCGCGAGGGTCGAGAACTCGGCGCTCGCGAGAACGATGCCGCGGCTCTCGCCGCATTCGTCGGTGCGGTACGGGTATACGCGCACCGAGAGCGTGGCGGCATCGCTGACATCGAGGGTTACCCGGGCGGGGCTGCCCAGACGCGGGTCGACCACGGCGGCGCGGATGTCGTTGACGAAGAACTCCACGTGCGCCTGGGAGTCCTGCGCGCTGCGGTCGCCCATGGCGATGGTGGCGGTGAAGGACGAACTCTTCAGCGGCACGCGGTAGTTGAAGATGGGATCGGAATTGGCGTAGCAGGTGCCGATGTACATGGCCCGCCCGACGGTCACGCCGTCGACCGCGGCCTTCTTGACGTCCGGGATCTGGTCGCCCGCGGGTTTGAGATCGGCGAGCGCGACCCGGACCTCGGCGGGGGTGGTGGGGACGGGGGAAGTCGTGGTCGTGATCGCCCGGGTGGAGGTGGAACCGGCGGAAGTCTGGTTGCCGGAGCACCCCGCGGTCATCCCGACGGCGACGACCAGTGCGGCGGCGTAGGAGAATAGCGTTGACCATCGCACAGGGATCGAACTCCTATCCACCGGGAGGGAACGGCGCATCGCGCGTTCCGTGGAGGGAGCGTAGTCCCGATGGTTTCCCGGTGACGCCGAATTCGGCGGTATATCGTCCGTGCCAAGTGAATTCACTCGCGCCGCCGCCGCGCCGCCGACATCGCGTATACCGCCGCCAATGCCGTCGTTGCCATTGCTTCCAGCGCTGTCACGAGATATATGACCGTCGGCCGCGAGGTATGCACGCTGGTCGCGTAGAGCGTGATCGCCGCGGGAATCGGGGCAATGAACGACAGCGTGAAAGTAATGACGTCGGCGAACCATCGAATCCGCAGCGGCAGTAGTCCTTTGCGACTCGTCTCCCATGAGCCGCTCACGTCAATGGGGCTTACCTGCAACCGGAGGTGTCGGGCAATAGCGGACACCTTGTCGTCATTGGAGAGATAGGCCCAGCCGAGAATCGTGGTGATCCACGGGACTATCAGCCATACGCCGCCCCGCTGGCCCGGTAGTCCGACGGCCGTAACCACACCCAGTGCAACGATATTCAGGTTGAGGAAGGTATCGCGTAATTTGATGCGTTCGAGCTGTTCGCTCTTCAAGGTCGGATGTTCGTCCGTCACTGCCGAACCGGTCCCTGCCGAGTGTTTCCATGCGGCCGAATCGGCCGCCTCACCACTGTAGCCCTTGGTGCGCAACCGATCTCGACTATTGCGTGCTGTGAAGGGTCGGTAACCGGGTAGTCTGGCGCCATGTCGCAGTCGACGGCCGCCGATCCGGCCATCGCCATCGATGTGGTCGTGTTGACCGCGCTTGAAATGGAACGCGTTGCTGTTGTTCGCGCATTGGGTGATTGTGCGGAGTATCCGTGGCGGGGAAGCAAACTCGCGCGAGCGGCGCTCGGCGATATGAATGTCTTGGTTGTCCCGTTGGAGGGGATGGGTAATACCAACTCTGCATACGTC
>NZ_BJWY01000228.1 GCF_007990715.1 Nocardia seriolae NBRC 15557 | reverse complement strand
GGACACTAGCACCAACGGAGTTGTCCTTGCTGACGATATCGGTTGCCCCCACTTCGATCAATCGAAAATGCCCCGACAACGATCGAACAAATGCAAGTACACGAGCCGTCATGGCCGTGAACGGTAAGGATATGGAGGGGCAGCGTGCCGCATGATCACGAAGGAGGCGTCCAGCCCCCTGCACCGACTCCGCTCCCGGATCCGGCCCAGGCCGATACCCGGCTCGAAAATCACGCTGCTGTGTCCAAGACGTCCGCGGGCGAGCCTGCCCCTACCTCGCCATGGACACCGCATGCCGCGTGGACAGTACTGGGCTTGGTAGGGATGAGCTTTGCCTTCATCGTGGTGCTCGCCATGGAGGTCGGCGTGGATCCGAAGGTCGCTGTTCCGCTGACCATCCTGCTCGTGAGCTGCATCGTCATGTGTATCGCCCCCAGTAAGCAGGGTGGAAGCGTCGGCCGACGGGTATGTCGCGCCCTTCTGGCCTACTACAACGACGGTCCGCCCGACCAGCCCTGACGACATGACGCCACCGGCGGGCCGGGCATCGCGGCGACGATGGTCGGCTCACCCATCCAGGGATCGGCGATCCATGGATGAGCGGTCCTCTCCCACTCCTCGCACGGTGGGCGCAACGTTGTCGCCATGACGAAGAACCTCGACACCGTCCAGCTCGGCAAGACCGGGCCCGCAGTCTCTCGCCTCGCTCTCGGGGCCATGGGGATGTCCGGCATGTACGGGCAGGCCGATGAGGCCGTGTCCATTGCCACCGTGCATGCCGCCATCGATTCCGGCGCGAACCTCATCGACACCGGCGACTTCTACGGGATGGGGCACAACGAGCTGCTCATCCGGCAGGCGCTGGCCGAGCGCAAGCGCGAGGATGTGCTGCTCAGCGTGAAATACGGTGCGCTGCGCGGGCCCGACGGCAGCTTCGGCGGCGTGGATACGCGGCCGGCGGCCACCAAGAATTTCCTGGCCTACACGCTGGAGCGGCTGGGCACCGATTACATCGATATCTACCGGCCCGCGCGGCTGGACCCGAACGTCCCGATCGAGGAGACCATCGGCGGGCTCGCGGACATGGTGCGGGCCGGATACATCCGCCACATCGGGCTGTCGGAGGTGGGTGCGGAGACGCTGCGGCGCGCCGCGGCCGTACACCCGATCGTGGATCTGCAGATCGAGTACTCGCTGATCTCTCGCGGGATCGAGGCCGAAATCCTGCCTGTCGCACGCGAACTCGGCATCGGCATCACCGCCTACGGGGTGCTCTCACGCGGCCTGCTCGGCGGCTCGTTGCGGCCCGGGCAGCAGTTCGCGCCCAACGACTTCCGCGCCCACAGCCCGCGCTTCCAGGGCGAGAACTTCACCGCCAATCTGCGTCTGGTCGATGCGCTGGCCGAGATCGCGGCCGATCACGACGTGAGCGTGGCGCAGCTGGCCATCGCCTGGGTGCTGTCGCGGGGCACGGATATCGTGCCGCTGATCGGCGCGCGGAAGCCGCAGCGCTGGGCGGAAGCCCTTGCCGCGGTGGATATCCGGCTGACCGATGCCGAGCTGGCCACCATCGAGGCGGCCGTGCCCGCCGACCGGGTCGCGGGCGGGCGCTACGCACCGGAGCAGATGGCCATGCTGGACAGCGAACGCTGAAACTACTTGCGGCGCGGCCGGATCACCGCGGTGAAGGCCGCGCCGGCCACGGGCTTGCCGGTGACATCGGTGATCGTCACCGGCACCTCCAGCTCGATCTCGGTGCGGGACTCGATATTCGCGCGGGTGGTCGCGATCGCCTCCGGGGTCAGTTCGGAGGTGGCGCTGAAAGGACCCGCCTCGCCCTTGGCGCGGGCCAGGTATTCGATGCGACCGTTGCGGGCCACGATGTAGGTGTCGCCGAGCAGATCCACGATGCCGGAGATGGACGCGCCCATGGCGGCCGTCTCGGCCAGGCCGAACAGCAGGGCGGCGTGAATGTCGCCATTGTGGTTGAAGTGCTCGGGCCCGGCGGCCATGCTGACCACGCTGCGGCCGGGAGCGTAGTCGACGCTCTCGATGCCGGTGAACTGGATGAAGCCGAGCTTGCGGAAGCCCGCCATCACCATTTCGCCCATGGTGGCGCTCTGCTCGTCCTTGGTGGCGCTGTCCATGCCGTCTCCTGACCGGTCAAGAAATTGAAACGTGTTCCAATTTCATATCAGCCCACTACGCGACCCTCAAGCCCCAGCGCCTCGGCGGTATCGGCCATGGTTTGCCGCGCCAGCCGGGGATCCTTGGCCAGACTCCGCCCGAGGGTCGGCATGAGACTGCGCAGGCGCGGTTCCCAGAGGTGCGAATAGCGCGGGAAGCAACGCTCCAGCACCTCCAGCAGGACGACGGGCGCGGTCGACGCGCCCGGCGTGGCGCCCAGCACCGCCGCGATCGAACCATCGTGCGAGGCAACGACTTCCGTACCGAATTCCAGCACGCCGCCGCGCTCCGGATCCGGCTTCACGATCTGGGCGCGCTGGCCCGCGGTGATCATGGTCCAGTCCGCGGCGCGAGCCTCCGGCACGAATTCCCGCAGCGCCGCCAGCTTCTTCTTGCGCGTCGAGGCCCGCTGCGAGACCAGCAGCCAGGCCAGATCCCGGTTCTGCCGCAGCATGGCGCCCAGCGGTGCGAGATTGTCCGGCCGCAGCGACGCCGGGGCGTCGAAGAGCGAACCGCCCTTCAGGAAGCGGGGATTCGCGCCCGGATAGGGGCCGAACAGCAGCGACCGCCGCCCGTTCACGAGTCGAGTATCCAAGTGCGGCATGGAAATCGACGGCGCGCCGACCGGACCGCGGCCGTACACCTTGGCGTCGTGCGCGGCGATCACCTCCGGATTGTCGCAGCGCAGGAATCGGCCGCTCACCGGCAGCAAACCGTAGCCGTGCGCCTCCGGAATGCCCGCCTTCTGCAGGACCTTCAACGCCCAGCCGCCCGCGCCCGCGAAGACGAAGCGGGCGTCAACCTTCCGGGTGAGGCGGTCGTTGTCGGTGCGCCAGTCCACCCGCAGCTGCCAGGTGCCGTCATTGTTGCGGCGCAGCCCGCGCACCTCGCAATTGCGGTGGATCTCGACATCGCGCCAGCGCAGCCAGTGGAACAGCTGGACGGTCAGCTCACCGAAATCGATATCGCTGCCGGTGATGTCGCGGGTGGCGGCGATTGGCTCGCCGTCCGCGCGGCCCGCGGTCAGCAGCGGGGCCCACTCGCCGATCACCTTCGGGTCGTCGCTGAATCGCATACTCGCGAAAAGATGATGGGCGGAAAGTGTTTCGTGACGACGACGCAGGAAATCCACCTCGGCGTCACCGCGCGCCAGCGTCATGTGCGGGACCGGATTGATGAAGGTCGACGGATCGCGCAGAATCCCGTTCTGCACCAGCGACGCCCACAGCTGCCGGGTGAGCTGGAACTGCTCGTTGAGTTCCACGGCGGGCCCGATATCGATCGAGCCGTCCGGGTTCTCGACGGTGTAGTCGAGTTCGCACAGGCTCGAATGGCCGGTGCCCGCATTGTTCCAGGCCGCCGAGGCCTCCCTGCCCACCTCGGGCAGTCGCTCGTAGACCGCGATCGTCCAGCTGGGCTCCAGGTGCTTGAGCATTACCGCGAGGGTCGCGCTCATGATGCCGCCGCCGATCAGGACGACGTCATAGGGCCGCAGGGGCTGTGTTCTCGTTGTCATTACCCGCTAGTGTCC
>NZ_BJWY01000227.1 GCF_007990715.1 Nocardia seriolae NBRC 15557 | reverse complement strand
TTAATGGCATTGGACTCTTCGCCCAGTTGAGCGCGCGGGCCTTGCACAACGCCGACGAGGTCGGCACCTGCCAGTCCTCCCCCCACTATGTGGCAATAGACGCCATCCGACACGCGGCGCGACCCCTCGTCTGCACGTCTTGATCGACCACGTGTGGCCGCTGATGCAAGATGTAAACGTCCACTAGTCATATTTCTCGGCAGTGGCCATTTGATCGGGAAATCCTGCACTGGATGTTTGTTGTCGGCGGTACGGGAAGCCAGATCTCGTAGTGTCGAAATTTCTGCAGTTTCTGCTGTACGCGGGGTACCCAGCGAGTGCAGGGCCACTGTGGTGTCATGGCGCCGGAATCGTCAACGCATCAGATTTCAGTCCTCAATGCGAAGATCCCGTGATCGACGCATATCAGTCATGGAGGTAGGGGTTGAGGTCCAGAAAGTTCGCAGAGGCAACAGCTATCGCGGTAGCTGCCTTCACTGCAATCGCCACAGGCGTTGCGGACGCCGAGCCGGTCATTTCGTATGATTCAAGTCTAAACGAAGGGTATATCCCGACCGGGCAGCTACTAGCCGACTCCGGTTTCCGGCCAGACAAGGACGGTTTCGGATTCCAAAATTACGGAAACGAAAACGGTCCGACCAATCTGATACCGCCTTCCATGAGAATCCTGTTCGGAGACGAGGTGTGCGCCTTCGACCAGGGCGGTACTTGTGTGCTTATACCGCAGGCCCGCCGGTGGATGCTGAGTCAAAACAATGATATGAATGGGGGACATTGTTACGGCATGTCCGTGACCAGCCTGCTGCTGCACATGGGCGCACTTCAACCGGAGAACTTCGGGGGAGACGCCACCGCCGATCTCCGTTTCCCCGGTAACAAAGCAATGCAGGAGATGATCGCCAGGCAGTTCGTCGGGCAGTCCATGCAAGCTGTGCGTGATGGACAGGTCCAAGGCACCCCGAATCAGATTGTCGACAAATTGATTGGGGTACTGAAACCCGGCGCAGCGGAGACATATTCGCTCGGATTTTACAAGCGGGATCGTACCGGCGGTCACGAGGTGACTCCGTTCGCCATCGAAGACAAGGGCGATGGCATGAAATCGATCCTGATCTATGACAACAACTATCTCAACGAGATTCGCCACGTCGACGTCGACACCACGCGTAACACTTGGACCTACACGACAGCGGCCGACCCACGCCACGCGGCCGAAAACTACGACGGCGACGCGGGAACCGGAACACTTGAGCTCGACCCCACTACCCCCGCACAGAAGCAGCACCCGTTTCCTCACACCGCGCATCACATTAAGGGCAACAAAACGGGTGCATCCACCGGTGGTAGTCCGATCACGGTGTTCTTGAACGGAGATCCGATCGACCACGGGCACTTGTTGATCACCGATGATCACGAGCGACGCATTGGATTTGTCGGTGGAAAACGAGTCAACGAAATTCCCGGTGCACGATTCGTCGATATCAAAGCAAACGACTCAGCCTACCGCAGCGAGCCCACCTACGAACTGCCCCCAGGCGCCCAATACTCCGTCACCGTCGATGGTACGGAGCTCAACAAAACTGATCCGACCAGTGTGAGCATCATTGGTGACGCATATGAAATCTCGGCAAGTAGCATCAATCTCACACCGAACTCTAAATCGACGATCAAAGTCTCGGGCGACGGCTCCAAAGTGACCTATAATTCCACCGATGCACAGAAACCGGACATCGAGATAGGCGAGAGCTACGATAGCACCGACTATACTTTCATCGCGAGCAAGACGGCCGTGGGAGCTGGCGGCGAGGTCAGTGTGTCACTCCCGTTGGATCACAATGTCTTCACCGTTGACGGAAGCAAATCGGGTGCAGATGAGGCCATAGGCGTACGGATAATACGCGATGACAAAAGCAAGAAGGAGACACGAGAATTCACCTATGACGGCATCAACGTGGCGAAAGGCGGCACCGCGGAATTGAACTTCGACGACTGGGATAAGGGTGGAAAGTCGATCGATCTCGCCGTCAATGGCGAGAAAGTCCGACTGGCAGCGAATTGACAGCGCCTGCATTGCAATGTCTGTAGGTTCTCAAAATTCGCGACAGGTGCCGACTTAACCTGAATCCACCGACTCGGGTTCCGGCTGGTCTGCGCGCCGAAGGCGCGCAGACCAGCCAGTTTCGGGCGTGGGGTCACCGCTGGTCTGCCCAGCTTTTCCACTTCGAGGTTTTGGTCGGGCCGTGTCCGGCGGGGTGGTCAGACGGTGACCGCGAGCGGTGGACTGTAACCGATTGTGTTGTGCCGCAAAGTGAGCCATGCATCCGCCCAGGGCCAGCGGCGGGGCAGGTGCAGGATCGGACGGCGTTGCGGGCGCGTCAGGCGAGCGGGGATGTTGACGATTTTGCGGCGCAGGGTCGATCCTCGCGCCCGGCCGAGCCGGTGCCCGGCCAGTGTGCCGGCGGCGCGCAGCAGGTTGTGGGCGATCGCCGCGCACAGGCCCCAGGCGTAGTTCGCGCCGAACTTCCCGGACGGGATATGAGCCAGTGGCCCGTCGATCAGATCGGCGAACACGGTTTCGATAACAGCATGTTTGCGGTGGGTGATGTCGGCGTCGGCGACCGGTTCGTGCGAGTTGGTGAAGAACGGGTGATACCGCCAGAGGGGGAACAGCGCGTCGGGGTAGCGGGCGTCTTTGACCCGCCGCACGATCAACCGCGCTGTGGTCCGATCTTTCGTGGAAGCGAAAGCGGTATAAGTGATTTCGGCGACCTCGGCGTCGGAGATCCACTGTCCGGTGTCGGGATCTTGGACCGCGCCTGGGTAACGCACCGGGGTCCACTCGTCCTCGGTGATCGCCGCGATCGCGGCGTTCACGGCAGGGTTGCGGGTCAGCACCAGCGAGAACTGCGCCCCGGCCCGTAGTGCGGCACGCACGACCTTGCGGGTGCCGTAGGCCGAATCCCTGCGGACCAGGACGGTTCCGTCCGCGCCGACGACGCAGGCTGTCCCGATCGCTGCGGTGACCATCGACGCGGCTCCCTTGCCGGAGCCGGTTTTGCCTGCGCGCAACCGCATCCCGGCGATCACCGGTGCCGTGAGGTCGGGGCTGATCGTGGCAGCCAGGGGCGAAAGTCCTTTGCGGAGAACCTGTTTACCCGCAACCTTGGTGTGCCCGTAGGAGGCGCCTTGTTTCCGGTGCCCGTAGACCGGGCGCAGCAACGAGTCGATATCGACGAACACGCGGGCCTGCGCGCCGGGCAGCAGATCGACCCTTTCGTTCAGGGCGAGCAGATGCTCGCGCATCACCGACTCCAACTGCTTGGCATGGCCGAAGGTGAACTCCCGCAACGCAGTTCCGACCGTCGAGGGCGCGTAAACGCCCTCGAACAGGGTCTTGCACCCGCCGCTACGCAACAGATCGATATCGTCGATGCTGTCCGCGCCCGCGCACATCCCGGCGATCAAGGTGGCCAGCTTCGGCGCGAGATTCGCTGTCCCGGACTTGATTCGCGGCGTGTCGATAGCGACTTTCTCGGTCAACAGCCTGGTCAAGCCGGTCTGCTCGGCCAATGTCATCACCGGAGCCAACCCGGCACACGACACGAGGTCATCGTCATCGAACCTTGCCGAGTCCTCTGCGAACCTATGGAACAATCGCACTGAAAGTGTCTTTCGGAACTGGTCTTGATTGTGGTGTGGTAACTCCAATCTTTCCAGCTCAGAAGGCACTTTCTTCATTTCAACACACCTGAATCCACCGATCGCATCGGTGGATTCAGGCTTAA
>NZ_BJWY01000226.1 GCF_007990715.1 Nocardia seriolae NBRC 15557 | reverse complement strand
AGTATTAGGACAGATCACTCCGGATTAAGGGGTGATCCGAAGTGGCTTCCGCGCAAGCGGATACGTCGTGCAGTGCCGAAGCTCTGACGAGAGGGGTGCCCGCATCGACGAATGCCGCGATGCTTTCCCTCCCCTCGGGTGCTGCGCACCAGTACCAGCGATGCCCGCGTGTATCCCGATGGCGAGGAGGTGAGGGACGAATGAGTTCCGGCGATAGTCCGTATCCCAGTCCGGGTCGAATAACCACCCCCACCTCCCGTGAAGGAGATTTCCCATGGCCACCATCGCATTTCCCGGCGCGCACGCGCCCCTGACGGTCCTGTCCGTCCTCGCCGCACCGGTCCGCCGGGTCCGCGCCCGCCACCGGCTCACCGACCAGGAACTGGCCAACCTGCGCCTGGCCCGTTCCCGCGCCGCCGTCTACACCGCCTCCCTCGGCGGCCACCCGTTCCGCGTCTAGCGCTCGCCCTGTCCCACCCGGCCGGTGCTCGCCGCCGGGTGGGGCCCGTCCCGGCGGACGGCGGTGACGGCCTTGCGGGCGGCTACCTGGATGGGGTCCCAGACCGGGGAGAAGGGTGGGGCGTAGCCGAGGTCGAGGGCGACTATCTGGTCGACGGTCAGGTGCGCGGTGAGGGCCACGGCGGCTGTGTCGATGCGTTTGGCGGCGCCTTCTCGACCGACGATCTGGACGCCGAGCAGGCGGCCGGTGCGGCGTTCGGCGAGCATTTTGACCGTCATGGGGGCGGCGCCGGGGTAGTAGCCCGAGCGGCTGGTGGATTCTATTGTGACGGTGAGGTATTGGAGTCCGGCGGCGCGGGCGTCGCGTTCGAGGAGGCCGGTGCGGGCCACCTCGAGGTCGCAGACCTTGCTGACGGCGGTGCCCACCACGCCGGGGAAGGTGGCGTAGCCGCCGCCGACGCCGGAGCCGATGACCTGGCCATGTTTGTTGGCGTGGGTGCCGAGGGGGATGTGGCGTTCGGTACCGGAGACGAGGTCGAGGACTTCGACGCAATCGCCTCCGGCCCAGATGTTTTCGTGGCCACGAACCCGCATGGCGAGATCGGTGAGCAGCCCGCCCGATTCGCCCAGCGGCAGACCGGCAGCACGGGCGAGGTCGGTGGCCGGGCGCACCCCGATGCCGAGAACCATTACATCGGCGGGGTATTCGGCCTCGGCCGTGACGACACCGGTGACCCGACCCTGCGCGTCGGTGCGCACCGCCGTCAGCCCGGCATTGCACACGACCTGAATTCCCATGCCCTGCATGGCCTTCCGGATCAGCATGCCCATATCCGGATCGAGGGTGGCCATGGGCTCCGCGCCGCGACTGACCATGGCGACCTCGAACCCCCGCCGAATCAGCGCCTCGGCCATCTCGACACCGATGTACCCCGCCCCGACCACGACCGCGCGCCGGCCCGGTATCGACTCCAGCCTGGCGATGAGGGCCTGCCCGTCATCGAGGCTCTGCACCCCGTGCACCCCGTCCGCGTCGATCCCCGGCAACGGCGGCCGGATGGGCGTCGCACCGGTGGCGATCACGAGTTTGTCATACCCGGTCCACTTCTCGCGCCCGGTATCGAGTTCGCGGGAGCGCACCCGCTGCCCGGGAACGTCGATCTCCACCACCTCGGTCCGCAACCGCAGATCGATGTCCCGCGCCCGATGCTCGGCGGGCGTGCGCGCGATGAGCTCCTCGGGCCCGCCGACCTCCCCACCCACCCAGTACGGAATCCCGCACGCCGAGTACGACGTGAAATACCCCCGCTCGAAGACGACGATCTCGAGCTCCCCCGGCCCTTTCAACCTCCGCGCCTGCGACGCCGCCGCCATCCCCGCCGCATCCCCGCCGATGACCACCACCCGTTCACCCATACCCCCACGGTACGAGTCGCGGGCTCCGATCCGCTGGTCGGCCGGATCGGGTGCCGGGATTCAGTCCTGGGCCCGGATCTGTTCGATGGTGTTTTTCAGGCGGGCGTCATCCGGGTCCTCGGCCGGGGCGGACATGACCACACCGGCGGCGAGGCCGTGGTAGCGGTTGTGGATCAGGTCGGGTAGGGCGTCGTAGTCGCCGGAGATGAGCAGGGTGTCGAGGATGTCGTCGGTCATGACCTCGTGGAGACGGTCCCATTGCTGGGTGCGGACCAGATCGCGTAGGCGATCGAACAATTTGGGGAGGCCGAGGCGTTCCAGTGCCGAGCGGTAGGCGGGGGTGGAGTAGAGGAAGGCTTGCAGGCGGCGCAGGCGCTCGCGTTCGCGGGTCACGGCGTCGGCGTCGGGGCCGGTGGCGATGGTGGTCGCGGCGATGAGGGCGGGCGGGGTGCGCCCCGCCGCTTCGGCGCCGGCCAGCAGCGCGGGCCGGACGACGTCGCGCAGGTAGCCCGGATCGGAGTTGGTGGAGTGGGTGATGACGCCGTCGGCGAGACGTCCGGCCAGGCGGCACATTCCGGGGTTGACCGCGCCGAGCAGGATGGGCGGTGCGGTGCGGTCGTCGGGGCCGGGATTGAAGTAGGGCTGCATCCGGGTGATCCGGTAGTCGCCGCCCTCGAACTCGATCGAGCCGCCGGATGCGAAGGCGGAGAACAGTTCCCGCAGCACCGCGAGGTACTCCCCCATCCGCGTCACCGGCTCCGACCACGGCATTCCGTAGCGGTCCTCGATGTTCTGCCGGATCTGGGTGCCCAGGCCGAGTTCGAAGCGGCCGCCGGAGAATTTCGCGAGATCCCAGGCACTGTAGGCGACCAGCGTGGGGCTGCGCACGAAGGCCAGGGTGATCGCGGTCCGCACCGTGATCCGGGCGGTGTGCTCGGCGGCCAGCAGCGCGACCGCGAAGGAATCGTGGATGGTCTCCGGAATGTGTATCCCGTCGAACCCCAACTCCTCCAGCCGTTTCGCCACCCGCGGCACCGCCGACAACGGCAGGCGCGGATCCAGGGCTGCATAAACCTTCATCAACCGTCTTCCTCGGCATCGGCGGTGTTCGGTGCCGACGGTACGCTGTCCGACTGAATTCCCCTGTACCCCAGGCCCGCAATACCGGCAACCGATCGGTTCACCATCCGCAAGGGCCTACACTCAGTTTGATGACAACCGCCGTGTGGTTCCGCACCGCCGCGATTTGCTCATCGGTCAGAATGGTGACATCTCGAGTCCCTCGCTCCTTGACCGTGCGCGTCGGATTCGAAAAGAACGACACACCAGCCCCACAGCCGTCCGGCCGTTCCCCGCGTGCCACCGCGTAATCGGCATCAGGATGTTGCCTTACCCACTCGGCGTCGGCAACCTCCACCGGCTGCAACTGGATCGTGGGGACCGATACGATTGCCACGACGTCGGGCTTGGGGGCGGGGCCAATGAAATACGCCTCCGCGCGAGGCGGGTTGTCACCGTCGTCGATGGCGATAATTCCGGTCCGAGTGAAACCGGCAACGGTCGCCTGCTCGACGATCGATCGTGCCTCATACGGATGGTGACGCTCGTACTCCAGTCGATAATGGCCAAAAACCATCAGCCCCAGCACGATCGACAGGCCAAGACCCCACCGAAACCACCTGCTGTTGTGAAATCTCACTTGTACGCCCCACTGTCATAGAGGATCTGATGTGCGTATCCGACGACATTCACGGTGCTATCTCCGTGCTCGTCTTCCCTCGGCAAGAAGTGGTCGCCGCCTTGGGCTACCCCCAACGACCGCCCCAACGTCCCTCCCGCGTTGTAACCTGAGCCCAAGAACTTGTCCAGTGGTGTCGAATGTAGGTTCGGCGTAGCTTGGGATGCCGCGCCGTCGTAGAGCATCTTCAAGTTGTAGGCAGTCATCCTCATCGCCAGGTCATCATTGCCGATCAGGTCCTTGTATCTCG
>NZ_BJWY01000225.1 GCF_007990715.1 Nocardia seriolae NBRC 15557 | reverse complement strand
GGTCCATTAGTTGCAACCTTTATTACGAAGTCTGAGAGAATCGAAGCGCTGAACGCTGACGCAACTGCGAGGTCTGGGAAATCCAGCTTCGCGGAGTATATTGTCAGCGGATGTTGCGGCCCCGGTGGTATTATGGCTGCGTGAAGCGTGCGAACTGTTGCGACGTCTGCCATTTCTCTCCATGCTAAGCGAAAGAAATCTGAACTTGGCTGACCCGACCACTCTGAGTATTCGGATATGTATTCTGAAAATGGCTTAGATATTTGATAACTTGTGCGAGGTATGAAGTTCTCTGAAATTGATTCCGGGTCGATATGTTCGGTATCTTGCCGATTCTTTGAGCTAGGGTTCGGCTGTTGGAATATCGGCGTCGCCACCGTGATATGGGGGCCCTGGATGATCGCCTCGTTCCACGTGTTTGGAACGGCGGGTTTGAATTCGAACAATCCGCGCTTGCGGTCGATCGTCTCGTTCCAGCCGGGTGTCCATTCAAAACCGGTCTGACTCAGGCGAGGTGAGTTGGAAATCTTGTTCAGAACCTCAACGCTAACGTTGTTGATCGGATACAAGATCCGAGCTTCTCTGGTTGGCGTTCCTGGTTCATCTATAAGCGCCGCCCAGTCCTTTAGGACCGACTCGTCGACGTGGATTATTCTCTCCAGGTGCGGGCGCATGTCCCATTCGTCGTTAATATCTCGAACGCCCGGCGGCTGTCCCGATCCATCATGAGCGATCGATCGCTCGATGACGGAGGGGTTGTATATCCATGCTGCTTGTTGAAAGCTAATACGACGGCGTGCAGTTCCGTAAACGTGGACACCGAAGTCGCGTTTATGACTGATCTCGCGGAAGATATAGGCGCTGTTCTTGAACTGCCAGTGCCTGCGCAGTCGCTCATAGGTTTCACGCCGCAGACCCCTGGCGCGAAGTTCTGTGAAATGACTCTCGGGATGTATGAGGGCGGAAATGCCGGATGTTGAGATCGAACGCCATGTTCGCTCCATGAAGCATCGGTATAAATCGGGACGAAGTTCAGCCAATGCTGGTCGGTCTATGTTTGATGCGAGATGTTCGCTGATGCCAGTCTGCTCGGCCCTCTCATCGAGGTAACTCGTCAAAGCAGCGAATGATCCAAGGATCTCATCTCGTTTAGCATGCTTCGCCGATTCGCTTGGCTTTTCCGCGAGTTGCCACCACGGATCGAACTCTGCGAGTACCCCCGCCTCATCCCAATCCGGTCGGACCCACGGCGGGTTACCAACCTGCAGATCGACGCCACCTCTCGCGAACACCGGTGCGAAGTCCAACTCCCAGTGGAAGAAGCCTGCTCGCTCGGCGATCTCCTGAGCAATATTGAGCCAAGGGAACTGGTGGCGGGCATGTTCCACGGCTATGACCCGGGACAGCAGGAGATCGTTCTCCTCTGCGAAATCCAGTTCCTGCCAGCTGGTATCCCGTCCCAGGCTGAGTTGGCCTCGACGTTCGGCGGCGGTCTCCTTCAGCGCGACGCCGAGGATTGCTTCCAATCCGCCGACCCACGTATCCCAGTCCGGGGGTTCCTTGTCAGTGGTCAATGGCCAGGACCAGATGGCGCACCAGGCGTCCATGACGCGTCGCAGGCGCTGGTAGGCCCCGTTCGGGTTGGTGAGGACGGTTTCGATTTGTTCGCGAGTTACCGCTGGGGTGTGTTCGACCGGGGCGGATTCCCATAGGTGGAGGTCGCGTCGGATTTCGGATTCGGCGATGGTTAGGCGGCGGAGGGTGAAGTCCCAAAGGGTTTCGACTCGTTGGGAGAGGGCTGCCAGGCGTTTGATGATGGCCTTGTTAGGGGACTTGCGGATTTCGTTGCGCCACAGGCGGAGTTCTTCGCGCTTGTCCGGGGCGTAGGTCTTTGCTTCGGCGGTGTCGATGACCGCGCCCCAGCCTTCGGCGGGGAGGAGGAAGTGGTGGATGCCGGTGCCGATGTCCTCGCCGAGGGGGACGTCGTTCGGAACGGTCTTCAACCAGGCTTTCTTGGCCAGGAGGGTTGGGGTGTAGACCGCTCGGCGGGCTCCGATGAGGGAGTTGCCGCGGCGGAGGTGGAGGCCGAACCAGGGGGCTTGGAGGCCCGCCACCATGGTGTCGAGCCAGAGCGAGATTTCGGCGAGTTCGACGGCGGTGGCGTTGAGGTCTACGCCGTAGACCTGGTGAAGGGCTATGTGGGCCTTCACCTTTTGGAGTTCCATGGCGTATTTGTCGGCGTCGATGAGTTTGCCGAGGTCTTCTTGCTTGCGCTTGAGGTATTCGGTGGCGAGCTGGCGGACGGCCTCGATGGCGAAGGCGCCCGAGCCTAGGGCGGGCTCGCAGATGGTGAGCTGGAGGATTTCCTCCGGGGTGGTGCGGGTGTCGTTCTGGTCGAGGAGTTCTTCGAGGGCCTGGGAGACGACGAACTTTGTCAGGACTTCGGGGGTGTAGTAGGACGCGGATTGCTGGCGTTCGCGGCCTGCGAGGCGGAAGACGAAGGTGCCCTTGTGGTGGACGACCGGGCGCAGTTCGTGGGTGTCGGGGTCTTCGGCGCGGACGAAGTCGGATTCGGAGAGGTGGTCGGCGCGGTCGGTGGGGACGACCCAGGAGCCCTTCTCCGGGTCGCCGTTCTTGGCGACCTCGAAAAGGTCTTCCTCGGCGAAGAATCCGGTGTAGGACATCAGGCCCTCGTAGACCGCGCCCAGCTGGTTGATGCCGAGTTCGGCGTAGGAGATGAAGCCGCGGTCGGCTCCCTTGCGGCCCTTGCTTTCCTTGGTGAGCAGCAGGTGCTCCAGCACGTCCTGGACCTTCTCGTTGCTGAGGCCGACCTCGTCGATGAGATGGGTCGCCGCCGGGGAGAAGAGGTCCGCGCGAAGCGGATTGAATTCGAGGCCGGGTGCCGGGTCGTCAGGATTGAGCTCACGAACCTTTGGGGTGTGGCCGAACTCGACGAGGTCGAACAGCTTCTTCAGCGACTCGTACAGGTGGGTGCCGGTGCGGGCGCGCACGGTCGCCAGTTCGGTGAGGGTCAGCTCGCGCAGGCGATCGAGCCCGTAACCCTCCTCGTATTCGGGTGCGCCGGTGGGCAATACCTGCATTTCCGGGGAGGCTTCCGCGTACAGCAGGAACAGGATGCGGTACAGGAACCGCAGCGAGTGCTTGGCCAGTTCCTGGCCGTCGATACCGTCCATCGACAGGCCCCGGGCCCGGCGGCGATCCACCACATTGTTGGCGATGATCTCGATGGACAGCCGGATGCCCTCGCGCAGGTCCTTGGAGACGCCGACCGTGTGCTTGACCGAATCCTCGAGGACACCGGTCCACCAGATATTGCCGTCGGCATCGGCTTTCAGCGCCTGATACCCGAAGATCGCTGCCGCCCGGTCGATTTCGCCGCCGCGCGCCTCGTGCTTGCGCTCGGCCACCACCAGCAGGTCGACGGCGAGATATCGGCCCTCGGCCCAGCGTTCGGCCTCGGCCAGCAGCATCCACTGCCCGGCCTGCACGACCACGAAGGCGGGCTTTCGTTCCTTGTCGGTTCGGAACGCCGCCGACACCGCCTTGGAGACCGATTCGATCGGCTTCCCGTCCTCGGTGGCCGGAGTGATCAACAGCCCTTCGTCCGGATCGAGCAGATCCTCGAGCGACGACACCGGATCGGCTTGCAGAAAGAGCACATTCGAGACGCCGGGCAACTGCGCGTCGGGTATCACCAGCTCGGCCCCGGAGCGTTCGGCGACGAAGGGCGTGAGCTCGCCCAGATACCCCAAGGCGGTGCGGACCTCGGCGTGCGCCTTGGGCGCGCCCTGCGGGTTCTCGGCGAGGGCGGCCAGATCGGTCTGTAGATCCCGGCAGGCCGCGAGCAGCGAGCCGCGGACGGTGGCCCGTCCCTCCTTGGCCTCGGCGTCCCAGAGCTTGCGCAGCTCCAGCACCTTGCCGTGGAAGGACTCCTTCACCGAGTCGGTGGTGAAGTAGTGCTCGCTGATCCAATCCTCGCCGATGACAATGGAATCGAAGGAGGCCATGATCACTGATCCTTACCGGGGACGATCACCAGCAGCGGGCGCACCAGCTGCTGTGTGGGAGCGAGGGATTCGGCCAGCCGCTGCTCTTCGGCGATGCGCTGGGACAGTTTGTCCACCTTCTTCTTCTGAGCGCCGAACAGCTCCAGCTGCTCCGCGCCCGAATTCCAGCGCACTGCGCGCCAGCGCCATTGCTCTAGTACT
>NZ_BJWY01000224.1 GCF_007990715.1 Nocardia seriolae NBRC 15557 | reverse complement strand
GGACACTAGCTAGCCCAGCTGTCCTCGTCGCCTGTGGAGACTTTTCCTCACTCAGGGGTGACCCACAGCCACAACCAATTTCGTGATGCCGTGGGAACTCCGCCCAGGGCATCACTGCGTTACCGCCAGATTCCGGCCGGTTGCGCCCTTACCCTTACACCTCAGCACCAAATGACCGCAAATCGCATTCCGCTGATTGACCCCAGGTCGATCTCACAAGGGGTCGCGGGTGAGTCGACCAGTTTCGTCGACTTCCCATCGCATTTCGCTCAGTGCGGGGTCTCGCTCGCACAACAGGTCTGCGGCGCGTTGCGAGAGCACCAAGCCGACCGGTGCTCCACGTTCGTGTGCGAAGTCGTCTTTTCCAGGTTCGCCGTGGAGGTAGAGGCCATAGAAAGTGGGGATCACGATGGCATCGGCGTTGTCGGCGTAATCGGCGGGTGCGCCCTCTGCCGGAACCAAGGAAAAACCTGTCATCCCGCTGGCGGCGAGTGCGGCCGCGAGCGGCTCGGTCACGGCGTACAACCCTGACTGGGAGGTCAGCAGTTCGCTGATCACCGGCAGCACGAACTCGAAGCGTGCGCCGGTGACCTGTGGCGGGTCAGCGGTGTCGTCCACAACCCATTCGGCGTGGTCGGCGGGCACGTCGGGATTGAGTGTGTAGAGAGTCATGGTGTTTCCTCCGGGAGGTCGTCGATTTCCGCCTCGGCCGATGCCGCGGCAGGCGGTTCGTGGTTGGCGACCGGAATTGGTAGCAGGGGTGGGAGCGGAAGGGGGCCGGGTACTCGCCAGGGCGTTGACGGTGGTTTCGGGAAGGGGAGCACCCATGGCTCTCCTGGTTTCTGAGGTGGTGTCGGTGGCGGCGTCGCGGTCCGTGGTGGCTCATTGGTTGTCGGGGGTTGCGTGGTCGGCGGACTTGTCGGTGGAGCCGTCCGCGGTGGCTGAGGGGTTGGGCCGGTCGTCGGCGGTTGGGTCGGGGTTGTCGGTGCTGGTGACGTGGTGGACGGCGGCGTCGAGGGTGGTGTGGACGGTGCTGGTGTCGATGGTGTGGACGGTGTCGACGGCATTGTGGATGGTGGTGTCGACGGGGTCGACGGCGTGGTGGACGGTGGTGTCGATGGTGGCGTCGAGGGCGTCGACGGCGGCTCGTGGCGAGTAGGTCCCTCCGTGCCCGGAGTCTGGCTGGGCGGGATTTCCGCAGGCGGTGTCGGGGGCATCTCGCTGGGTGGCGTCGTGGGCGTTTCCGGTGCGACGTTACCGTTGCCGCCGGGCGAGACCGGGTATTGCTGCTGTTGGCCCGGATCATTCTGCGGCCGCTCCCATGGGGCGGACAGTTCGGCGTTGGGAAAGTAGTCGCGGTAATCGCGGAGTTTGCCGCTCAGCATGTCGAGGATGATTTTCAGCAAGGCTTGCCGTTGTGCCGGCGTCAGGTCTTTGAACTTGGCGATCTGTTCGGGAGACAGGCCCAGGGCTTTCAGGATGTCATCGAAATCGGGATCGTCGAGAATGGTCGGGCGTGGTGTCATCCAGTCACCGAAGAGGATGTCGACGACCACAGCCCAGAAGAGCAGTTGCTGCCGCAACACCTCGGCTTCAGGGCCCGACATGGGTTGTCCGGTCCACGGCAGAATGCCGGCCTTTTTCAGTGCTCCATAGATCTGGTTCCATGCCCGTCGGATCTGGCGCAGGTGTACGTCGTTAGCGACGCTCTGCCAAATGCCGCGCAAGTTTTCGATGGCGTTCTTCTCGTCCTCGTCGAATACGCCTGGGTAGTCACGGAAGATCTGCTGTTCGATGAGGTGGTGGATCTGCATCCCGAACGGGGAGTGATCGAGAGCTTCCCAGAACGCACGCTGATGTTCGCTGGCATTGAGCCAGAACTGGTAGGTCGGGTCATCCGGATTCGGCGGTGGCACGTTGGGGCCGGTCGGCTTCTTGATCTCATCGTCAGCTCGGCGCAGTAGCCAGTCGATCCAGGACGGACGGCCCGATACCGTGCGGCTTGCTCCAGCGACGAATGCGGCGGCCGCCGCGATCACCAGGAACGGGATACGGCCGTCGAATCCGGAGCGCCGATCCTGTTGCACAGGTTCACGATCGGGCACCGGTGATGCAGGGCTCGGCGGCGCAATGTTCGGCGCTACCGGTACCGCGCTGCTCACCGGCGCGGGCAGCTCGGTCTGCGCGGGCGGAGTAGGCGGTCGTTGGGTCTGTGGTTCCGGGTCCGCCGCTGGTGGGGCGGTTCGAGGTGCTGGTGATGGCTGGTTTCCCGGTAGGACTGGGGTCTCGGCGCCGGGGACCGGCACGATCGGTGTCCCGTTGCCCGGTGGGATGGCTGGCGGGGTCAATGCGCCCGCGCCGATGCCGCCGCCGTTACCGGGCTGAGAGGGCACGCCCGGTGTTTGGGAAGGTAGTGGCGGCGGGGTGGACACCGTGGGTGGGCCCCCCTGGCGGCACTGTCGGGGTATCGATGCAGGGCCAGCCGGGATGCATGGCCTGCCACTGCTCACACGGCACATACCCTTGCGCGGTCGCCACCGGGGTACCGGCCAGGACCACGGCCCCGATACCCAGCCCGGTGGCCGCCGCGGCCAGAGCAAGCGCGACGTGGCGCGTGAACCGGGCTCTCATCGGCGTCCTCGTCGGCTCTTTGCTTGTTCGCGCAAAGCATCGATGCCCCACCATGTGAGCCGTCCGGCAATGGACATGTACAGAAAGAACGCCAGGTACACCAGGATCGCGCCGTAGTCGTCGGCCCAGCCCGGCATCCGGCCCAGGTTCGCGAACGCCACGATCAGCAACAGCAACCCGAGGACGAGCCCGCCAACCGCGACGACGGTGGGTTCAACGGTTGCGGCGCGGCGTCAGCTCGCGGTGACGCGACGGTTTCGGCGGAGGCGGTCGGGTCGGTCATCGGTGTCAACCTTTCTGAGCAAAACGCGTTACCGCCGATAGCAAGAAGCGTTGGAGTGCTGCGGGTTTCACAGCCAGATGGGATCGCCGTACACAGAGAGGTTGTTGTCCGAGGCCGGGGTAGAGATCGCGGCAGTGGCGAAGGACCTGATGGTGACAGGCCCGGCACAGGCGTCGACTTTGATCTCGACCTGCTCGGCAGTGATCGAAGCCCGCGGGCCCGCAAGGGGTTTGGAGCCAAAGGCAATGGTGGCAATGGCGCCGGGTTTGAGGGTGGTGGAGATGTTCGGGTTCACCGACGCCTGGCCACCGATCGTCGCACCCGGGAACTGGGAGATCGTGACCGAGGCGTTTGGGCCGATCGAAAATCCCAACCCCAGAGTCAAGCCGTTGGAAACATCCACGGCGCAGCCGATTTGGTAGCCGAGGGTGACGGTGCCGGAGGTGATGGGTTGGCCTCCGCCGCCGGTGACTTCGGCGATTGCCTTGAGGCTCACGAACCCTTCCCGGCTCACCGGGGAACTTGCGAGATTGGGCCAGCGGTCGAGGTTCTCGCTGGTCTTGGTGACTGCCAGCGTCCAGCCGTCGTCGGTGACCGTCTGCCGATACTTGTCGGCCACCGCATCGGCACCAGCCGAACCGGCCACCCACACACCAGCCATCAATGCTGCGGCCAGCAGTCCAGCACCGGCGGTAATCGTCGGTCGCATCATCACTAGCGGGATCCCCTCCACATTCAGACAACTTTCAGCAAACTCTTGCCGGGTGGTCAGGCTGGCACGAGGGCCATGTGCCGCGCCAGATGGATGAGATGCCCGCCACTCGGGGCAGACCAATGGATCCGTGATCACATCCGCCTGAATTTCTGCTCCAAAGATGTTCGTATGCAGCATGATTCGTGGCATCGACTCGGGAGATGCGGGCGAGGTACTGATGGTCGTGTGTCCAGATTGTTATCGCTGCAGACCCGACTGGCTACCAGCGCAACGGGATGACCGACGGCTTCTACGAGTACTTCAGTACTCGCCCTGGTTAACGTGTACGTCCGTCCGGAAGACGTCCATGTAGTCGAGCAGAACATCGCTCCGGACCTACCAGAATCAGTCCAGTTGGCTATCCGCGAAAACTTCACTCGGACCTATGAACCGGGCTGTAGCCTGTTGCGTTACTCGCGCCGGAATTTTTCAAGCCGTATGAGACCAGTCGGTGTTAATACTGCAACGGCACTCTTGGTTCAGTCGAGTGGGTGGCCGCGGCGGCGGTAGTGCGATAGGCGGGCTTGGTGTTGTCGGCGGCGTCGCCAGCGGGACCAGGCCCAGATGTGATCGGTGCCATGGGAGGTGGTGAGGGCGAGTGCGACGAGCAGGCGGCGGATCTCGGGTAGTGTCAGGGCGATCATGTCTGCGGGCTGGTCGCCGAGTCGCCCTTTGCGGCAATGGTTTTGGAGGCGGCGAGGTAGGCCGGGGCGAGCATGGACAAGGTGATGTGGGCGTACCAGGCCCGGTAGTCGCGGATCTGGTAGTGGTCGAGCCCGGCCTCACCCTTGGCTT
>NZ_BJWY01000223.1 GCF_007990715.1 Nocardia seriolae NBRC 15557 | reverse complement strand
GTTGACGCCTATCCGCGTATATCTGGGCCGTGACGACCGCCAGCGCGGCGGCCACATGCCAGGTCACATCCAGCCATCCGGGGCCCGGAAACCCGCGCCGAACACCCGTGATCGCGGCGACGGCGACCGTGGCCGCCAGCACCGCGGTGCCCCCCGCGACGATTCCGCTCAGACCCCGGACCGCCTTCACGCGGTGATCACCGGGACCCCACTGGCTTTGCCCACAATTTCCTCGAATTGCGTTGGGTCGGTGGTGAATTCACCGAGCCGAATGGTCTTGTTCGCGCCGTGGTAATCGGAGGAACCGGTGGTCAGCAGCCCCAGTTCGGCGGCCAGGTGGGCGAGAACCTCGCGGTCGGCCGCACTGTGGTCCGGGTGGTCGAGTTCCAGACCGCCCAGCCCGATCTCGGTGAGTTCCCGAATGTGATCGAGGGCCAGCAGCCGCCCCCGCTTGCGGGCGCGCGCGTGCGCCACCACGCTCACCCCGCCCGCCGAGGCCACCATCTCGATCGCCCGCCGCAACGGCGTGTCGGCCTTCTCGACGTAATAGCGGCCGTGCGGGGCAAGCAGGTCGTGGAAGGCCGCGTCGACCGTCGGCACCACGCCGGCCGCCACCAGCGCCCGGGCCAGGTGCGGGCGGCCCGCCGACAGCCCGACCGAGGCCATCACCTGGTCCGGATCGATGGGCAGGCCGTCGGCGGCCATCTGCTCGGCCATGGACCGCAGCCGCACCACGCGCTCGGCGCGCAGCCGCTCACGCTCCTGGGCGAAGGACTCGTCCTCGGGATCGAACAGGTAGGCCAGCAGATGCACCGGCACCGGATACCCGTCCTCGCCCAGGCCCACACACGACATCTCCATGCCGCGCACCAGGGTCAGCCCGGAAGGCAGGGCGGCAACCGCCTCGGCCCAGCCGGAGGTGGTGTCATGGTCGGTCAGGGCCACCACGTCGAGGCCCGCGGCGGCAGCCTTCGCGATGAGCTCGGCCGGGGTGTCCGTGCCGTCGGAGGCGGTGGAATGGGTGTGGAGATCGATACGCACGCCCCCTATATTGCCTGCGCCGTGGCCGATCGCCCGGGGCCGGGACGATTAACATCTTGATGTGTCCTCGAATTCGCCGCTGCCGTCGTTCCACTGGCCCGGGCGGACCGGCTCTCGACCGGAGACGCCGAAGCCGCCCAGCCATCCCGGCACGGTCGTCGACTGCGCCGTCTACGTGGACGGGCAGCGGCTGCGGGAGCAGCGCTCGTACAAGAACGCGCTCGCCGAGGTGCGCGAGCGCAAGGAGGGCTTCGTCTGGCTCGGGCTGCTCGAGCCCGGCAAGGAACTCATGACCGATGTCGCCCAGACCTTCGGCCTGCACCAGCTCGCCGTCGAGGACGCGGTCAAGGCGGCGCAGCGGCCCAAACTCGAACGCTACGACGACATCCTGTTCCTGGTGCTGCGCACGGTGCGCTATGTCGATCACGAACTCAGCACGGTCAGCGAGATCGTCGACACCGGCGAGATCATGGTGTTCGCGGGACCGGATTTCGTGATCACCGTCCGGCACGGCGACCACACCGAATTGCGCGGTGTCCGAAAGGATCTCGAAGCCGACCCGCGCCAGCTCGCGCTCGGGCCCGGCGCGGTGCTGCACGTGGTGGCCGACCGCGTCGTCGACACCTACGTGCAGGTCACCGCGGACATCGAGGAGGATGTCGACGCGATCGAGGAAGCCGTCTTCACACCCGCGAACCAGCTCCAGATCGAAGCCATCTATCAGCTCAAACGCGAAGTGGTGGAACTGCGCCGGGCCGTCAAGCCGCTCGGACTGCCGCTACAGGTGCTCACCCACGACACCACATTGCCGCTGCCCAAGGAGATCCGGCGGTATCTGCGCGACGTCACCGACCATCACACGGCGGTGACCGAGCAGATCCTCGACTTCAACGAATCCCTGTCCGCCCTCATCAATGCCGCGCTGGCGAAGGTGAGCGTGCAGCAGAACACCGATATGCGCAAGATCTCCGCGTATGCCGCCATGGCCGCGGTGCCGACCATGATCGCGGGCATATACGGCATGAATTTCGAACACATGCCGGAACTTACGTGGACCTACGGCTACCCTCTCGTGTTCGCCGGAATGGTGGTGCTGTGCATCGGGTTGTACGTGAATTTCCATCGCCGAAACTGGTTGTGATCACCCCGCCCCATCAGGGGCGTTGCTGAGCCCCTCGACTCACGGGCCACCCGGTTGCTATGAATTCGGGTGTGTTCTTGATGAGGAATCCACCGGCGCGTCACCGGATGGGTTGGTGGACAGCAATATTCGGGCTGCTGCTAGCGATGCCGGTGCCCGCCTCGGCCGAACCGGCAACCGACCCCTACGTCGATGCCCTGGCCGACGCCGCACCGGCTCCCGCCCTGCAATGGTCCGACTGCGACTCCGGATTCTCCTGTGCGACAGCGCGAGTGCCGCTGGACTACACCCAGCCCGCGGGCCGCGCCATCGAGCTGTCGGTGATCAAACTCCCCGCCACCGATCCGGCCCATCGAATCGGCACCCTGTTCGTCAACTTCGGCGGCCCCGGCCGCTCCGGCGTGGCGCGACTGCGCGAGCGGGCGCACTGGCCGTGGCTGTTCTCCGACGCCCTGCGCGCCCGCTTCGACCTGGTGTCCTGGGATACCCGCGGCGTCGCGAACAGCGCACCGGTGCACTGTTTTCCGGATGCGACGGCACAGCAGCTGTTCTTCGCCGCCTATCCCCCGATGCCCGGCACGCCCGCCGCCGAAGCCCCGTTCTTCGCCGCCGCCAAGACCCTGGCCGACGGCTGCGCGCAGCGCGCGGGCGATCTACTGCCGCACCTGTCGACCGAGAACACCGCCCGGGACCTGGATCTGCTGCGCCGCGCCGTCGGCGACGACAAGCTGAGCTTCCACGGCATTTCCTACGGCACCTATCTGGGCGCGTTGTACGCCAACATGTTTCCCGGCCGGGTGCGCGGGCTGGTGCTGGATGGCTCGATGGACTTCCGCGGCAACGCGCTCGGAGTCGATGACGCCGCCGCCGATCGGCCCATCGACACCCGGCAGGACGTCGCCACCGGAATCGCGGGCACATTCGATGCCATGCTCGACGCCTGCGTCGCCGCCGGACCCGAATGCGCCTTCTCCGAGGGAGATCCACGGGCGAAATGGCAACTCGTCCTGGAACGCGTACAGCGCGAACCGATCTCGTGGGACGGCCAACGCTACGACTACGGCACCGTCGTCGCCGCGGCGGGCCAGCTGTCCAACCCGTCGGGCTGGCCGATCCTCGCCGCCACCCTGCAACACCTCTACGACCTGCGCGAAACCCCGTACCTGCCAACCGATGCGCTCGCCGAGTCCGCTGTGCTGGTGCGCGAGCTCGCCGATGTCGGCACGGGCGGCCCCGAATGGCTGGGCGGCACCGGCGCGAATACCTACGACGACAACTACACTGAAGCCTTCCACGCCGTCCAGTGCGCCGACAGCCGCGTCCCCCGCGACGAGCGCCGCTACAGCGCCCTCGCACTGACCGAAGACCAGCGGGTCCCCGTCTTCGGCCGCCTCGGCGTCCTCGACGCCCTGACCTGCGCCTACTGGCCGCAGGCCGCGGTACGTCCCTACACCGGCCCGTGGAACCGCAAAACCGCCCCGATCCTGATCATCAACAGCCGCAACGACCCCGCCACACCACTGGCCGGAGCCGCCGCGGGCGCAGCGGAATTGGCCGACGCGCACCTACTGGTGGGCGAGGGCGCGGGGCACAGCAGCATGTACGTGCACAGCACCTGCTCCGAGGCCGCCAAGCGCGAGTTCCTCACCGCCGGTACGCTTCCCGCGGTCGGGGCGACCTGCCCCATCGACGGAAACCCCTTCGGCTGAACAACCCGGCGGAGCCGCATCGGAAGATCGGGTAAGGCCTAGAGCTGGGCGGCGGCTCGGGCGGGATCGCGGATGTCGATTCCCGCCTCGGCCCACGCCTCGCGCAACGCGGCCGCGCCGCGAATTCGCACCCAGGCCGCCTCGGTCGCGGTAATGGGCGCGATGGTCAGGAAGCGCACGGGCTCAGCGGGTTCCGGTAGCTGTACCTCGGGGATGTCGCTGTCGCCCAGCAGTACCGCCGTGAAGGGCGCGCCGTCCCACAGCGGTTCGCCCAGATCCAGCAGCGCATCCGCTTGCAGCACAACGCCTTCCACCGCAGGGGCCGCGACCAGCACGCCCAGCGTGCGGGTCAGCCCCGCGCCCGCGCCGCCGCGCAGCGTGAGCACCAGCTCCGCGCGCGGCCCGCGCACCGGGTCGGCCAGCAGCGCCGCCGGATCCGTCATGGGATGACGGGACCCGCCGAGGGTGGCGTAGTGCACGAACCCGCCGTCCGGGATGCGCAGGATGTCGATGGGTTCCAAGCCGAGGAATGTCACCGACGCCGCGTCCGCGGACTCCACCTCGAAATGCTCGAGCACCCCGGCCCGGACCTGATTCAGCACATCCATGAATCTAGTGTCG
>NZ_BJWY01000222.1 GCF_007990715.1 Nocardia seriolae NBRC 15557 | reverse complement strand
GTATTAACGCATGCGTCTGAGGTTCCGGCTGTGGTCCGTGGCCGGAATGGGTGTCGCAGTGGTGGTGCTGTGCGCGGCGTGCGGAAGTGGCGAGGCCGCCGTGGCGGATTACGGGCCGTATTCGATCGTGCCGGGCGACAATGACTTCGACACGCGGCCGAGCCGGACGCGCGGGATGTTCGCGGAGTCTTTGCGGTTGGCCGATCACATCGTCTTCCCGGCCGAAATCGATCCCGAGTTGACGGCGATGCGCGGGGGTGGGGTGTCCGCGGATGATCGCGGATTTCACGAGAACGCACTCTCCGCGCGGCAGCGGGCGGCCGGGCGCGGGTACGGAGTGGTCGGTTCCTTCGGTCTCGCGGCGGCGAACCGGGCCGAGAATGCGGGGACTCCGCTGCTGAAATATCTGGCGGTGTCCCTCACCGCCTTTCGCGACGAGAAGTCCGCCGCCGCGGCCGCGGCCGAGATGGCGCGGGTCGATTTCGAGGCGAGTCCGGAGAACGCGCCCGTGCCACTGGCCGCTTTTCCGGCGGCGCTGAGTCATTGGCGGCCGGGCGTCGCGTCGATCGGCAGTCTCATGGCTTGGCAGACCGTGGTGATCCGCGTGTATGCCGAACTGCCGGATCCGGATCCGGGTCGCCTGGGCGATTTCGTGAGCACCGTCTATCGCAAGCAGCTGACGCAGCTGACCGGTTTCGATAGCGCGGCGGTGCCGGATCCGGCCGCGGTCGCCCTCGACCCGGATCGGCTGTTGAGCCGGATGATCCGAACCGGTGATCCGGTCGCGGACCCGAAGACCTTCGCCGCCTTCGGGGTTCGCGGGTACGCGGCGCTGTCACCCGAGCCCGCCCGCAAGCTCGCCGGACTGTCCGGCAATGGCGTGACCGCCCTGGCGGTCGAGCACAACAAGTTCCTGTATCGGATGCGGGATCCCAAAGCCGCCCGGTCGTATGCCGACTGGCTGGCCGAGGACCCGGAGAACTCGGAGTACACCTGGATGCGTAATGCCCGCGACCTCCCCGGCGCCCGCTGTTCGGAGGCCACCCGCCCGGACCCGAAATCCCTGCAGGCCCGCCGGTATCGCTGTGTGGTGGCGCGCGGCGAGTACGTGGCCGTGGTCTACAGCAATACCGACAGCGATATCCGGCAGCTGGCGGCGGCGCAGTACGCGGTGATGGCGGGTGCGCGATGAAGGCGCTGCTGCCCGACGATCCGCGCTGGATCGGCCCGCACCACATGATCGCCGTGATCGGGCGCGGCAGCATGGGCCGCGTGCTGCTGGGGCGGACGCCGACCGGGAAGCTGGTGGCGGTCAAGCAGATTCCGCGCTCGCACACCGAGGATCTGGAGTTCCGCGCGCGCCTGCAGCGGGAGCTGGAGACCGGCAAGCAGTTGACCGACGCGCTGTCCGGGGCCGTGGTGGACAGCGATCTGGATGCCGAGCGGCCGTGGCTGGCCACCGAATACCTGCCCGCCCCGGATCTGGCGACGGTCATCGCGGGCTGCGGTCCACTGCCGGTGCCGGGCCTGCGGCTGCTGGCGACGGGGCTGGCCGCCGCGCTGCTCGAGGTGCACCGCTCGGTGCTGGTACACCGCAGGCTCGAGCCCGGCAATGTGCTGCTGACGCCGGAGGGCCCGCGCATCATCGATTTCGGCCTCGCCCGCCCGCGCACCGGCGACGACCCGGCCGAGTCGAGCGGGTTCGTGCCGCCGGAGCAGGCCGAGGGTCAGCCGGTCCCCTCGGCCGCCGACATCTACGCGGTCGGCATGCTGCTGGTGCTGGCCGCCACCGGATCCGTGTCCGATACGCCTGATCTGCAGGCGGTCCCGCATTCGCTCCGCAAACTCGTCGAATCCTGTCTGGCACCGGATCCCGCCCATCGACCCTCGGCCCGCCAGCTGCTGGAGCAGGCCGAGCGTATTCCTGCGGAATCCGCTTGGCCGCAACCGGTTCTGGATTTCATCGAGGCGCATCGGACCGACGCGCAGTGGTGGGCGTCCAGCGGCGAGCAGGAGACCCGGTATCGAGATCAGCTGGCGCGCTTGGCCGGTCGGCGGCGGCGCACCATCGGCTGGGCGGCCGCCGGAGCGGTGGGCGTGCTGGTGCTGGGTGGCGTGGTGACCGGGTTGAGCCGGTCCTCGGAGACCGGTGGGCACGCACAGCCGCGCAAGGATCCGTCACTGGACTTGACGGCGTCGGAGCTGCGGCTGCTGGATTTCTGCGCGGTCCTCGACAAGGCGGTGGCCGGCAAACTCGGCACCCGCACCGGCGATCCGCAGGCCCTGCCGGAGGGCGGCTGCGCCACCACCGTGGTGGATGCCACGCAGCGAAAGGTGCACTACACCTTCGACATTCCCGATCACGCCATCGGTGTCGACCAGCTCGCCCCGACCGGCCGTACCGTCGCCTGGGGCCCGATCCTGAGCGCCGGGGCGGCGGAGGCCAAGTGCGATACCGCCGTGGTCACCCAGTCCGGTAACGCGGTGCCGCTGCGCATGTCCGCCGAGCAGCTGGACCCTGCGGCCCAGCCCGGAACCGCCTGCGCCGCTGCCGAACAGGCGCTGGTCGCCGTGGTCCAGCAGCTCACCGACTACGCGCCGCAGCGGCAGTTGCCGCCGGGTTCGATACTTCGTGTGGATCCGTGTGCGGTGCTGCAGGACAGCATGATTCGGGACATCACGGGCGCTCCTACGGATCATCAGCGCAGCCCGCACGCCTGCGCGACCATCGGCCGGGACGGCTCGGTCCGCGTCGACCTGGTCGAGGAGTCGCGCCCGGACCGGGGCGAGTGGGTCTACGACTCGCTGCGGATCGGCGAGTTCACCGCCTATGTCACCGGCGCCCGCTCCGCGAACGACTGCTATCTCAGCTATCTGGTGCGCCCGACCGAAAAAGACAATGCCGAACAGCTGAAGCTGACGGTGTCCGATCTGTCGAATTCACCGGACGCTTGCGGCAAAGCGGAAAAACTGTTGGCCGACGCGATTCCGCGTTTGCCGAAATGATCATTGCCCGGGTCCGCGCCGAGAGGCGGCGAATTCGGGCAGAACAAATGGCGGTCCGGGCCACCCTCGGGCCCGGACCGCTCGAGAGTTCCGCTTTTACCAGGCGGTCAGCCGACGCCGACCGGCGAGCACGTCGCGCACGAGATCGTCGTAGGCGTCGGACAATTCAGCTAAATGGTGCCAAGCACCGTGCAGCATTTCATCATTCGCGTCAAGGGTCATCAACGCGTGATGGGCGCGGACGGACGCCTCGGCGAGTCGGTCGATGACCGATCCGACGGTTTCGGTGTGCAGGGTCGCGCCCAGCCGGTGCTGGGGTACCGAGCGCACGATCCAGTCGTCAATGGCCATGACCAATTCGATTCGGCGGCGCTTGTTTTCGATGATCGAGGCGGGGTCGGTCTCCGGGCCGATGCCGCCGCGCCCGACCACTCGCCGCTCGTGCAGCACCGCGAGGTCGTGGGCGAACCACAGCAGAGGTCCGCCGATGACCCGGTGTCCGCGACAAGCGCGCAGGAGTAGGTCGGAGGTCGGCAATAGGCCGGAGGCCAGCGGCTGCGCCTCCATGTCCGCATACGAAGGAGACACGTCGGGCAATGCCACAACGACCGTGTTTGATGTCTCCGAACCTGCCACGTTGCCTCGCGTTCTTCGACGTATAACAACACCGCATTCAGGACGTTCATTACAATAAACCTCAGAATGCTGCTGTCAAGCCTTACACGGCAGTAGTGCCAGCGGAGTAGACTTCACAGCCTTGAAGCAACAACCGAGGAGCGAGATGGCGGACGGTCCGAGATATCAACGGATCGCAGACCTCCTCCGCGAGGAGATCCGCGCCGGCAAGTGGGAACCGGGCGATCGACTACCGAGTCACAACGAGTTGGCCGAGCAGATGCAGGTATCGATTACGACGGCTCGCAATGCGATTCAACTCCTCGTGGCTGAAAACCTGGTTTACACAGCAACTTCCCGAGGCACCATCGTGCGAAGTCAGGAAGTGCTGGAATCCGTTGTCACCAACCACATTCGGCCCGACAGACCCAAGGCCGCGCACGATATCTTCTCGGAGATCGCGCGCGCGGCGGGACGGGAGCCGTCCAAACAGTTCAGTGCCAGAATGGAACCGGCCAGTCCGGAAGTGGCGCACTGGCTGGGGGTGGCGCGTGACGAGTGGGTGGTGTCCCGCACGATCATGCAGTACCTGGACAACGAGCCGTGGTCGTGGGAGGTCAGCTTCTATCCGCGAGATCTGGCCGAGGCCACCGGAATCGACGCACCGCACGACATTCCGGAGGGCACCACGCGCCGGTTGGCGGAGCGTGGATTCGCCGAGACCGCGCATCGCGACACCGTCGTCGCACGGCCCGCCACCGCCGAGGAGGCGGCGCTGCTCGGGGTCGGCCCGGGGACGATTCTGCTCGATCATTTGCGCATCGGAGCAAACCACGAGCGCATTACTCGAGTGACCCGACATCGTTCCACTGCCGCCCGCAACCGACTGGCATACGAATTGGGTGACGACGAGGGAACGGACATTATTCGTAAAACTCTGGGCTCGCCCTATCCGCCCGGAAATTCCCATTCCTTCGGTAATTCCTTGCTACCCGGCGCGCCATGACCCCGCATCTGCGCCCGGCCTGCCTAGTGTCG
>NZ_BJWY01000221.1 GCF_007990715.1 Nocardia seriolae NBRC 15557 | reverse complement strand
CTAGAGACACGACCAAGAACAAGACGACGCTATCTGGTTGTTGGGTAGCGGCGGTCTATTACGTCGAACGCGTTTGGTTGGCCTGCTCGGTAGAATTGGAGGTCAACCGCTTTCAGGGGTTCCCACAACGGCATTCGGTAGCGGGGGTATTGGGGCTTCGGGGTGGGGGGAGGTGGAGGTGTGTAGGACGGGGTTGGCGGCTGGGCGGCCGCCTTCGTTGGCGGCTTCCATGCAGGCTACGTTCATTTGGGTTTTGATCCAGTCGCCTGCGAGGAAGAGGTTGTCGAGGTTGGTCCAGGCGTTGGGGCGGTCGGCCCAGGAGCCGGGGTTTTGGATGAAGATGGCGTCGTCGTAGTCAATTTCGGGGGTGCCGGGGTTGGTCAGGGCGGGGTCTATTTGCCAGGAGTGGAGCATGTCGTCGGTGAGAGGGTTGTCGCCGTTGTGGTCTACGTGGGCTTTGATTTGGGACCAGGTTTCTCGGACTAGTTCTTCGAAGGTGCATTGGCGGGCTGGTTTTTTGTTGAAGGTGCCGGGCTCGTCCCATTCGGAGATGATGGCGGACAGGACTTCTTGGACGTTGCCGTTGCCGTAGGTGGGGAGGGGGCGGCGCCAGAATTGGGCTTCGCTCGTTCAGACGGGTGAGGTTGTCCCATACGCCGTGCGGATTGTCGGGGAAAGGTATGCGGCGCAAGGTGTCCGGGAGATTGTGGTAGAAGCCGAAGAAGCTGCGGAAGCCGTGCTCGCCGGGGAGGCCGTCGGGGGTGTAGATGCTGCGGGTCTTGCCGCCGAAGTCGGCCAGCTTCTCGAAAACCGTTACCGAGAAGCCTCTTTCGGCCAGCTCGTGTGCGACGGTCAGGCCCGCGGGACCGGCTCCGAATACCGCCACGGTGCGGCCGGGCTCGGCATGGGCCCGGCCGCCGGCGGGAGCGAGTGTCAGTGCTGCCGCCACGCCTCCCGCCTTGGCTGCCGTCTTGATGAACTGTCGTCGTGTCCGGCGCATGTGTGCCTCCGCCCGGGGGGGATCCAACTGGCGGCTATGTTAATCACAATTCTCGCGTTGAATGTGTTGTTTCCCATTATCTTCCGGCCCTAAGTCGACGCATATTCTTCTTGGCGTGTCAGCGCTGGAGTTGCTGCAGGACCCAGCCCGCCGTGTTGGCGCTGGACCGGATCAGTGAGTGATCCACGGGTTCCGCACCGGGGAACAGGTCCTCGTAGACAGCGTTCACTACGCCGGGCTCGTCGAGCGTCGAGCAGGCGGGGGCGGGGGTGGCGAGTTGGTCGTTGCGGGTGGCGATCGCGGAGTAGGTGACGCCGGGCTGGGTGACGGGGGTGCCGAAAAGGGATTGGTAGAGCGGTGAAGTGGGGGACATCTGCATGGCGGTGGCCATTTCGGCGGAGCTCGCGGCCAGGGCCGATTGCAGGAAGGGGAGCGCGGTCAGCAATTGGACGGGGGTGATCGGGGGGTTCTTGAGGCCGAAGACGCCTGCGCCGTCGCACCCGCGGACTTCGGGGGTCAGGAAGATCGCGTGGTTGATTGTGGGTGCGCCGTCGAGGAACTTGAGGTAGTAGTTCGAGACGATTGTTCCGGCCGAATGCGCGACGATCTCGACCTTCTCGGAACCGGTTGTGCTGCGCACTTTCGCGATGAAGTCGGCAACCTGCTGAGCCTCGCTCGGTATGTCGCCGTTCCAGCGCTTGTCATTGACGATGCCGCCCTGGAACAGCACGGTGCAATATCCGGCTCCGCGTAGCACGGTGAGCACGGGGGTCCACTGTTCGTCGGTTTGTTCGGGGGTGCCGTCGCCGCCGGGGAGTACCACTATCGGATTGGGGTGGGCGGTGGTCGGGGTGCAGTCGATCGGCGGCTCGATGGTGGTTCCGGCGGGTGCTGCCTGCGCGGTGGCGGTGGACAGTAGTGCCGCGCCCAGGACGGCGGCAGCGGCGACGCGCGCGATAATTCTCATGTGTGGCAATGCCTTCCGGTCGATTGGTTGAGCTCCCCGACCGGACCAGTCTGCGCGGTCAATTCGACTCGCGCATTCCGCTTCCTGCATTGGCGAATGTTTGGCAAATATATTTGGTATTCGGCAGGCGCGACGCGCCGAGATTCTCAATGTCGCTGACGAGAGGAATGCCATGAGCCGGACTGACACCGTCGAGCCGCGCACGATCGGCCTCTACTGGGATCGCGATGGTGATATCTGGCAGCGGGAGGACGCCGGGTGGCGGCTTATTCTGCAGAGCGGGGTGGCCGTTGATCCGATCTCGCTATGGGAATGGGATAACGGATGTGTGCGCGACTATGCGCCATTCACGCCTATGACGGCGCTCCGAACAGCGTAACTTCCATCAGTCGGATCACCCTGGGCTGCGGGCAGATCGACGGGTGGCCGCCGAACTCCCGGCCGAGGTCGACCACCAGGCCGAACGCGGCCTGGACCAGGATGCGGGCCTCGCCCTCCGAGAGGGTCGGGCGGACCGCGACCAGCAGGCGGACCCACTCGGCCACGATGAGTCGCTGCACATTGCGGAGCATGGTGCGCTCTTCGGCCGAGACGTGGCCGAATTCGGCGTAGTAGACGAAGGTCAGTTCGCGTTCGGCGAAGGATCCGGCCACATACAGGTCGACCAGTTTGCGCAGTGCCTCGGCGGGGCTCGCCGAGGAAGCCACCGCGGGGCCGATCGCGCCCGAAACCCGGTCCGCGGCGCGGCGGAAGGCGGCGGCCAGCAGGTCGCCCTTGCTGCGGTAATAGCGGTAGACGGCGGAGGCGGCCGAGAGGTCGGCCGCTGCGGCGATGTCCTCGACGCTGACATTGGGGTAGCCGCGGGCGTGGAAAAGTTCCACAGCCCTCTTGAGCAGGAGTTCGTGTTTGAAGCTCTGCGGGATCTCGACCGCCCGCGGGGTCGTAGGTTCGGTGCCCGCGGGGGGCAGATCGGTCGCGATGATGGCGTCGCAGGCCGAATGCAGCAGGGCCGTCAGGGATTTCGCGGGCAGGGTGGCATGGTGATCGCCGATGCTGGAGATCACGCTGAGCAGCGATACCGCGCGGACCGCGCGATCATGGCCGTCGAGTTCGGGGCGGACATCGCCGATCAGGGCGCGCAGGGTGGTCAGGGCGGCGGTGAACTGGTCCTCGAGGGTGCGGCGGTCGGCCTCGTCGAGGTAGCGGCGCTCCCAGCGGACCAGGGTGACGGTCGAACGATTCGCGATGGTCTCGGCGATCATCTTGTCCAGCACGCGGTCCAGGCGCGCGCGGGGGGACAGCTCCTCGGCCGCGTCGGGTGGCGTCGCGGATTGCGCGGTGAGCTGGGCCAGGCGCAGCAACTCCTCGCGGAAGAGGGCGTATTTGCTCGGATAGTGCCGATATAGTGCGGCCGAGGAGATTCCGAGCCGGGCCGCGATGTCCTCCATGCTCACACCGTGATAGCCGAGCGAACCGAAGGCGGCGGCCGAGGTGGCGGCGATCTGGGCACGCCGGTTCTTCGGGCGGCGGCGGATCACGCGCTGCGGCTGCTCCTCGACGGTCATACGGCAATGGTAATCACCAGGCATTTCCGTCGACGCCCCGCCGCTGATCCGCTGCCGTTCGGGAGCACCGCGCGTAGGCTGCCCGCATGCGCACGGTTGATGTTGAGCGCAACATCGCGGCCCCACAGTCCGACGTCTTCGAGTGGCTCACCGATGTCACCAATTACCAACGGGTTCCGCTGGTTCGCCGCGTCACCCTGGTGCGGCCCGGCGATACCGCGGGCAACGGGGTGGGCGCGGTGCGGTTGGTGGTGACGCCGCTGCTGCGCCTCACCGAGGAGATCGTGGCCTACGATCCGCCCCGGATGATGCGGTACCGACTGCTGAATTCCGTTCCGCCGCTTCGACATCAGGAGGGCTCGATCGGATTCGAGCCGTGTGGGGCGGGAACCCGGGTGCGGTGGTCGTCGACCTTCGAGATCGCGGCCCCGATCCTCGCGCCGGTGTGGACCCGGCTGTTCCTGCCGGTGGTGCGCGGCGGCTTCGTCATGGTGTTGCGCACGGCCGAGCGGGAACTGCGCGGCGCCTGACGCGGGCTACCATCTGGGGCCATGGCGGAGATCAAGGTGGAGCGCCGGAACTCGGTGGCGCTCGTTACGGTGCACGACCCCGACAAGCGGAATGCGTTGACGCTGGACCTATCCGCCGATCTCGCGGATGCGGTCGCCGAGGCCGAAGCCGACGAGTCGGTGCACGCCCTGGTGGTCACCGGGACGCCGCCGGCGTTCTGCGCGGGTGCGAACCTGACCGCGCTGGGTGAGGCCAAGGAAGAGGGGCTGCGCGCCATCTACGAAGGCTTCCTGGCGGTGGCGCGCTGCAAGCTGCCGACGGTCGCGGCCGTGGGCGGGCAGGCCGTGGGCGCGGGGCTGAATCTGGCGCTGGCGGCCGATGTCCGGTTCGCGAATCCCAAGGCGCGCTTCGACGCTCGGTTCCTGAAGCTGGGGATCCACCCGGGCGGCGGGATGACGTGGATGTTGCAGCGGGCCGTCGGGCCGCAGCAGGCGGCGGCCATGACGCTGTTCGGTGAGGTCATGAATGCCGAGGCCGCCGTGCGGGCCGGTCTGGTCCATCGGGTCGTCGAGGGCGATCACGACGCCTTGCTCGATGCCGCCGTCGAATTCGCTTCCGCCACGGCCGATGTCCCGCGCGAGCTGCTCATCACCACCAAGCGCACCATGCGGGCCACCCGGGCGCTGGCCGCACACGCCGAAGCCGTGAGCACCGAGGTGGTGCCGCAGCTGACCTCGCTCGAATCCCCGGAATTCGCCGCTCGCCTGGCGGCCACGCAGGCGCGAATCACCGGTTCCGCCTAGTAC
>NZ_BJWY01000220.1 GCF_007990715.1 Nocardia seriolae NBRC 15557 | reverse complement strand
CGAGTTACCCCGAACGTCGCGAAATCAGTTGTTCCTTGGGATCGGAAACAACCTCTCAGCATGTCAGAAATCATTTTCGTTTAGGCTCTCCGGGTGAGCGATCACCATCACCACCATCACGATCATTCGGGTCCCATTGCGATCGGGGCTACCGCTGCCCGCGTAGTAGTCGGACTACTTGCCGCTATTGGTGTGCTTGTCGTGGTCGGGTTGATATGGCTATGGCCGAGTGCTCAGCATGTGGATATTCCATTACCGATGCAGGGTGCCGGTGGCGGGGCGGTGGCGACCGAGGCCGGGACGGTGATCAAGCAGGATCTGGGGACCTGCGGGGATGCCTCGAACGGGCAGGCGCAGGACAAGGAACCGGAGTTGCTGCCCGCCGCGCAGCAGAAATGCGCGCGCAGCGTGGTCGCCATCGAGTCGGGCAAGGATGCGGGCAAATGGACCGTCCTGGTTAGTTCGCCGACGCCGGACCAGGCCAATTTGCGGGTCGGGGACAAGGTTCGCATTGCGCCGCAATCGGTTCTGAAGGATCCGAAGGATCCCAAGAGCGCCGTCACCATCTACTCGTTCGACGACTATGCGCGCGGGCTGCCGCTCACCATCATCGTCATCGTTTTCGCGGTGGTGATCATCGTGGTGGCGCGCTGGCGCGGATTGCGGGCGCTGCTCGGACTCGTCGTCGCCTTCGGGGTGCTGGTGCTGTTCCTGCTGCCCGCACTGCTGGAAGGCAAACCGGCCATACCCGTGGCGCTGGTCGCGGGCGCGGTGATCCTCTACGCCGTGCTGTATCTGGCGCACGGGGTGAATCTGCGCACCAGCTCGGCGCTGCTGGGCACGCTGACCTCCATGGTGCTGGCGGCGGTGCTGTCCTGGGCGGCCCTGAAGATCACCCGGCTGACCGGGTTCTCCGAAGAGCAGAACACCAATGTCGCCGCCTACGTCCAGCATGTGAGCATTACCGGGCTGCTGCTGGCCGGATTCATCATCGGCTCGCTCGGTGTGCTCAACGACGTCACCATCACCCAGGCCTCGGCCGCCTTCGAGCTGGCCGCGCTCGACGAGAAGGCCAGCCGCCGCGGCATTTTCGGTGCCGCCATGCGGGTCGGCCGCGACCATATCGCCAGTACCGTCTACACCCTGGTGCTGGCCTACGCCGGTGGCGCACTGCCGCGGCTGCTGCTGTTCAGCGTGGCCGGACGGCCCATTCGCGATGTGCTGACCGGCGATGCCGTCGGCATCGAGATCGCGCGCTCCGCCGTCGGCGGTATCGCGCTGGCGCTTTCGGTGCCGCTGACCACCGCCATCGCGGTGCTGCTGGCCCGTCCGCTGGGTGCCGAACCGGCCGAGGCGGGGGCGGGCGCCGGGCGGCCGCGAAGCGCCGGGGCGCAACGGAATACGCCCCGCCGCCCGGGTGCGCCGCGCACCGGCTCCCAGCCCCTCGCCGCCCGCACCGGGGCGCAACCGGTCGCCCGCCGCGCCGGTGCTCCGAACGGTCCGCGCACGGGTTCGCAACCGGTGGTGCGCCGGGGCGGGGCCGAGATCGGACCGTACAGCGGTGAGCAGCGGGCGGTGCCGAGAACCGGTGCGCAACCACAGACTTCGCGGGCCGATGAGCAGCGGGACGCGCCGTGGACCGGCTCGAACGCGGTGGCGTCCGGCGGCAGTGAGCCGCCGACCATTCCGAGAACGAGTGTGGTGCAGCCGAATCCGGAGCCCGAGGGTGCCGGGCAGCCGGACCGGTCGTGGTTCGAGGGTTCCGGGCAGCCGCAGGATCAGGCGTACACCACGTCCTCCTGGTTCAATCCCGATGAGCCGTGGTCGGATCCGGGTACGGGTCCGGGGGCTTCCGACCAGCGCAATCAGGGCTGGCCGGAAGGGCCGGAGGAGGGGTGGCCACCGGAGCCGCCGCGCGGTGGGCGGCACTCGCGGTGATCAGCTGATCATCTGCCAGAGCGCGGGTGCGGCCTCGGGATTCCAGCCCGGGTCGTACACCGTGTGCGACTGAAGGCAGCGGTAGCGCATGCCGTCGTAGGTGACGATGTCGCCGACGTTGTAGTGCGCGCCGACCTTCCAGGCACCGGCCGCGGGCTTCCCGGTGGTGGTGGTCGGCGGCGTCGTGGTGACCGGCGGTGTCGTCGTGACCGGCGGCGTTGCGGTCACGGGCGTCGTGGTGGTCGGCGGTGTCGTGGTCATGGGCGGTGTCGTGGTCGTGGGCGGTGTCGTCGTCGTGGGCGGTGTCGTGGTCGTGGGAGGCGTTGTGGTCGTGGGAGGCGTTGTGGTGGTGGAGGTTCCGCCGCTGCCGCCGATCTGGAGGTCGACGCAGGAGTAGAAGGCGTTGACGGTGTCGCCGATGTTCCAGACCGCCAGGAGTTTCTGGCGGCCGGAGTAGCCGCTGAGATCCACGGTGTGGCTGACGCCGTCCTGCGGCGGGGGATTGTCGCCGCCGTCGAAGACCGCCACCCGGGTGCCGCCGATGTAGTACTCCCAGTTCAGGGTGCGGTGCAGGGCGGTGAAGGTCCAGGTGAAAGTCACTGTGCTGCCGACGGATTGGACCTGCCAGGGCTTGGCGTCATCGTCGAGTTGCGGGAAGCGGGAGTTGCCGCCGCTGCATTTGCTCGAACCCTTGGGCGCTTCCACGCTCTGCGGCTCGTATTTGATGTCACCGCAGGATAGGAGTCCCTTGGCGCACTGCGCCTGCCGGCTCAGCGGCGAGGAGACGTAGCCGTGGGCATTGGCCGCGGCGGCGGGCAGGAAGGCGACGATCACCGGTGCGATGCCGACGGCCCCGAGCATGGACAGACTTCTTCTATCGAACACGTGAAACCCCTTGGGAGAGAGGGGCAGCGGGGGCCGGCATTCTGTCCCGTGACGGATCTGAGATGTGATCCAGACCACTTTGTAGCAAAATCGTGCTCTAAAAGATATGACCCAGCAACGCTTTGGTCAAGCGTCCTATCACGGGTGACCGAATTATCCGGGTGCACAGCAAACTTCGCTGGTGGGCCAGCAAACCTTCACCCGGCGCCGGCGGGAAGGCCAAGGGGTGGAACCGATCAGATCGCCTTGCGGGCCGCCTCGCACAGGGCCGCCACGCCATCGGCGTCGGTGGCGAAGTGGTCGAAGCCGCTCGGCACCCCGAATTCGGCGAAGGAGACCTCGCTGTCGGGCTGCGGGCGGCCCGGCACCGGCATGCGCACGGCCGCATGCAGATCCCGCGTCCCGGTCAGCTCGATCACCCGGCGGGCATTGTCGGCGCGCAGGCCGCCGCAGGCCATCACATCGATGCGGCCGTCGGCCAGATTCACCAGCCGGGCGATCAGGGACGCGCCGTCCAGCACCGAGATCTGGCGGCCTGAGGTGAGCAACCGGGTGAACCCGAGTTCCAGCAACTGCTCGAAGCCCTCGGCCGGATCGGCGCACACGTCGAACGCGCGATGGAAGGTGACCTCGAGGTCGTCGGCGGCGGCCAGCAGTTCGGTATTGGCGGCCGGATCGATGTGGCCGTCCTCGTCGAGCACGCCGACCACCACCCCGTGCGCGCCCGCCGCGCGCACCTGCTCGACATCGGCGCGCATGAGCGCCACCTCGTCGGCCGAATAGCGGAAGTCGCCGGGGCGCGGCCGGATCAGCACGTGTACCTGGGTGTGGCCGGCCGCGGCGACGGCCGCCTCGATGAGCGCCGGACCGGGCGTCAGCCCCCCGACCGTGAGCCCCGCACACAACTCCACCCGTGTGGCCCCCGCCTGCTCGGCGATCCGGACCCCCTCCAGCGACTCCACCCCGATCTCGACCCGAACCGTCCGCACATCCGTCATACCTTGCAGTATGGCGAACTCCCGCTGGTTATGTTGCCTGGGATTAGCCAATGCGCCGTGCATGCCATCTGAAATGAGGCTGTACCACCAGGTCATGCGCTCGGGGACCGGTTATGGCCCCGCCGGTCGGCAGCCGGACGGGGCGGCGGAAACGACGAGGGCGGCGCTACCTCTCGGTAGCGCCGCCCTCGTCGATCAGGTTCGGCCGCCCGCTGTTTCGGCCCGGGCTAGTTCTTCTTGCCCGGGGCCTTCATGCCGGACTTGAAGCCGAGGCCACCCGGCTTCGCCGCCGGCGGCTCGGCAGCGCCGTTACCTTCCGAGGTGCCATTGCTCTCCGACCCGACCGGTTCGGCCGGGGCGGGTGCGGCGGCCGGAGCGGCTTCGTCCGGAGCCGGGGCCGAATCGGCCGGGGCCGCAGACGCTTCCGGAGCCGAGGCGGCGGGCGCGGCCGCACCCGGAGCCTTCGGGCCGGGGCGCTTGAGGCCCGACTTCATGGCCAGGCCCTTGGGCGCGATGGACGGCTTGGCCTCGGCGGCCGGAGCCGCTGCGGCCGAAGCGGTTTCGGCGGCCTCGGTGGCGGGAGCCGCAGGGGTGGCGGCCGGTTCCGCGGCAGCCGGTGCGGCGGCGGTCTCGGCGGCGGGCTTGGCGCCCGGCGCCTTGGCCGCGCCCTTCATCTGCAGACCCTTGCCGCCGGGGGCCTTGAGGCCGCCCTTCATGGCCAGCCCGCCCGGCTTGGCGGCCGGCGCCGCCGATGCCTCGGCAGTCGCCTCGGCGGGCGCGGACTCGGCGGGAGCCGCAGCGGCGGAAGCGGTTTCGGTGGCGGGAGCCTTCGCGCCCGGTGCCTTGGCCGCGCCCTTCATGGCCAGCCCCTTACCGCCCGGTGCCTTGAGCCCGCCCTTCATGGCCAGGCCCTTGGCCGGGGCTGGAGCCGCGGTTTCGGCCGGAGCTGCCTCGGTCGCAGGCGCTTCGGCGGCCGGAGCGGCGGCCTTCGCGCCGGGGGCCTTGAGGCCGCCCTTCATGGCCAGGCCCTTGCCGCCGGGTGCCTTCGCGCCACCCTTCATACCCAGGCCGCCACCGGCCGGT
>NZ_BJWY01000219.1 GCF_007990715.1 Nocardia seriolae NBRC 15557 | reverse complement strand
CGACACTAGCAAGCCACCCGACATCGAAAAGCCCTGATTCAGAACGGGTTCCCGGAGTCACGCGAATGGCGACGGAAGTGTCATCGCTGGCGTTGCGCCGGTGTTACACCCGATTTCGGCGAGTTCTCCGCGACGCGCCGACGGCACCCACCGACCGGCCGCGACGTGCGGGTACGGGACCTGATTGGCATTCCGGGAGTGAGGTTCGGTACAGTGCTCAACGCACACGGCATCCACGGATGCGGTGACTGCGGGTGTAGTTCAATGGTAGAACCTCAGCCTTCCAAGCTGATGGTGCGGGTTCGATTCCCGTCACCCGCTCTAGACCCGTTCGGGGTCGTAACGGGGTGTAGCGCAGCTTGGTAGCGCATCCGCTTTGGGAGCGGAGGGTCGCAGGTTCAAATCCTGTCACCCCGACCAAATCCATTCTCTACCAGCCACTTTAGCCCTTCGGGGTCTGAGTCGCTGTGCCTCGTTCTCCAGCGGTCTTCCGACTTGAAGCCCTTCCAGAAACCTTGCAGCAAGCGCGGTCTCGGAGGACGCTCACGCCTCGATCCGCCAAGCCGAGGGTGAGGGTTGTGAAACCTCCCAGATCTGAGGTGAGCGAACGCCTTCCGCGCCCCGCCCCTAACGTACCGACTGGCACACAGGAGCGGGACGGGAGGCGCTGGTGGTCAGATGCCGATATCGAGATCCCCTGCCGCCTCCTTGAACGACACCGTGTCGCCCTCACGATCGACGATCGAGAGGCGATCCTCCAGATCCTCGATGTAGTCCAGGAGCGCTTGATATCGCTCGTAGCCGATCAGGACTGCGGCGGGCTCCGAGTTTCGGAGGATGATCACATCCTTCTTGGCGGATTCCTCGATCTGCTCGGTGAGCGTGGATCGTGCCTTTCCGAACGCAGTGAGGGTCGGTCGTACGATCCGCGCTCGAAGGGTTCGGGGCAGTCTCGGCGGGAAGCTGGCGCGTGCGGACTTCTCGACTTCTGCGGGCTTGCTGGTCTTCTTCGTGGTCACGGTGGACTCCTTCCCCCACCCAGGCCGGCGGGGGCTCTCTCGTGGTGGTAGAGCGTTTCCGCTTGTACACGTCGCCTCGGGTGCCAATCTTGGTCACTGTGATGACTCGAATTCCGTCGTCGATGACGTAGATGACCCGGTAGCCGCCGACTCGAATGCGGTAGCCAGGGGTGTCGGTGAGCTTCGTACATCCGCTCGGTCGGGGGTCGAGTCCGAGGTCGAAGATCGCATCTCGAATAGCCTTGCGCTGCTTCGGCGGCTCGATGGCCGCCAGCTCCTCGAGCGCTTTGCGTTCGATGGTGAGTCGTACTCGTCGTCCGACGGGACTGCCGCACCGGATGCACCCGATGACGCTGTCGAAGTGGATGTGGTGGGCCGATATCGACGAGGGAGCCAAACCGGGCACCGGTACCAGCGAGTCGGCTTAACTGCGGGCCGCGAAACGCCGAATTCGGTTGCTGGAGCAGGAGAACGAGGTCCTCAAACGGGCTGCGGCCTATTTCGCTCAGGCGAGTCTGCCGGGAAGATGATCTACCCGCTCTTCCGCGAGCCGGCCGGAGATGGGATCCCCGTCACCGTGACGTGCCGGGTGCTGAAACTGGCCCGTCAGCCGTTCTATCGGTGGCTCGACGATCCGGTGACCGACACGGATCTCGAGCAGGCCTATCGGGCCAACGCGTTGTTCGATGCCCACCGCGACGATCCGGAATTCGGCTACCGGTTCCTGGCCGATGAGGCCCGCGCCGCGGGCGAGCCGATGGCTGACCGGACCGCGTGGCGGATCTGCTCTGCCCAGGGCTGGTGGAGCGTGTTCGGCAAGAAGCGAAGCGGCGAAGGCAAAGTCGGACCACCCGGCCATGACGACCTGGTCTAGCGCAACTTCCGTGCCGATGCCCCGAATCGTGTGTGGTTGGCCGATATTTCCGAACACCGGACCGGCGAAGGCAAGCTCTATATTTGCGCGGTCAAGGATCTCTGCTCCAACCGGATCCTCGGCTATTCTAGCGATTCGCGGATGAAATCGAGCTTGGCTGTCCGTGCGCTCAACAACGCGGTCGCCCGCCGCGGCGAGGTGGCCGGCTGCATTCTGCACAGCGACCGCGGCTCGCAATATGGAGAGCTTCTTCGCGCTGCTGCAGGAGAACGTTCTCGACCGCCGATCCTGGTGCAGCCGTGAGGAATTGCGCATCGCGATCGTCACCTGATCTTGCAGCAGTCCCGACTGTCTGGGTGGACCCGTCGGTTTGAGTAACGGACCCTGAAACTGTATCGGTGGCGGTGTCTGTGACTGTCTTGTTGTATTCAACCGGCAGGTTGCCGGTCGTTACGCCGTCGGAAACCTGCGCAGGGTCTGCGAAACTCGGGTTGACGACCTCGACCTGGAAACAAACCTGCCCACGTTCGCTGTCGGCTACCAGCGCATACCCAGGCGGGCAATCTTCGAGAACCGCACACGGAGGCCCATGCCAGTCCACTCCACATCCAGCGGATTCCCCTGGACCGTTGATATCTTTCGGCTCCGCGCTGGTCGGCACCCTCACCACTGTTGGCGTTGGAATGCCTGCGGGTGGCGCATCGTTGGTGGGTCCAGCGACGATGTCGGTGCCATTGCCTTGCGGTAGCTGCCCTGGCGCTTTGCCGGCCTGCCCCGGCACGCCACCGCCCGGCGCTTGCGTAGGGGCAAGCCCCGGCGCAGTCACTGGTGGTGTGGTTGTCGTGGGGGTGCCGGGATCGTGGCACACGTACGGCACCGGCGGCGGTGGTGGTGGCCCTGAGTCGCCGGGATGGCTTGCCCGCCAAGTGGATTCCCATGCAGAGTTATAGGCTGCAGTCTCCCTCTGGCAACGTTCTTCGGGGGTCTCACCTGTGGCAGTTCCAGCGTTGACCGCGAATAAAATGGCCGCGACCGCTGCCAGGATGATCGTTGACGTTGCAGCGATCTTCTCGCGCGCTCGGCGAGCGTGTTCTATCGGAATACGCAATCGATCCTCCCAATTAGATGGTGGTCGGGTCGGAATAGACCGTCACCGTCGTGTCGGTGACATGGGTGGACATGGAGAACTGGGTGTAGATGCGCACCGACACCGGTCCGAGGCAGTTATCCACGTGCACCTGAATCCCGGTCAGATCCGAGGCGCCGACCGCACCTTCGAGGACGCGTTCGCCGAGCGGGATTGTGGTGATCGCGCCGGGTTTGATCGTGGATTGGATCGATGGCGACACCGTCGCGCTACCACCGACATTCAGCGAGGGGCGTTCGGAGACGGTTACCGAGGCGTTCGGGCCGATCGAGCCCGATGAACCGGTTTGCAAGCCGGACGACACATCGGTGTTGCAGCCGAGCTGGAGGCCAGAGCGCAGCACTCCAGATTTCACTCCGTTCAGCCGTGCCCGGTAACCCGTCCGATGGCGGTGGCGTCGATGAAAGCCTCACGTGACCAGGGTGATTGGGCCAGGTTCGGCACAGTGTTCACGAGAACGTCAACCAAGGACACTTCCGCGACCCAGCCGTCGACCGTGGATTTGGCGACCACATGATCAGGACTGCGCACCAGCTCAGCGGCAGCCGACCCAGATGCGGAGTAGATAATAGCCAGCAAACAAGCTGGGGCGGCAAGTGTAGATGCTTTCAATGAGAATTCCCCCCAGAGTGTGAACTTCAATGAGCGGACGACCAACTCACAACATCAGAAGGTGAGACACTTAGCAATCTCTTAGCTATCATTGTGTTCGGGCTCACCTTCCGCTCATACGAGGGTCAGATCGGCTTATGTCTCCAGCCTGGCTCGGATAGACAAGTGCACCGCGCCGAGCCTCCGCGCCGTACATCTCCCGCTAGTTCGAACCGCCGTCCAGCGTTGAGGACTGGATGCGTGCCCGCTTGTCGGTCGTCTCCAACTCCCACGTGTGGTAGTGGCCGTGCACGAGAATGTCAGCGGCGCCAGGGTTCTGGTCGTGAAAGGTCTGCACTGCCCACCAGTCCATGGCCTTGCCGCGTCGCCACTGGTGGCCGTGGGCGATGGTGAAGACCGTGTCACCGGCCGCGACGGCCATGTAGCTGCGCTCGGGGTCAGGGGTGCGAATCTCAGGTTCAAATCCTGTCACCCCGACCATATTGCGCGACCTACCAGCCACTTTGGTTCCTTCGGCGCAGACGCCAACGGCCCGAGATGGACTCGGGCCGTTGATCTTCGGTTGGGGATCGGGTACGGCGTCAGTTGACCGAGGCGGCCAGGCGGTCGGCGTATGGGGCGGTGTATTTGCCGACGATGGGGAGTTCCGCGCGGACGCCGCCGGCGTTGTTGGCCTGGACCATGGCCATGATCCAGATGACCAGCGCGAAGAGTGCGAGGGCGAGGTCGGCGAGGCTGAAGATGATGCCCAGGGTTCCCAGTAGGGACGCGAGGATGCTCAGGACGATATTGGCCACCGAGACCGCTCCGAAGAAGACGATCGATTGGGCGGCATGGAATTTCACGTCGGGGTCGTTCTTGCCCACGAACAGGAAGATGATTCCGGTGAGCCAGCCCAGCGCGTAGGACAGGATCGCGCTGGTCTTTTTGTTCAAACCCGCGGACTGCGGCTGGTCAGCGGGGGACTGAGAAGATGTCATGGGGTAAGTAGATGGCGCGCTTCCCTCCTACCGATCCCAACTTTCAGCCTGCTTGATCATGACCGTGGCGGAGCGCGGCGTCAGCGTGGGTCGGCTGGACCTTCCGAGTTCGGTCCTGGGGCGCGGTCTTCGATGTCGACGCGGACGGCTCCGGCGCGGACTGAGCGCAGGATGAGCCAGCAGATGCCCACGGCTATGGCGAGGGCGAGGACAAGGATGGTGATGCCAACCACAGGGGGACCTCCACGCGGATGTCGGCCGGTTCTCGACCGCGGGCTAGTACT
>NZ_BJWY01000218.1 GCF_007990715.1 Nocardia seriolae NBRC 15557 | reverse complement strand
CGAGCGACGAACGAGTCCTGCACTATGCCGGTGAGATCGAGATCGCCGTGCCGGGCCGCCCCGCCTACCGGGATGTGCTGCTCATCGGATTCCGGCCGCGATGACCGCCGAGCTCGGACAGCTGGACTTCGAACGGCTGCTGCCGGAGAAGCTGCTGCTCGAGATCGCATCCGGCCTCACCGCGATCGCCTCACCGACCGGCCATGAGACGCCACTGGCCCGGCATGTGCGAAAACTCTTGCGGCACCATGGGATAACTCGGAAGAAGCAAGTCGTGCGACCGGGGCGGGAACAGACCATAGCCCGGCTCGGTCCCGCCGACGGCACGCCCGCGTTGCTGCTGAACGGGCATCTCGACATGGATCCGCTCGGCCGTGACGCGGGTCCCGACCGGCTGATCGCCCGGCGGGACGGCGACCGGCTCTGCGGGGCCGGGCGGCACAATATGAAAGGTGGGCTCGCGGCCATGCTCGGGGCCTCGATCATTGTGCAGCGCAGTGGAATTCCGCTGCGCCGGGCGCTGCTGCTCGAGTTCGTCGTAGGGGAACTGCAGGGCGGCATCGGCACCGTATTCGCGCTGGAGCAGGGCTACCGCGCCGATGCCGCGGTGGTGCCGGAACCCTATTCGGTGCGCCGCGTCCTCACCCGCACCGCGGGCGTGCAGAAATGTGCCATCGTGGTGCACGGTCGCCGGGCCCACACCAGCCGCCACACCGAGGGCGTCGACGCCATCGCGGTGCTGCGCCGCACCCTGGACCTGCTCGACTCGGCGCACTTGGGGCTGCGCAATCCGGATTTCGAGACCCTGCCGCGGGTACAGATCGCCGGTTTGATCGCCGGGCGTGGGGAAACCCACACCCTGTCCGGAATCAGTTATCTGGCGGACAAGGCCACCGCGCTGATCGATGTAAGGTACCCGCCCCCGTACGAGCCGCGCGACGTCATCGCGGCCCTGGAAACCATACTGACACAGGCGCGTACGGAACATCGAGACGCGGAGATCACGCTGGATCACCCGCCGGATCCGGTCTTCGAAGTCGGCGGGACGGATATGCCGCCCATGGATGAATCACCCGAATCCGAACTGGTCGCCGATATCGCCGAGATCCTGCCGCTGGTCTCGGACTACGAGGTCGAGAAAACCGGTCTGGACCTGCCCTTTTCGCTCTGCGGCAATGACACCACCCATCTCAGCCGGGCCGGAATCGAATGCTGCCTGTTCGGGCCCCGGGGCGCGGGGCCCGATACCGAGGACCACGTGCTGATCAGCGAAATGTACGCCTGCGCAAAGACACGCGCGGTGCTGGCGCTGCGCCGGTGCGCGGAGCTCTAGCACCCGAGCTCCGCGCGCTCGGATCGCAACAGCTCGGCGCGCGGTGACTCGATCTCGGCGTAGAGCGCGTACGCCTGGTCCAGCAGTTCGCGGGCCGCCGCCCGATCGCCGATCCGGCACGCGAGCTTGCCGAGCGCCCGCAGGCCGTCGGCCTTGCCCAGCTGGTCCCCGATTCGCTCGGCCACCTGCAGCGACTCCTCGTAATTGAGCCGTGCCAGCCGATAGTCCTCGGTCCCGGCGCGGTCGGCGCCCTGCCGATAGGTGTGCCCGAGCCCGCGCAGGGTATCGATCCGACCCAGCGGGTCGTCGATGAGTTTCGCGATCACGTACGCCTCCCGGAAGCAGTCGCGCGCCTCCTCGTGGTCGCCGCGACCCCGCGCCAGATTGCCCAGCCCCCACAGCGACCACTCGGCGCTGTACTGGTCGCCGATGCGGCGGCCGATCTCCAGTGCTGCCCCATAGCGTTTCGCCGCCACGTCCGCGTTGCCGACCATGCGCTCGACGTGGCCGAGCCCGCGCAGTGCGTCACCCTCCATCTTGCGGTGCTCGATGCTGCGGGCGATGCGCTGGGCCATCAGGTAGGGCTGCCGCGCCACGTCGAACTGGCCCCACAGGCGGACCACTTCGGCATATCCCCACTGGGCGGTGCCCAGGCGCTCGAGGTCGGCCAGCTCGGAGGCGATGGCCAGCGCCTCCAGCGAATACTCCTCGGCCCTGCGGTACCGGCTCGCCATTCGCTCGGCCTGGCTGAGGCCCTCCAGCGCATCGCATTCCGTCTGCCGGTGGCCGATCTCGCGGGAAATCGCCAGGGCCTCTTGGAAATGCTCCCGAGCCAGCTCGTAATCGCCGGTGATCCATTCGGATTGGCCGCGCTCGCACAGCGATTCCACCTGGATGCGGCGATCCGACAGTTCGACGCCGATGCGGTGCGCGGCCGCGAAGGTGGCCTCGGCCCGCTCGTGATTGCCACGCAGCCGTTGAATCCGCCCGCGGCCCAGCAGCGCCCACGCCCGGCCCACCGGATCGGTCAGCTGATCCGCGATGGACAGGGCCCGGTCGTAGAGCCGATCGGCGTCGGACCAATGGCCCACGCTGCACAGGTGGCAGGCCAGCAGGCGCGCCAAGTCCGCGGTGTCGGAAGTGATTCCGGCCAGCGGCAGGCAGTCGAGCAGCAGTTCCCGCTCCCGGCTCAGCCACTCCCGGGCGTGGGTCGCGGCATCCAGAGAACTCGTCGCCGGATACGGGCTGCCCGCGGAATCGAAAGGCCGCAGTGTCGCCGCCTGCCGCGCGACGGTCAGGCTGTGCGCGATGATGCGCTCGACCGCCACCCGCCGGTCCTCGGGCTGGTTCTCGTGCTCGGCCCGCAGCTGTGCGCACAGTCGGTTCAGGTCGTGCATCCGATAGCGCGACGGGTGATTCGAGCCGGGGACCACATCCAGCAGGCCCGCCTCCGAGAGCCGGTTGATCAGGCTCTTCGCCTCGTCCACCGAGATGGCCGCCATGGCGCCCAGAATCTCGGCGGTGATCTCCGAGCCGGGGAACGAGCCCAGCAGGCGGACCAGGCGTTGCAGGTCCGGATCGCGCAGGCGGCGGTAGGACAGTTCGAAGGCGGCGCGCACCGATTCGTCCTCGGCGCTGAACCGGTCGAGGATGTGACGGGCGGGCGAATCACCGGCGCGATCCGAGGACGTATTGCGTTCGGTCAGTTCGGCGAAATCGGCGGCGAAGGCGGCCAGCATGCTCTCGCCGTGATAGGCGATGTGCCCGGCGATCAGCTTGATGGCCAGCGGCAGATTGCCCGCCGTGCGCACGATCTGCTGCGCGGCGTCGCGGTCGTAGCCGGGCGGTAGACCGGCCAGCCGGACCAGCAGCTGTTCGGCCTCGACACTGTTCATCGCGTCCAGTGGGAGCGGATCCGCGCCGGCCAGCTTGGTCAGATGGGTGCGGCTGGTGACCACCACCAGGCTCCCCGCCGACAGCGGCAGCAGGTCCCGCACGTGGTCGCTGTCGGCGGCATTGTCGAAGGTGAGATACATCTGCTTGGTACGCATGGCGTTTCGCCATTTGTCCGATCGTCGCACCAGATCCGCCGGAATGGTCTCGCGCGGTACCCCGATCTCCAGCAGTAGCTGTTCGAGCACATCGGCGGGCTTGCGCGGCTCCTGGCCCGGCGTGTACCCGTGCAGATCCACCCAGATCCGGCCGTCCGGATACCGCGGGGCGAACAGCGCCTCGGCGAAGCGGGCCAGCGTGGTCTTGCCGACCCCGGGATGCCCGTGGATCACGTGCACCGACGGGGCGCTGCGGTCGTGGCGATGCGCGGTGACCCGCCGCTCGATCTCCCGCACGGCCTCCCGGCGGCCGATGAAGTTCGGTTCGCGCGGCGGCAGATCCGCGATCGGGGCATCGGCGCGCAGGGTGGTGCGCCGGGTCACCGCATCCCGGAAACGTTCCACGTCCGCCGCCGCCAGGTGCGCCAGGTCCTCGGTGTCGACCAGTTCCTCCCAGGTCGTGCCGTAGATGGCGGCCAGCACCTCCAGCACCTCGACGGTCAGCCGCGGGCCGTTGCGCACCGCCGGCCAGCGCTCGTAGTGCGAAATCTGGTTGCCCTGAACGGTTCTGCGGCGCCCGGCGCGATGACCGTTGAACGCCTCCGCCACATCCTCGAGGGTGAGCGCGGCGATCTCGCGGCGGCCGCAGGTGCGCGCCAGCCCCGCCGCGTACCGCCACGCCGCCCGCGGCCGCAGGCCCTGCTGACGCAGCTCGCCCACCAGCAGCGGCAGCAGCTGCGCATCGGAGAGTCCGGTGGCCGCCAGTCGATCTCGGAGGCGACGGCGGTCGGCCTTGGTGATGCGCCGCTCGGCTCTCGTCATAAAACCCTGCCCCCGTTATTGCCGATTCCTTGGTAGCAGTGGGTGTTTCACCAGGTCAAGCGATGTGGCGGAATTGCGAAAGTTCTCCCGTTCCACTTCGTGAACCGGTGCGGGGAATTCCGGATCCTGCAAGTAGGTCGGCCGGTGGGTCGGTCGATCGGGTAGAAGGGAGTTCCCGCATGGCAATTCAGGTCACGGACTGGCTGATCACCAGCGATCTCGTTCAGGAAGCGGCCTTCAGGATCGATGTTCCGGGGCCGGATCGGGGGTGGTGGGTGCTGTCCTACCTGCCCACATATCGGCGGCTCAGCAGGGATCAGGCCCTGGTGGGGGTCCGGCTCGCGGAGTTGATTCTCGACGATTCCATTTATCGGAACGCGGAATCGGATCTCTTGGTCGCGAGATTGCATGCCGAGGAACTCGAATTGGAACTCACCGACGCCATGTGCCTGCTCGCACTGCGGTCGGGCGAATTCGGGGAGTCGGCGAGCGAGCCGCGAAACTGCGCGGAACAGCAGGTGATTCGGTGAACGTCCAGGTAGTGCAGTTCACCGAACTCGGCGTGCTCGCGGTGCTGCTGCTGTTCCGCCGCCGCTTCCCCCCGGACTGGTTCCTGATCTGTTTCGGCGTGGTGCTGGCGGCCGGAGCGGCGGTCCTGCTCGCCGTCGCCACCACGGGCGGACTGCACATCGCCACCGACCCGGGCGCGGTGCCCACCCAGCCCTCCGGCGTCGCGGGCACCTGCGAGCCGTTCTGCTTCGGGCCGACCGGCTAGTACT
>NZ_BJWY01000217.1 GCF_007990715.1 Nocardia seriolae NBRC 15557 | reverse complement strand
CGACACTACCGGTGCCTGTTCGGACACGGCTCGGCCGGAGCACGGTTCGTCGACGAATGGCTGTGGGAGCACAGGCATCCCGACGAACCGCGCCGATTCGATCCGGACGAGGCGGCTGTCGCGGTCGGTGTCGATCTCGGCGGGGTCACCGGTGTGCTGACAGCCCCGCCCGCAGTCATCGGGCAGGCGATCACCTACCGACTCGACCGCTATCTGTTCGAGTCGATCCGGGCTCGAACACACGCTCACACCGTGCTGACCGCGCGGTTTACTCCCGAGCCCGACGAGGCGCTGCTCGAACGAATCCAGACCACCGCCCGAGCGGCCGCCCGGGCGGTGTACGCCCCGGAACTGATCGCGATCGAGGTCGCCGAGATCGTCGCGCGTCGTCGCGCGACCTGGACCGAAGCCAACATCCGCTCCGCGGTCGAGGACCGTCTCGGAGTCTGCGACTTCGCCGATGACAATGCGCAGCGGGCCGCGGTCGAGCACGTCACCGCCCTGGTCCGCGATACCCACTCCCTGCAGCTGTCCATCGACCCAGACCCCGTTCCGGCCGCAGTGGCCCGCGCTTCCGGGGAGAGCATTTTCACCCTCACCGGTGCCACCCGCTACACCTCGACTGCCGTGCTCGACGCCGAAACCCGCCTGCTCGACGCCGCGCGCACGCCCACCGGAGAACTCCTGTCCGCACGTGAGGTCGACGCCGCCATCGCCCGTACCGAGAAGACTGAGCCGCACCGCCTCAACCCCGGCCAACAAGCCATCGCCCGCTACCTGTGCACCGTCGGCACCCGGCTCGCCGTCACGATCGGCCCCGCCGGCAGCGGCAAGACCACCGCCATGAAAGCCGTCGCCGACGCCTGGCAAAGCTCGGGCCGCACCGTCATCGCGCTGGCCCCGTCGGCCTCGGCGGCACGCGAACTCGGTGCCAGCCTGCACACCCCGGCCCGCACCATCGACAAACTCTTCGCCCAGATCGACTTCGGCGTGCCCACCGGATTGTGCCCAGGGACAATGATTCTGGTCGACGAGGCGGCCATGGCCGCCACCTTCGACCTCGACGCACTGCTGTCACTGGCGGTCGCTCACGGCGCGGTAATCCGCGGTGTCGGTGACCCCGAGCAGCTCTCGGCGGTCGAGTCCGGCGGCATCGTCCGGACCATCGCCCACGACACCCACGCCCCCGAACTCGACCAGTTGGTGCGGTTCCACGATCCCGAGGAGGCCGAAGCCACTCTCGCCGTCCGCGTGGGAAAAGCCAAGCACGCCTGGGAGTTCTACGACAGTCGCGGCCGCATCAGCCACGGGATGAGCGACCAGTTGCGCACCGAGATCCTCGCCGCCTATCTCGCCGACACCGCGGCCGGAATCTCCTCGGTCATGATCGCCGCGACCCTCGACGACGTCTCCAAACTGAACGCCGCCACCCAAGCAGCGCACCTGTCCACCGGCCGTGTCCGCGCCGACGGCGGGCGAATCCTGTTGTCCGACGGGCACTGCGGCTACCGCGGCGACATCGTCGTCACCCGCCACAACAACTCCCGTCTCAAGATCCTCGGCGGCATCCGCAAAGGCACCGGCGTCGACAACGGCGACCTGTGGCGCATCCACCGCATCCACCACGACAGCTCCATCACCGTCACCGGCACCACCCACCGCGGCACCGTGCGATTGCCCGCCGAATACATCGGCGAGCACGTCGAACTGGGATACGCCACCACCGCCCACCGCGCCCAAGGCATCACCGTCCGCCGCGCCCGCATGCTGCTCAACGCCACCCTCGGCCGCGCCCTGGCCTACGTCGGACTCACCCGCGGATCCGAACTCAACCACCTCTACGTCGCCACCGACGCCCTCGTCGACATCTCCGGCGACCAGCAACCCGACGACTCCCAAGAACCCTTCCGCGGCTTCGCCCGCGTCCTCGCCCGCGACGACGACAATCTCTCCGCCACCGACGTCATGCGCGCCGAACAAGCCGCCGCCGACAGTCGAATCCGTATGGCATTCCAGCACGCCTACGAGCTCCTCGCTCACGCACGCGCCGAGCATCTGCTCGATCGAGCACTACCGGTCGTCTTCCTCCACGACGCCCGCAAATCAATGAAATACACTGAGTTGCTCGACACCCTCGCTCTCGCCGACGCCCACGGCCTCGACACCGGCGAACTCGTCGCCTCCATCGCCACCAACGACTACCAAGACCTCGGCGAATCCCTCACCCACGCCCGCGACACCGCCGCCGTACTACGCGCCCGCGCCGACCGGTGGATCCACGACCATCTCCCCGCCCGACCCGACCCCCTCACCACCGCTCCGATCGAAACCCTTCCCACCGCAAGCCAAGACAGTCTGATCCGCCTCGTCACACAGCTCAACACAACCTCGGCCCTCACCACACAGCCACGGTTCCGCGCGCTGCGTGACGCACCCTTCCCTTGCCGCTGCCCGCCGATCTCGACCGCATTTCCCGGCATCGACGCCGACCTGGCCGGCTATGCAAGCGAACTCCGCCGACGAATCCTGGGCCCCAACGCCGACGCCGCACTTCCGGCGAACGCGGCAACCACGCCCGCCGCGGCGACCACAAACGATGACTCACGTCCAGAATCCACACCGACCCGCGACACCTTCGCACCCCTCCCGGACAACTCGACGGCCGAAACCTTTCCCGCCACAGACACATACGACCCATTTGCCCTCGTCGCCCGTGTCAACGCCTCGGAAACCCTCACCGCGCCGCCCTTCACCGACTCCGGCACCGACACCGTCGCCGACTGGCCCAGCACGAGCCCCGAACGACTGGAACGAATGCGCGCCGACTACCACCACTACGTCCAGGAACTCGCCGACACCCACACCGAACGCGGCCTCTACATCGCGCTGCCCGCCGTCCTCTACCGCATGGCCGGCAACTCCCGAAACTGGACACCCCTGCTGGACACCATCGCCCTCGCCGACGCACACGGCCTCGACACCAACACCCTCATCGCGGCCATCGCCACCGACGACTACAACGACCTGGGCGCGTCCCTGCTCCTCACACACGACCCCGCGCGAGAGCTCCGCGACCGCGCCGACACCTGGATCCTCCAACACCTCCCAGACCCTCAACCCAGCGACGACACCGACTTCCGCGCGCTCACCGACAGGACCTACACAGGCGAATTCCGACCGATTCCCGACTACCCCGACCGCGACGAGCGACTAGCCGATTTCGCCGACGAACTCCGCCAGAGAATCCGCCGCGCACAACGACACCGACACATCCCCGCACCGGCACATGCGACCATGCCTCCAGACACCCAGCCCAGCGAACCTACTCCCGCCCCACGTCCGTCCGCACCGAAGCCGACCACCGCCGCATATGGACGCCGCCGCATCAAGCCAGCAACTCCCAGAGCCACCAGGCGGCGTCGTCGCGGCATATGAAGAACCGAGATCAGCCATGGAATTGCGGCCAATCCTCGACTTTTGGGCGGCAACGTCGATTTGCGCCCTGCCATGCCGCCTTCCGGTCATCTCAGTCGTCGGCGACGATGAACCTTGCCCTCGCAAGCAACTCATCGAACGTGATGACCTCCACGTCACTGACCGAACGCCGATAAAGCTCGAAGGACGAAACCTTCTCCCTGTTCAACCCGTTGTCTTCTTCGAACTGGCTGGCCATCCCGGCCACCACGACCTGACGAGGTCGAATGGTCGCTACGTCGAAGCCGGCGGGAGCACCGTCCCTGTTGTAAGCCGCGTACAGATGGTCCCGAATCGCGCGGATTGCTTTGTCTGCGGTCTTCTGAACCTGGCACACGGCACCTGAGAGTTCTTCGCTCGGGCGGTAGACGTCGGGAATCCGATAGGGCTTCGGGTCGAGGAGCGGGGTGTCGTGACGCTTGATCTCGCAGAACATCAGACTGCTCAACTGGCCACGTGTGCGGAGCAGGGCGTCGACTCGCTTACCAGCTCCGTCGAAAGCATTGGCCCCGGTGGTCGGGAGCTCCAGCTTCGCCGGATCGTAGGACTCACAGGCCACGAGATTCAGCCCGTAACCGAACACCCACTGATTCTCTTCGAAGAACGCTTGCCAGAGCGATTCCGGCTTCAGCGGTGTCGGCTTCTTCGACCGGCGTCGCCTCTCCTCCTCGAAGAATGACTTCTCCATCAGGAGGTCCTGGAAGTAGTCGAGCTGCCCTTTTCGGCCGGCGATGAGATCGAGGTCGGCCTGGGTGACCGTTCCCCCGATCAGTTTGGCCATCGCCGCGACGAGCATGTCCTTGTCGCTGCCCTCGAGCATCTCGACCAAGCGCGTGCTGTTCTCCGCGACGAGATGGAACTGGTCGCTCGGCAGCGAGATCTCCGTGCACGCTTGGAGATAGTTGACGAGTTTCCAGAAGTTCCGGTGGCCGCTGTCGGTGTCGACTAGCGCCTTGATCATTCGATACTCGGGCAGATCAGGCAGCGGCAGCTCCAGCGCCGCCTTGCCGGGCTTCGTCTTGTCCTTCTTCCAGAACTTGAGACGTGGGGTGTACTGATCGTCGACCCGCACCAGAGTGACGGAACAGATGGTCGCCACCCGCGCCCCATCGTTCAGCACGAAGTCGACGACGAGGCGCCGAGCCTGCTTGTCGTAGAAATAGTGAAAGGACGAATGCTCCTGGCTCTGACGGATCTCCAGCTGCGAGAAATCACCGCCTTCGACGTCGAACTCTTTGTCGGTGCTCGACATCAGGAGTTCGTCGAAAATGGGATTCGCCATCGCCTTGCTCCTCAACTCGTCGAAAAGGGGATGCACCATTGCCTTGTTCCTTCTTCGAGAGAACCCGCGTCATCGAACCACTGCGCCCGTTCAGCCAAGGCTCCCGAGCCAGACCGCTGCCCTATGACGGTTACGCACGCCGACTCCGCGTTGGCCCCATTGCACTGAACGCGCCGGCAGGGGGCCGATCGATCACGACCGAGTGAGGGTGAAGACAAGAGTCGGCAACCACGAGATCGATCTTAGTACT
>NZ_BJWY01000216.1 GCF_007990715.1 Nocardia seriolae NBRC 15557 | reverse complement strand
CGACACTAGCGGATTTTGGACGCATTGCGGAGGTTGTCGCGAACCCGTGGTCCGCCCTCGGGGGCAACGGGGGCGGACCACGACATCGGTTACCACACTTTGTTGAAGCTTTGGGTCCCTCGACCCCGCCGCAACGCTCACATGACTGTAGCTGGCCAGACAGGCATGATCACGGGCATATAACGGTGACTGTTGCGGGAGAATTTTATGCCCAGATCGATGTGCGGCGTATAAATGCCTGGTTGGGCGATATCGGACGATCCCCATGGATTGACTAGGATCAAAGTTCCCGAGGTTGGTGTAACGAACATCACATCCGATTTATGAACTGCATCACCCAGAAGGGCTGATATCCCACTCTTCAATCATGCAAGCACCAGCTAGCACCCCGTTTGTTGTAATAAAGGTTTGCTTGACGTCATTTGCTGCGTCAGGTAAACCTTTATGCATGCCCAAGGGGAGATCGAGAAGCTCGGATGAACGACTGCGAACGCCCGAGGCGGCCCTGATTGCGAGAGCAGCCGCCGACTTGGGTCTCGCAATGAACGACAAATGTGACGAATTGGCCAGAAGGCTACTTGCGCAAACTAGAAATGACGAGATGCCAGGCTCGGGGTCCGGGCAAAAAGACACCGAGCAGTCTCATGATGAATTGCATTTGGAACTAACCAAGCTCAGAATCCGGCACGTTGCCAATATGGATCTGGGTGGTGCGGTGGCCGCCGCTCGACTTGTCGGCGCTACCTGGGAACAGGTCGGCGGTGCCTGCGGTGCGTCGAAACAGGCTGCCTACGAACGCTGGCACAAGGTAGTCAAAGAGTTCGAACTCGCCCGCCTCAAAGCCGAGCAGCGGCCCGTTGACGCATTGGACCAATACGACCCGGACGGCCTGGTCATGGGGGAGGCGTTGTACAACATGGCACCACTCGAGGCGGTCCTGCAGCGGCTCGGGCGAGTCAACAGGGATATGGCACAGGGTGATGCCGCCGAAGGAACTCGACCGCGGCTTGATTGAGCCCCGGGCAGGTCGGCTTCCTGGGCAGTGGCACACAGGGTGGGATCACCTGTACCTGGATAGCGGACCCGGTACGGGGGACAGTGGTGGGGTGGATCGAAACGAGCTGGCAGATTTCCTGCGCCGACGCCGTGAACAGCTGCAACCGTCGACCGTGGGGTTGCCGCAGGGGGCGCGGCGGCGGACGCCGGGGCTGCGCCGCGACGAGGTCGCGATGCTCGCGGGAATGTCGACCGATTACTACACGCGGCTCGAGCGGGCGCGGGGGCCGCGGCCGTCGGTGCAGGTGCTGGCCGCGCTGGCGCGGGCGCTGCGGTTGACCGATACCGAGCGCGACCACCTCTATCACCTGGTCGGGCAGCAGGCTCCGGCGCGCGGTGGGGACGGTCATGTCGGACCGGGGATCCTGCACGTGCTCTCGAAGCTGGATGACACTCCGGCCGTGGTGATCTCGGATCTGGGCGAGGTGCTGGTGCAGAACCGCATGCACACCCTGCTGGGCGGGGACTACTCGCAGCGGCGCGGCCTGGACCGCTGCATTCCGTGGCGCTGGTTCACCGAGCCCGGCGCGCGGGCCATCCTCCCCGAGGAGGATTGGGATGTCATGAGCCACAAGCACGTCGCCGATCTGCGCGCCACGGCCGCCCGGCGGGCGGGCGAGGCCGATGTGACCGAGCTGGTGGCCCGGCTGCGTACCGCCAGCCCGGAATTCGAGCGGCTGTGGAACGAGCACGAGGTGGGCAGCGACGGTGGGCTCGGCAAGCGCATGATCCACCCGGAAGTCGGTGTGCTGGACCTGATCTGCGAACCGCTGCTCACGCCCAGCGCCACCCGCCACGTGCTGATCTATTACCCCGCGCCGAATACCGATACGCAGGAGAAGCTGGATCTGTTGCGGGTCATCGGAACTCAATCCATGACCAGCCACTGATCGTTCAGTTGTGCGGAACGCCGCACCGGCGTTTGCGCGGCTTCAAATGCAGGCCGGGCAGCGGCGGTGCCGGGATCCGTTGTTCGGGGCTGTGCCCGGCTATATCGGCGAAGCGGCCGAGTTCATGTTTCTCCCAATCATTTCGGGCCTGCTCGATTTCCTCGTGACTGCGCGCCACGAAGTTCCACCACATCACCAGATCCTCGCCGAACGGCTCACCACCGAGCAGCAGGACGTGTGCACCGGCGGTGTCGTGCAGTCGAATCGATTCCCGGTCGCTGCCCAGATAGAACAGGCTGCCGGGTTCGGCCCGGGTGCCATCGACGGCGACCGCGCCTTCGATCACCAGTACCGCGTGCTCGAATTCGGGATTCAATGCCAGCACGGCATCCGCACCGGCCCGGATCGCCAGATCCGCTCCGACAATCGGGGTATAGGCGGTGGCCGGTGAGGTGACACCGCCCAGCGATCCGATCAGCACGGTGCCGGTGACGGCGTCCGCGACGGTGAATTCCGGCAGTTCCCGATGTTGCTCGAAATGCGGTGCGATATCCCGGGATTCGCCCGGGAGCGCCACCCACAGCTGTAATCCGTGTCCCGACACGTGCCCCGGCACCCGATATTCCGAATGCGCGATGCCGTGCCCGGAGGTCATGATGTTGAGCTGCCCGGGCGCGATCTCCACATCCGATCCCACGCTGTCGCGGTGCCGGATGCGCCCGTCCAATGGCCAGGTGACCGTCTGCAATCCGATGTGCGGATGCGGGTCGATATCGTGCCCTTCGGGATTGATCGCGGACCCGGAGCCGCAGTGGTCCAAGAAGCACCACGCGCCGACCGTGGGCAGGTCACGCTGCGGCAGGGTCCGGAAGACCGTCACGCCGCGCACGCCGCCGAGGGGTACCTCGCGCGCGGGAAAGAACTCCGCGCGCGGGCCGGGCCGGCCGGAGGATTCGCAGCGCGTTTCCTCCGGATGTGGTTCCAGATCACTCATTCCGGCCCCTTCCTCGTCACCTCTTGATGCCCTTGCCCACAACGTACTCGTCGTATTCGGGGTGCTTGTCGAGCCAGCTCTTGATGAACGGGCAGCGCGGCACAATGGCGCGGCCGCGGGCGATCACGTCCTTGATCGCCTCCTGGGCCAGTAGATTCGCCAGCCCCTTGCCGCTGAATTCCTGGTCCACCTCGGTATGAATGAAGGTGGTGTCGTTGTCGTCCCGCTCGCGGTACTCGCTGAACCCGGCGAGCGAATTCCCGTACCACACCTCGTACCGGTGTTGCGCGTCGTTACGAACGACAGCGGCCGCCACGGCCTGTTCGCTCATTGTTCAGTTCTCCTTCCGCACCCGCACCGGATGTTTGCTCAAAATCGACACGCGATTGAACGCGCCGATTGTGGTGGCAGCCCAGATGAGAACGGACATCTGGTCATCCGACAAATGTTGCCGCGCAGCAGCATACTCACGCTGCATGCTTTCCTCATCCGGCAACGACGTCACCGTCTCGGCGACCGCGAGGGCGGCCTGTTCCAGTTCGGTGAACAGGTAGGGGCTGCGTCGCCAGGCCGTCAGCACATCCAATTGCTGCTGGGTGACACCGGCGTCGCGGGCCGCCCGCATATGCAGGTCCAGGCAGAATGGGCAGCCGGTGAGCTGGGAGACGCGGACATTCACCAATTCCATGACGGCACGGTCCAGATCGGCGGCCGCGGCGGCGTTGCGGATGGCGAACGCGACGCTGTTGAGCGCGTGGAAGACCTCGGGCGTTTGCTTGTCGATCCAGATTCGGTCGTGAGTTACGGGCGACTGCATAGTGGCTGCATCGTAAGCCGAGAACGTGAACCGTGCCTTCCGGTCTGAAAATTGGATGTTCCGACCCGAGGTCCGCCGGGTGAACTCAGCCCGCGGTGCCCACGCGCTGCCTCGCGAGGAACTCCAGCACGGTCGCGTGCCAGCGATCGGGCTGCTCGATCATGACCACGTGCCCGCCGGGCAGCTCGGTGTACTCCGCGCCGGGAATGCCCGCCGCCTGCTCCCGGGCATTGGCGGGATCGGCCAGCAGATCGCCGGCGAGGCCGATGACCAGGGCCGGGACCGTGATCCGCGCCAGATCCGCGCGCACGTCGGCCGCCGCCACCAGCGCCGCCTGCGCCGCGGTCCCGCCCGGGATGTTCGCCGCGGTCTGCGTCAGGATTTCCGAAAGCTGCTCCGCTGGAAGGCTGTTCACGAACTCCTTGCTGAACGCGGCCAGTAGCACGTAGCGCGCGAACGACTCCCGATCCCCGGCGGCCAGAGCCTGTTGCCACAGTTCGACATTCATCCGCCCCCGATTGTCGATCCGGGCGAAACCGCCGGTGAGCACCAGCCCGCGCACCCGTTCGGGATGCCGGACCGCGGCGCGGACGGCGACCGCGGTGCCCAGCGAGAACGCGACGATGTCGAAGGTCTCGGCCCCGTGCGCGACCGCCTCGGCCACCAGGGCGTCGGCAAGGGAATCGAGGGTGAGCGGGGTGTCGTCGGCGGGGTAGTCGGACCCGATGACCAGATGATCCTGGGCCAGCAGCGGAATCAGGCCGCCGAAGTTGGCGTCGATGCCGCCGCCCCCGCCGTGCGCCAGCACGACGGCGGGGCCGGATCCGGTGATCCGAGTGGTGAGCGAAATGTTCGTCATGGCGGCGACGTTAGGGATTCACATGGGTGTGAAGGTCAATCCGATGTGCGGGAGGTCACAGTGCTGATCGGTGAACTGTCCCGGGCCACCGGCGTGCCCCCGCGGCTGCTGCGCTACTACGAGGAGCAGGGACTGCTTGTCCCGCACCGCGATTCGAACGGCTACCGCGGCTACCCGGACTCCGCGCCCGCCCGCGTCGCCCGCATCCGAGAACTGCTCGCCGCCGGACTCCCCACCCGCGACATCCGCGAACTGCTGCCCTGCGCCACCGATTCCGGCCTCCAGCACTGCGACCACTCCCGGAAGGTGGTGGGCGACGGGCTGAACCGCCTCGACGATCAGATCGCCGAATTGACCCGGCGGCGTGAACTACTGGCCAAGCAGCGGGATGCGGTCCTCGCCGCACCCTTCGACCCCGCCCCCTAGTAC
>NZ_BJWY01000215.1 GCF_007990715.1 Nocardia seriolae NBRC 15557 | reverse complement strand
GGACACTAGATTTGCTGGCCATGGGCGCGTCGTTTTCGACCGAGCTGATGGGCTGGAAGCCGAGCAAGAAGAACAAGCTCGGCTGGAGGTGGGTTCCGAATACCGCCGACGTCGACAGTGTTACCAGTCTGACGTTGGCGGGGCACGCACTCGAGCAGCTCGGTAAAGCGAACCCGAACCTAAATCCCGGGCTGAACTCTGCTGTGCCACCAAAGGATCCGGGCGGGCTGCTGGAGCAGCGGGTTCTCGAGGATCTGACGGACCGGTTGCCGACGCTGGACTCGACCCGGAAATGGGCCCTTGCCCGGGGCCAGAGCATTGCGGGGTACGCGCAGTACCAGCACCTGGCCGGGGTGAAGGCTGCGATCGGTAAGGACCCGAATCTTCTTGTGACCTTGGGGACTGACTATCTCATCAAGCCGGATGTGCTGGTTGGCCTGCTCGGAACCTCAACCGGCACAATGCATCCGTGGCTGCACGCCGCCGTCGCGTGCAAATGGACAATACGGTCCGACCGTGTGCAGAACATCCGCCACGAGAACAGCAACATGATCAGGCACAGGCGCGGTCGGCTGCCTCATCTGGTCACTGTTACGGCCGAGCCTCTTCCGACGCGGCTGGCGGCGATTGCGCGTGGAACCGGCGAGGTCGACGCTACATATCACATTGCATACGAAGAGCTATCGGTTGCGGTTGCCGAGTATGGCAACGATGAGCAGCGCTCGGCCTGGGATGAGGTGACCAAACAAGGTCGGCTTCTCGACTACAGCACGCTCGCAAGATCATTGGTGGAGTGGTAGGTCTCAGGAACGGCCACGGCCGAGAGCGCGTTCCAGCACGGCGTCGGCGTCCGCGCGCCTGTCGTTCTGGTTGAGCTCGAGAAGAATCTCGAGCACCTCACGTTCGGCGCGGCTTCCCGCATGACCGATGATCGTTGCTGCGGCATCGTGCATTTGCCGGTCACGGCACGCGGCAATGGCGCGTGCGGTTTCGGTTGCCGGGGCTTCGGTGCCGGCGTAGCGGAGCACGCTGTTGAGCCGGGTGAGGTCGCCGTCTGCAACGTAACGGGTGACATCGTCGACGGCTGTCCATGCAACGTCGATACGTTCGTTGTTGTGCCGGTCCCCCTTGCCATGGGGGACCGGCACAACGGGCTCCACGGTGGTGGCCGAGTCGTCCGCCGGCTCGGGTGCATCGGAATCGTCCGGATTGTCGAGATCTGGTGTGCCGCAATCTGTGCAGGCTGCCCCGCATGACACACAGGTATTGGTGGGTAGATGAGGAGCCCAGCAAAGGGCGAGTCGGCGCCGCAGCAACTCGTCCCAGTCGATGAACTGCTCTTCCTGATTGGATGCCGCGAGCTCGTACAGCGATCTGAGCGCTTTGACCTCATCATCCCCGGGTGCAACTCGGCACTTGGCATGCGCCAGGTTCGAGAGCATGGACCTGTTCACGTAGATGTCCTTGGCGACCTGGCGAGACGAGCGGGTGTCCTGGCGAACGAGATCCCGTACGGTCTCGGCAAACCTGCGTTCGACAGCCGAAAGGCCCGAACTGAGTTCATGGAACTCTCCGCGTGGCGGCAAGCTGGTTCTCCCCCTTCAGAATTGACGTAGCCAGCCTGCCACCGCTTGCCGGATTCATTCCAGCGTCCACTCACGATTGCTGTCCACCGTTCTTGGACACGTCAGCTCTTCCGGTCTGTCGGCGGATGCTGTTCAGTTACATGGGAACCGGGACACGGCCGGATGAGTGGCTACGGGATTGGTCTCGGGCCTGTATTGCTTCATAGATGTGAGAAAGGTTGGATACCCATGCCTACGCCGTCCTGGAAGGACCCGAAACTTGGCACGATGAAGCGGGTTGCGCTGTGGCTGGTGCAGGAGGTTGGCGTCGGCGAGATGTTCACAAAGACACAGCTCCGCGAAGCGTTCCCTGAGACCTCTCAGATCGACCGGCGAATGCGGGATCTGCGTGATTTCGAATGGCGGATAGACACCAACCGTGAGGATCCGACTCTTGGGTCCCATGAACAGCGCTTTGTTACCCAGGGCGCGGCGGTCTGGGAGCCCGGTAAGGCGACACGGAAGACCGGTATCACAGTGACCGCCAGCGAACGGCACACATTGTTGATGCGAGATGGGCACAAGTGCCGCTCGTGCGGAATCGGCCCTGGCGAGCAGTATCCCGGCACCTATATCGCATCGCAACTGGATGTCGCGCGCAGGCCCGTACGGCAGTCCGATGGTGATACCACGGTTGAGTTGGTCATCGAATGCAACCGCTGCCGTGTTGGTGGCCGGGATCTGACCGCGGATCTGCGGGATGTCCTCGCCCGGATCGAACAGCTGCCGTTCTATGAGCGGAAGATGCTGGCTGACTGGGTGAACCGGGATGCCCGGAGTTTCAGTGAGACGGAGGCCCTGTGGGCCGCGTATCGGACCTTGCCGGCGGACTCCAGGGACCGGATTCGTGATGTCCTGTCCACGCCGGAAGGGTGAGGCGCTCTGAATACCCGGGCACTGCGAGATTGCTGCTGAATTGCCCCCGGCACGAGCATCTTTCGTCCTACCTAGATCAGATCTATCGAGGAGAATCCAGACATGTCCACGGATTACGGGGTTCCGCCCGGCGCTGAGACGACCCGCGCGATGGTCGAGGCGCGTCTGCATGAGCAGCGCGAAAAAAATGGTGTCGCAGAGACTTTGACGGTCGAGTGGCGGGGTGCGCCGCTGCATATCCAGGTTATCGATATGCCGCTGAGCTCCTTGGTCTACAACCCCGAGACCCACCGGATCCGTGCCCAGCGCAGCTACGATCCGAAACGCGACGCGATCTTGGCAGCGGATCCGTGGAGCCCGGAGAGCCAGGACTATCTCCGTTACTTGCTGACGATTCGTCCGTCGGACCCGCAGCATCGTGACCCGGACTTCGACAAGCTCAAGGAGAGTCTGGAGGAGCACAAGCAGAACGAGCCTGGCCTCATCACCCACGAGGGCGTGCTGGTCAATGGCAACACTCGATGTGCCGCGCTTCGCGAACTCAACACCACCACCAATATGCGCGTAGGTGTCTTGCCGCCCAGCTGTACCTGGGATGACATCAACGATGTCGAACTATCTCTTCAATTGCGGCAGGACAAGCGCCGCGACTACTCCTACATCAATCGTCTGCTCGCGATCGAAGAGCAGCGCAATCAGCTCAACCGGGACCTCACGGTGATCTCGAAAGCGTTCCGTACCGACACGAAGTCGGTCGAACGTGACCTGTGGGTACTCGCACAGTTGCGGGACCTGATCGCGCGCAGCAAGGTTGATGATGGCGCTTCGCTGCGTTTGATGGACCTCGAACGTTCGCAGGAGAAGCTTGCCGAGCTCTACCGTGCCTACGACAAGGAACAGGCGAAGAACAAGGAGCGCGCCGACCTGCTCAAGGAAGCTCGCTTGGCGGCGATTGTGCTCGACTTCGCCAAGACCGACATCCGCTACATCGAGCCCGATTTCCAGAGTCGGTACTTGGACAGGGTGCTTCCAGAGGAGTTCAAGCCGAAGGGCGGCGCTGCTCCCGCGACTGTCAATATTCCCGGATTGAACCGGGACGTGAGGGCAGCAGGGGCGAATGTTGTTGCTGCCCGCGAACTTACGGACAAACTGTTGCGGGCGAAGGCGGTCGAAGCGGCCGGCGAGCAGGCTGCGCCCGCGGACCACGCCGAAGCCCTCGAAGTGATCGCTTCGTTCAAGGAAGCGTTCGACGAGGCCATTGAAACCGCGGGACGGGAGGCCAGACTGCGGAAGAAGCGTCAGGCGGCCCCGGACCGGGTAAATGACGCCTGCAAGGATCTCGAGCAGTCGATCACGGATCTGGTTTTGTCCCGCGGTAATTCCAGCCTTGATGAGGGGGCGTTCGACGACGCCTTGGAGCAGCTGCGAAAAGTCCTCGGCACGCTGTCTGTCGAGGCGCGGCGGAGTATCGAACTCCCCGGTAATGGCCTCACGTGGCTGATCGCCGCCGTCGGTGACGAGCGTCCCAGGTCATGACCGATCTCGGCAGCAGGCCGTCTCTGAGACTCGGCTTCGACGTAACCCGCACGCGAGTGGAACTCCGCACACTGCCTGGGCTGCAGGACGATTTCGCGCAACTCGCGGCCCGCATAGCCACCAGTGGTCAGCGTGGCCCGGTGTCCGCGGAAGTCGATCTCGACGACTTTCTTGTGAACCTCAGCGAGCTGGCGTCCTGGGTCCATCCCGGTGTGGACTGGGACGCCGACCTCATGGCTCTCGTAAACGGTGTGCTGGATGACTCCGACACGGTCCAGCGCAATCTCGAGGCCAGCCCCGGTGAACCGACCGGAGGGGTCGAATCCCATGAAGTTGCTGGGCTTCTGGGTACGGATTGGATTGCCGATCTCACACATTTCCAGCGACGTGACATTGCCCGGCTGCTCTCGCTGCGGCACGGTGCAAACTTCAGTGTCCCGGGAGCCGGCAAGACCCGGGTTGCGCTCGCGGTTTACGCGGCGATGCGTGGACGAGTCGAAGCCCAGCGGCTGCTTGTCGTGGGCCCGAAATCCGCCTATGAATCGTGGGAGTACGAAAGCTCGGTTTGTTTCAAGGAACCACCCCGTGTAGCTGTGACCGGGCGAAACGACGATCCGCTCGCCGAGATCCGCATCGTGAACTACGAACGGCTCGAACGTTCCCTGGGAAGCCTCGCGGCCTGGCTGCGGTCGGCACCGTCGATGGTGGTGCTCGACGAAGCGCACCGCATGAAGCTGGGTGCCAGCGGCGCATACGGGTCCGCATGTCTGGCCCTGGGACCGCTGGCTGATCGGCGCCTGATCCTTACCGGGACGCCGGCGCCGAACGGTGCGAAGGACTTGGAGAATCTGCTGTCCTTCGTCTGGCCCGGGCATGGAAAGCGGGTCGTGACCGAGGCTGTCGGCGGTGGGGATCTGGCGCACGCCAGCACTGTCCTGCGGCCTTTGTTTACGCGTACGACCAAACATGAACTAGGCCTGCCGCCGTTCGAGCCGAGGGTCCGCTACTTGGATATGCCACCGGTCCACGCGGAAATTTATGAGGCGCTGAAAGGTAACTTCTCGGCCCGCGCCGAGGGCTCACGCGGCAACATCGAGGCGCTCGGTAAGGCCATGTTGCGACTGCTGATGGCAGCCACCAGCCCTGCATTGTTACTCGAAGGGGCTAGCAGGTACGAGCCACTGGAGTATCAGCTCCCGCCGTTGACTCCTACACCGGGAGAGACGCTGTTCGAGCTCCTTCAGAACCTTCCGCAGTACGAACTGTCGCCGAAATATCAGGAGACACTGAAGATCGTGTCGGACAACGCCGACAAGGGGCGCAAAACACTCGTCTGGACAACCTTTGTCCGGAGCCTCACCACGTTGGAAAAGCTGCTGGAAGGCTACGCGCCAGCTGTGGTTTACGGGGGTACAGCGGACCGTGAGGATCAGCTGCGGCGTTTCCGGGAGGATCCGAATTGTCATGTGCTGATTTCGAATCCGGCGACTCTTGGTGAGGGGATCAGTCTCCACCATGCATGCCATGACGCCGTCTACGTGGACCGCGACTTCCTGGCTGGCCGGTTCCTGCAAAGCTTGGATCGGATCCATCGCCTTGGTCTGACACCCGGAACGGAGACGCGAGTCACGATCCTGGCTACCCGCAACACGGTCGACGAGGTAGTCCGTGTCCGGCTCGAGGAGAAGCTCGAGTTCATGGGTCGGATCCTCGACGATCCTGGCGTGCAGCAACTTGCTGATCTGCAGGAGGAACCAGCCGCAGGAGCTGGAATGGACGCAGCTGACGTGCGTGCGCTACTGCGGCACCTCGAGACATCTGCGGGTTAGTAC
>NZ_BJWY01000214.1 GCF_007990715.1 Nocardia seriolae NBRC 15557 | reverse complement strand
GTACTAGGCCGCGAAGCGGTGCCAGACCAGATCGGTCGCGGCACGAGACATGCGGTCGAAGGGCGCGATCGTGCCCTCGGCGCGGCACAGCACGTGCGCGCCCTCCAAGAGGGTCAGCAGGGTGGTGGCCAGGTCCGCGGCGGCCGCCGGTTCGACACCGGCGGCGGTCAGGCGCTCGGCCAGAGTCGTTGTCCAGGAATCGAAGGCCGTCGCGGCAACGGTGCGCAGGTCGCCGCTGTCGGGATCCACGGTGACGGCCGCGACGGCGCAGCCCGCGCCCTCGGCGGAGGCGGCGACGACCGGGCGGACCAGGGTCAGGAAGGCTTCGACCAGGGTCAGCGGGTCGGGGGCGGGCAGGGCCGCGAGAAGATCGCGGACCTGTTCGCCGTTGCGGGCCGCGGCGGTGGCCACCAATTCGGTCTTGCCGCCGGGGAAGTGGTGATAGATCGCGCCGCGGGCGGCGCCGCTGGCGTCCAGGACCGCGGTGAAGGACATGCCCGCGACGCCCTTCGTGCGGAGCGCGTCGATGGCCGCGTCGATCATTCGATCCCGCGTGGTCGCCGCCATGCTTCCTCCCAACCGTTGACTAGTACGACCATCCTAGTACACACTCGACTCGCTAGTACGTGCGTACTAGCGAGTCGAGAACGGAGCATCCCGTGCCCATCACCGTGACCGCGCCCCGCGGCGTCCTCACCGCTCGCGGCGAACGCGAAATCCTGCCCGCGCTCTCCGCCGCGCTCGCCGAGATCAGCGGCGGGACAGGCAATGACTTCTTCACCGGAATCATCGGCGGCACAGTGCATCTGCTGCCCGCGGCGGATATCTATGCCGACGGGGTGAACCGGCCGGTCGTCATGGTCGAGCTCAAACTGCCCAATATCGGGCTGCCAGATCCGGCGGCGCGCGCGGCGTTCATCACCGCGGCCACCGATATCGTCGCGGGCCTGGCCACCGAAGGCCATCGGCGCGAAGACATCTGGGTCAATATTCTCAATGCGCCCGACGGCGGCTGGGGCATCGGCGGGCGGGCCTACACCGGCGAGGCACTGATCGCCGCGGTCACCGCCGCCGCCAACTGACGCCGGCGCCAACCGAAACGCGGCCCGGGCGAGGCGATTTCACCCCGTCCGGGCCGCGTCCGGCCGCGTTCCGTCAGTTGAGCGCGTCCCCTTCGGCCTGGCGCCGAATGTTCTCGGCCACCTCGGCCTCCCAGGCCTGATTGGCCTTGGTGGTGTCGACCTCGAATTCGAAGCGCTGCACCGACTTCGGGTCGATGTCGGCGACATCCACGTAGAACTGGTCGTACCAGCGGCGCAGCTGGTAGACCGGGCCGTCCTCCTCGGTCAAGAGTGGATTCTCGATCTTGGACTTGTGCTTCCAGATCTCGACGTCCTGCAGGAAGCCCTCGCCGATGCCGACGGTCATCTTCTCGGCGATGCGATCGGCCGCGGCGTCGTCGATGCCGGTCGGCTTGCGCACCGACATGCCGTACTGCAGCACGAACGCGTCCTGCGAGATCGGATAGTGGCAGTTGATCAGGACGGTCTCGAGCTCGAAACCGCTGTAGTTGTTGGTCAGCGGATTGACCATGTACGACGGGCCGAAGTACGAGGCCACCGACTTCAGGGTGGAGTTGCCGCTGTACTGGGTGGCCATGCCCTTGTCCGGGCGGGCCGCGGAGTCCAGGTACTGGGTCGCCACGTGGCCCTCGAAGACGTTCTTGAAGAACGTCGGATACGCGAAGTGGATGTAGAAGAAGTGGGCCATGTCCACGACGTTGTCGATGATCTCGCGGCAGTTGGAGCCCTCGATCACCATGGACTCCCAGGTCCATTCGGTCCAGCCGTCGCCGAGGGTGTCCGATCCGGTGCCGTCGGCATCGGTGTACGGCCCCTCGATGTAAGGGATCGTCACCTCGTCCGGCGGCGGATTGCCCTCGTGGTCGTGCCACACGAACAGCTGGGCATTGCGCTCCAGCGTGATCCACGAGCGGGTGCGGGCCAGCGGCGGCACGCGGCGGGCGTAGGGGATGCCCGTGCACTTGCCATTGCCACCCCAGCGCCAGTCGTGGAACGGGCAGGCGATCGAATCGCCCTTGATCTCGCCCATGCTCAGGTCGCCGCCGAGGTGGCGGCAGTAGGAATCGAGCACGTGCAACTCGCCCTTGCTGTCGGCGAAGATCACGAGCTTGGTGCCGAAGGCCGAGACCTGATGCGGCTTGCCGTCCCGGAACGTCTTGGCCAGGCCGAGGCAGTGCCAGCCGCGCGCGTACCGCGTCGGCGCGGTACCCACATCGATCTCGCGTACCTTGCCGACCCGACCCTGCGGCGTCACTGCCATGATGAGCTCCCACCGGAAACTAGAACGTGTTCTAATCACTGACGCTTAATACGGTACAACGCGGCGGTACTCATCGGTAGGGCTCCCGGGAAGAACGTCTCGCTGAGCAAGCCCCAGAAAGCCGGGGGCGACCGATCACCGCAGACCGGATAGTCTGCCGAACGGGATGCGAAACAATTTCGCTTCACAGTAGGATCGGCGCCCGGCCCACCGAAATTCGGTCTCCGCCGGGAGTTTCGCGTTCGAGGAGGAAGATGGCCACCACCGGTACGGTGACCCAACTGGGCACCGTCGAACCAGTCGCCGAGCGGGCAGCCTTCGCCTGGAAGGGCGTGCTGGCAGTCTCCTTCGGCTTTGCCGCCATCATGGGCATCGCCGCGGCGCGGATCAACTACTTCGGCGACGAGCTGTATTTCGTGGCGGCCGGACGCCGGCTCGCCTGGGCCTACCCCGACCAGGGGCCGCTCGCGCCGTTCGTCGCGCACCTGATGGATTCGATAGCGCCGGGTTCGGTGCTGGCACTGCGGATTCCTGCGCTGGCACTGATGGCCGCCGCGGCGGTCATCTCCGCCGCCACGGCCCGCGCGCTCGGCGCCGGAGCCCGATACCAGGTTCTCGCCGCCCTCGCCTACGCCGTCTCACCGCTGGCCTTCGACCAGATCCAGCTGATCACCCTCACCTTCGACATCCCGTTGCAGGCGCTGATCGTCTACCTGCTGATCCGGTGGGTGCGAGCCCGCCAGGACTGGCTGCTGATCGCCGCGGGCGTGGCGGCCGCCGTTGCCTTCCAAGCCAAGTGGATGGTCCCCGGTGTCTGGGCCATGCTCGGTATCGGCGTCCTGGTGGCGGGCCCCCGCGAGGTGCTGCGCCGCCCCGCGCTCTACATCGGCACTCTGATCATGGTCGTCGCCATGGTCCCCGGCATCATCTGGCAGACCCGGCACGGCTGGGTGGAATCCCAGATGACCGAGATCATTTCGCAGGAACAGCACGCCGCCAACACCGGCCCACTGATCTGCGCCATCGAAATCGCCATCCAGTGCGGCCTGATCGGCGGCCTCCTCAGCCTCCTCGGCCTGTGGGGCATGGCGCGCCTGGAACCCTTGCGCCCCTACCGTTTCGCCCTGATCGCGGGCCTCCTGCTGGTCCTGGTCGTCCTCGTCGAAAACGGCCGCTCCTACTACGTCGCAGGCTTCTGGCCCGCCCTCCTCGGCGCCGGCGCCTTCACCCTGAGCACCCTCGAGTTCAAACTCCCGGCCCGCCGCCTGGTCAATGCGACGGCCGTGGTCTCGGCGATCGCGTTCGCCCTGTGGATGGTCGCCATCCCCCTCCCCAAGAGCTGGATCCCCCTCCCGAAGAGCCTGACCACCATCTCCACCCCCATCACCGACCAGGCCCAATACTGGATGCGCGAATCCTGGTACGGCCCAGACGGTTACGCCACTTTTACCGCCGCCGTCAACGACGCCGTCAAGAGCCTCCCCGAATCCGAACGCACCAACACCGCGGTAGTGGCCGCCGCCTACGTACAGGCCAGCGCCCTGGAAGAATTCGGCCGCAAATACGACCTCCCCCCGGTCTACAGCCCCAACCGAGGCTTCGGCTACTTCGGCCCACCCCCGGACTCCGCCCACACCATCATCTACCTCTCCGTAGACGGCGTAGGCGACAAGGACTTCCTCTCAAAATTCGCCACCACCACCGAATTCCAGAAAATCAACAACCCCAACGGCCTCCCCGGCCTGGAACGCCTCATCACCGTCTACATCTGCCACAACCCGCTACGCCCCTGGTCCGAAACCTGGCCCGGCCTCCAAACCCTCACCTTCCCGAGCGGCATCTGACCCACCACGCCGCACAAGAAAATGCCGATCAGTTCGCCCGAATTGGCGCACAGCGGTTCGCTCGAATCTACCTGCGCCGACGGCCCTCCAACTCGGCGCGGATCAGTCCGCGGGCGGCCTCCCCGTAGACGGCTTGCTCCGCCGGTTGAGTGAACATTCGACTGTAGAGGGCGATCTCTCGCGGCTGGGTGATGGACAGCTCGGCGCTCACGGTTTCGACGTGTACAAGCCGGTTGTCGAACATGATGAACCCGTTCATCGCCGGACCTTCGAACACTGCGCGCTCGGGCACGATCCCGAGTTGCACCCTCGGCAGCGTCATCACGGTCATGAGTCGGTCGAGTTGGCCCAGCATCACCGAGTCGTCGACCACGGTGGTCCGAAGGACCTGCTCGGCGATCACGAACGAGAATCGATGGTCGCCTCGGTACAGGACATGCTGACGCTCGATACGAGTGGCTACCCCCTCATCGAGGTCGTCGGGCACCCGGTAGAACGAAATGATCTTGCGTAGCACACCTTCCGCGTATTCGGGTGTCTGCAACAGGCCAGGCACCAACGCGGGTTCGTACCATCGCATAGATCCGGTCTCGCCCTCGAGCTTGATCGAAAGTCGCTGGCGGCGACGGGTTCCGGTGCCGAGCAGCCGTTTCCATTCCAGATACGCGGCCTGGATGTTGCGGAGCGTCGCAATCAGGTCGGCCAGCTGATCGTCACTGCCGGTGTGGGCGCACCAGGCCCGGAGGTCAGCCTCCGAGGGCTGCTGCTTGCCGTACTCGATCCTCGAGACCTTCGACTCGTGCCAATGCGCCAGCTCGGCCAATCGGCGGGCCGTCAGCCCGGCGTCACGGCGAAGCTCCCGAAGCCGTAGCCCGAGAGCTTCCCGTTGCTCGTGAACAGCGCTCGTCACCGGTTACCGCGCGACAGATACTCGGCGTGCGGAATTGCGGCTTCCCACACCAGATCCCGCACCTCTCGGATGTAGTTCACGATCTTCCGATCCGTGGTCAGCGCACCACCGGCCCAGCGCCCGGCGGGCTCGAACACCGTGAAAGCCACCGCCTCGTCGTCGAACAGCCACCAATCATCTGTTGTCAGCCGGTCGGTATCGATCAGTTGCCGGGACAGGTACCGGATCTCTTCCCCGGCAGTGATGTTCTGGTGAGACACCTCCAGCAGCCACCGCGTGTAATCGGTATGCGGGACCGTGACGACTCGGGCACGGCGTACGTGGACACCGCGCGCAGTGGTCTCCTGGATCAAATCGAGCCACCTGCGCACCACCCATAGTCATCGTCCGCCGACCGCCCTTCCAAGAAGTTGCGGAATGGCTCTGTCTCCTCCGGGGTTTCGTAAGTGTCTTTCACCTCCAAATGAAACGCCTCGTACTTGCAGTCGCGAAGCAGGTCGTCGAATCCCTCATCTTGTAGCGGTAGCACCGTAGAAATTCCTCTCGCGCTTGGGGACCTCGATGGCTGTCTCGTCGGCATACAGGTCCAGCTGCGACAGCGTCTCTCGGTCGGTGATCGGCCGACCGGACGGCAAGAACGTGCCTCTGCCGCTGTCGTCCATCCAAGCCCCGACAAACGTGTCCGGCTCGGCGAACCCGAGCAGTAGGTGTGGGATCTCCACCGTGCTCGGCTGATCGGTGGCCCAGCCTTGTACGAGGTAACTACCGTGATCGGTGGAGTACAACGACGGGCATCCCCCACCGCCGGTGCCGCCTCTGCCCAGGAACCGCAATTGCATGATCAGTCCTCTCGGTCCAGCGATATGCGTGGACTTGTGAGGTTCCCCCC
>NZ_BJWY01000213.1 GCF_007990715.1 Nocardia seriolae NBRC 15557 | reverse complement strand
GGACACTAGATGCGTCCGTGGTGCTTCCGCGGCAGGCCGGTGATCTCGCAGATCATCGCCACCGGCAACGGACAGGCGAGAGCCGATACCAGATCGACGGGCGCGCCCGGATCCATCGAATCAACGAATTCCGCTGCCAGCGCGTCGATTCGAGGGAGCAGGGCGGCGACGGCGGCCGGGGTGAAGAAGTCGGCGACGGCATTACGCAGGCGAGTGTGATCGGGCGGATCGGAGCCGAGCATGTGCGAGACAACCCACTCGGTGCCCCGGCGCAGCACCCGTTGCCGCAACCGGATCTCGGTCTCGTCGGCACTCGACACCCCGAGCATGGTGTCGCGGCTCTTGCTGATCCGCGGGTCGGTGAGTACGGTTCGGGCCAACCGGTCGCCGGTGACCAGCCAGCCCTGTACCCCGGACGGCGTGACGAACCGATGGATCGGCCCGCGCCGCTGAACCTCCCGGTAGAACTCGTGCGGGTCAACGAAATACGAGTCGTCGAAGGTGACAACGTCTGCCGCCATGATCCCCCCGTTTCCTCGAAAGCCTCTCATCGGCGGGTGGCTCGCGCAATCCGTGGTTCGGGGTCGGAGTGCTCAGGGTGGAACGAGCCGCCCTCGGGGAGCGATCTCAGCGGCTGCCGATGGGGAATTGGAGGATTCCGGCGAGCAGGGTGCCCGCGCCCTGGAGCCAGACCGGCCAGGTCGCGGGATCCAGGGGCATGGAACCCTCGTCGTGGATGTCGCAGCCGGATTCGACCGGGACGCCGTCGAAGCGATCCTTCATCCAGAGCAGGACCCGGGGCATTCCGATGATCTCGAGGGTGACGTGTTCGCTGAAATGGTCTCGCACGTAATGGATTCGCACGCCGGGGTCGTGGCACTCCCCGGTCTTGCCCGCTGCGATCAGCCTCGCGCCGTTGCTCAGCTCGTTCGCTGGCCTAAATCTCGGCACCCAATCGCTTGTTTCTGATGGCGAAGTATTGCGCACCCGCCGTGCCTTCGAGGGTACCGATCAACGTCCCGGTCGCGGTGATCGCCGCAACGACCACGTTCGCCAAGTCAATTCCCACGATGATGATTATGTGTTGCAGCGAAGTCATACTCGATGGTTCCGGGCCATTCGCTCGGGCTGTCGGCGCCAGCCTCCTCGTCCCGCACCGACAAACGGTCCGGTTCGTTCGATACTGGTTATGGCGGACAGTGTTGGAGCGCGACATTATGTATCGCGAGGTTCGACACCCGCGACTGCCCCTCACGTGCTACCGAACTTCGCGTGATGCACTGCTCTGGTCGCCGCGCCGTCCGGTAGGAGAAGAGTCCGGCTACCGGTTCATGGCATCGATACCGGACTTCCTCGTCAAAGCTCGAACTCGATGCGGGCGACCTAGACCGGCGTGCTCATCGGTTTGGTGGACGTGACCCGGTACTCGCCTTCGGTTGGGTTGGAGTGCAACGTCCAGGTTTCGCGGGCGGGATCGACGATCAGGTATTCGGGTACTCCGGCCTCGGCATAGAGGCGGGACTTGTCGATGTAGCCGGCTTCGATGCTGCTCGGGGAGACCACCTCGAAGAAGGCCAAGGCGTTGCGGGCATGTAGTGGCTCGCCTTTGCGGAAGATTGCCACATCCGGCGCCTTGTCGTTCTCGCCGGTGCCAGCGATCTTCACGTCGGAGGTGGTCGTCAGCGCTGCGTCGGCGAGACGAACCCGAAAAGCGATCTCCTGGATGATGTTCCAGTATTCGGGTCGCTGAGGGGACACCACGATCACTTCGCCTTTCGCGTCCGCGCGAAATCCTTCGGGTACGTCCATGCCAGCGGCAGTTTCCACGAGCTGGTGATGCACGCTCATCGTGGGCTCCTGTTCTCCGTCGCCAAGGCAATGGTAGCTATCGGTAGCCATCGAGTGGTGTCGTGAGACAACTTGTAGAAACGAGTGGAGCCGGTCCGAAGACCGGCTCCACTGTTCTGTCGGGCTGACAGGATTTGAACCTGCGACCACTTGACCCCCAGTCAAGTGCGCTACCAAGCTGCGCCACAGCCCGTTGCATTTGCTCTCGCTTGTGCTCGATGAGATTACCCCAGGACCCCCCTCAAACTACAAATCGGCTGGTTATCGGCGTGTGGGGAGGGGTGGGAGGGGTTCAGGGTTGTTCTGGCGCAGGGGAATCCGGGGGTGTGCGGCGGTAGGGGGCGGCTACGTCGGGGGAGAGGGAGGTGGGGTGGCGGTGGTGGAGGGCGGCGGTGGCTTCGGGGACGTTGTTGGTGGTGAGGCGGTGGACTGTGCGTTCGAGGATGGGGAGGACCTGGGGGACGTCGAGGGTGCCGTCGGCGCATTGGGTCAGGAGGGAGTAGGTCATGTTGGAGAGGATTACGGCTATGTCGGCGAGGTAGGTGGGGGTGGCGCCGGAGAGGACGGCGGCGGCTATGGGGAAGACGGCGTCGAGGCCGTGGTTGTCGAGGCGTTGGGAGGCGGGGCCGGTGCGGGCTCGGTGGTAGGCCTCGAGCATGATCGGGTGGCGTTCCCAGGGGGAGAAGATGTGGCGGATCACGCGGATCAGGCCGTCGTGGATGGATTCGCCGGGGGGTGGGGGTTCCATCGGGAGGTAGGTGTTCTCTTCCATCCAGCGTTCGATGGCGGAGATGAGGAGCTCGTCGCGGGTGGGGAAGAGCTTGTAGATGGTGGTGAGGGAGACGCGGGCGCGGCGGGCTACCTCGCGCAGTTGGACGGCGTCGTAGCCGTCGGATTCCAGCAGGGTGCGCACCTCGTGCAGGATGCGCGCCCGGATTGCCTCTTCTGTTTCCCTCGCCATGCCGTCACGGTAACGCCGTTACTCGAGTAACCCGGTTACTCAACGCGCGGAACGGGAGCGCGTGTGACGAGAATTCGTACGGAGAGAGCGTGATGCCTGCACAGCACCACCCGGCCGTCATCCGGGCCTCGATCCCGCCGCTGTCGGTGGACGCGCACAGCACCATGTTGGTCGGCTACGGCGTCAGCGACGGCCGCGGCGAATTCCGCTACGACCCGGCCGCCGATGCCTCCACCCTGCACTGGCCCGCCGACGGCGATTCCCGCATCCAGGACAATCACATCGGGCCCACGGTCGAGCGGATCGCCGGTCCGTCGAGCACCCTGCTCGACACCAATGCCGCCTTTCCCTCCACCTGGCATCCCCTCGGCGGCGCGAGCATGGGCACGGTGTGCGATCTCGAGGGCCGCGTCCACGGCCAGCCCGGCCTCTACGTCCTCGACGGCGCCCTGATGCCCGGCAGCACCGCCGCCTGCAATCCGTCCATGACCATCGCCGCCATCGTCAAACGCGCCTTCGATGTCCTGGTGAAAGTCGATGTGGGGCAGCTGATTTGATGGTGCTGGTCATCGGCGAGCGGTGTCGTCGGCCCGATCGCGGTCAGGATGTGCGGCGCTTCGCCGGATCCGCACCAGGGCAGACCGGCGGGGAGGCGGGTGACTTGCGGCCGAGGGGCTACGGCCCGGGGCGTTCGCCGGCGGCGCACAGCGGGCGCACAGGTCTCACAGCTGACCCAAAGGTTCGGTACAGCTACGCCCCAGTCGGCTCCCCGACGCTGTAACGATGTCTGTGGTGACCTCGGGAAACGCGCCGATCGAGCGGGCCGCCATGCGGCGCGCCGACGGGAATCCCCTCACGGTGCTCGTTGTGGACGACGAACCGGCGCTGGCGGAACTGGTGGCGTTGGCCCTGCGATACGAGGGCTGGGCGGTCGAGACGGCGGGGGACGGGCGCACGGCCGTGGCCAAGGCGCGCGAGGTGCGGCCCGATGCGGTCGTGCTCGACGTGATGCTGCCCGACATGACCGGTCTCGAAGTCTTGGAGCGGGTGCGTCAGGTCTTTCCGGATCTGCCGGTGCTGCTGCTGACCGCCAAGGACTCGGTGGAGGACCGCATCGCCGGGCGCACCGCGGGCGGCGACGACTATGTCACCAAGCCGTTCAGCATCGAGGAGGTCGTGCTGCGGCTGCGGGCGCTGCTGCGGCGTGCGGGAATCGCCACCGAGGACAGCGGCACGCGGCTCGTGGTGGGGGATCTGACCCTCGACGAGGACAGTCACGAGGTCAGCCGCGCCGGCACCGAAATCGTGCTGACTTCAACGGAATTCGAGCTACTGCGGCTGTTCATGCGGAATCCGCGGCGGGTGCTGAGCAAGGCACAGATCCTGGACCGCGTCTGGAGCTACGACTTCGGGGGTCGCTCCAGTATCGTCGAGCTCTACGTCTCCTACCTGCGCAAGAAGATCGACAGCGGCCGCGCCCCCATGATCCACACGCTGCGAGGAGCGGGCTATGTCCTCAAACCCGCCCGCTGACCTCGATTCCACGATCGCGCCCAGCGGGGGCGGTGAGCGCGAGGCCGCGCGTCGGCGCTGGTCGTTGCGGGCGCGGTTGCTGGTGGGGCAGGTTGTGCTGCTGGTGGTTGTGGTGGCGGGGATCGGGATCGCGACCGAGATTGCTCTGCAACGGTTTCTGGTGCATCAGGTGGATGTGTCGTTGGGGGAGACGGCGAAACGGGCGCTCGTGGACTCGGGTGGCGGGCCCAGCCTCGGGCCGCGGCCGCCGGACCAGCACAACCCGGCCGGTCAGAGCAGCGCGCCAGGTCAGAACAGCGGGTTCGGCCAGAACAGTGCGCCCGCGCCGCCGCCACCGGCCCCGAAGGACGGCTACGGGTCGGGCCCGGATTTCCTGAATCGGCGCAGTATTCAGCCGGATACGATCGGCGCGCTCGTGGAATCCGACGGGTCGGTCAGCGCCGCCCGGGTGCACTCCGACGGCACCCAGTCCTTGCTTTCCGAATCGGCCCGCGGGCAACTCGCGGCCGTTGCCACCGGGAAACCGGTCACCCTGGACATCCCGGGTGAGGGGCATTATCGCGTGCAAGCCGAGACCACTTGGTCGGGGCGGACCGTGGTCACCGCTCTCCCGCTGGCCTCGGTCGAAGCCACCATGATGCGGGTCTTCCTGATCCTGGTCATCGTCACCGCCAGTGTGCTGGTGAGCGCCATTTCCGTGGGTATCTGGCTGATCCGCCGCGCGCTCGCGCCCCTGGACCGGGTCGCCGCCACCGCCACCCGGGTGGCCGACCTGCGCCTGGATCGCGGCGAAGTGACTCTGCCCGTGCGGGTTCCGGCCGCCGACGCCGATCCGCGCACCGAGGTCGGCCAGCTCGGCGCGGCGGTCAACCGCATGCTCGACCATATCGCGAGCGCCCTGTCGGCGCGGCACGCCAGCGAGACACGGATCCGCCGCTTCCTGGCCGACGCCAGCCACGAGTTGCGGACCCCGCTGGCGGTGGTCCGCGGTTACGCGGAATTGGCTCAGCGCGAACGCGATTCGGTGCCCGAGGCGATCGCGCACGCCATGAGCCGCATCGATTCGGAGTCCCGCCGCATGACCACCCTGGTCGAGGACATGCTGCTGCTGGCCCGCCTGGACGCCGGGCGCGGTCTCGAACAGACGCCGGTGGATCTGACCCGGCTCACCGTGGACGCGGTCAGCGACGCCCATATCGCCGGACCGGATCTGAAGTGGCGGTTGGAATTACCCGCCGAACCGATCATGATCGAGGGCGACTCGGCGCGCCTGCACCAGGTGCTGGCGAACCTGCTCGCCAACGCCCGCACCCACACCGGCCCGGGCACCACCGTCACCACCGCGCTGGCCGAGGACGGCCGGGGCGGGGCACGGTGGCGAGTCACCGACGACGGCCCCGGCATTCCCGCCGACCTGCAACCGGAGGTTTTCCAGCGCTTCGCCCGCGGTGACTCGTCCCGCTCCCGCCGGGTCGGCAGCACCGGCCTCGGCCTGGCCATCGTGGCCGCGGTGGTGAAGGCGCACGGCGGTGACATCACCGTCGAAAGCGCCCCCGGCCGAACCGAATTCACCGTCGACCTACCGGCCACCCACTGAGCACGGTTATCCGGTCGGCTCAGCGCGGGGTGAGCGTGGCTCGGCTAGTAC
>NZ_BJWY01000212.1 GCF_007990715.1 Nocardia seriolae NBRC 15557 | reverse complement strand
GTACTAACCCAGGTCGGAGCCTCACCACATGGTTGGGCCCCAGCAGTGGCCCTATCCCTCATCCAGGCATCCTTGATCTTTGTCTCCCTCTTCCTTTGTCTTTCTATCTTTCAGACCATTTCGGGACCTTCTTCCCGAACCACTCGGAATGATTTGCCTTCAATCGCCCCCGATTCCAAGCGGTGGAAAGATCCCCCACATGTCGGACGGTCCACCACCCCGTTCCGGCGACAGAACCCCGATGGAGGAGGCCCTGTCGCACTGGCGCCTGCGCGAACTACTCGCCGAAGTCCAGGACCGAATCGCCCAGGTCGTAGACGTACACGACCGAATGGACCGCCTCATCGACGCCATGCTCGTAATCACCTCGGGCCTGGACCTCGACGAGACCCTCCGCACGATCGTCCACACCGCAATCGAGCTCGTAGATGCCCGCTACGGCGCGCTGGGCGTCCGTGAAACCCGCCGCAGCGGCGACAACCTCTCGGAGTTCGTCTACGAAGGCATCGACGACCGCACCCGAGTTCTCATCGGCGACCTGCCGCACGGCTGCGGCGTACTGGGCCTGCTCATCGAGAAGCCGGAACCCCTACGGCTGAAGGATCTTTCGAATCACCCGGCCTCCATCGGCTTCCCCGAGCACCACCCGCCCATGCACAGCTTCCTGGGTGTCCCGGTCAAGGTCCGCGACGAAGTCTTCGGCAGCCTGTACCTCACCGAGAAGATCAACGGCCAGGAATTCACCGAGGACGACGAGGTGGTGGTGCGCGCGCTGGCCGCCGCGGCCGGTAGCGCGGTGGCGAATTCGCGGCTCTACGCCCAGTCGCAACTACGGCAGCTGTGGCTGGAGTCGATTCGCGATGTGGCGACCGAACTATTGGGCGGCGGCGACCCGGCCGAGGTGATCGAGTTGATCGCCGATCGTGCTCTCACACTGACGGATTCGGTGTGCACGTTCGTGGCGCTGCCGGAGGATCTGGAGCTCGCCGATGACGCGGTCACCGAGCTGATCGTCTCGGCGGGCGCGGGGGTTCCGGCGTCGACGCTGCTGTCACGCCGCATCCCGATCGAGGGTTCGCACACCGGCACCGTGTTCCGCACCGCCGAATGCCTGACCACGGAGGGCTTGGCGCTCAATCCGTTCCCGGAGTTGCGGGCGGAGTTCGGCCCGGTGCTGCTGCTGCCGTTGCGGGCGCGCCGCTCGATGCTGGGAGTGCTGGCGGTGCTGCGCGCCCCGGGCGAACCGGATTTCGACGCGTCCGCGATCGCCATGATGACGGTCTTCGCGGGTCAGGCGGCGCTGGCATTGCGGTTGGCCGACAACCAGTTCCGCATGCGCGAACTGGACGTCCTGTCCGAACGGGACCGTATCGCCCGCAACCTGCACGACCGGGTGATCCAGCGCCTGTTCGCGACCGGGCTGGCCGTCCAGGGCACCGCGCAGCGGGTACGCTCGCAGGAGATCCGGGATCGGCTCCACCACAGCCTCGACGATCTGCAATCGATCGTGCAGGACATCCGCCAGTCCATCTTCGACCTGCACGGCCCCGGGATCGGCCAGGTCCCATTGCACCAGGGTCTGCACGATCTGGTGGCCGAGATGACCGCGGAAACCAAGTTGCGCACCACCGTTCACGTCTCCGGCCCCCTCTCGGTGCTCCCCCTCTCGCTCGCCGACGATGTCGAGGCGGTGCTGCGCGAGGCGCTCAGCAATGTCGTCCGTCATGCGGGCGCGGACACCATCACCATCGGCCTGAGCGTCGCCGACGACGTCACCGTCGAGGTCATCGACAACGGCGCGGGTCTGGATCAGGGCGCCACCCGCCGCAGCGGTCTCGCCAACCTCAAGGTCCGCGCCCGGCGACTCCGGCGGCACCTGTGTCCGCTGGACGGTCCCACTCCCCTGACCCGAATTCCCCCACCCGTTTTCCCCGACCGGGCGGGCACGATGGTGCCCCCGCTGAACCGGCGATGGTTCGCCTCGGGGGTGCGTCAGCAGGGGCAAAGGTCACCGCTCTGTCGGGTCCGCTCGATCAACCACCTCCTCCGCCACGGATCCATCCGGCTGCGCCGATCGGCATTCCCAAGAGCATGCACCGATGCACGATCGATCATCACGGCCGAAGGTCCCCGCGGCTCGGCCCATAGCCACTACTTCGCCCATAGCCACTACTTCGCCCGAAGTGGACAATCCGCCTGCGCGTCGGCCAGGACCAGCGCGTGTTCGCGTCCCGGGCAGCCGTGGCGGCCCGCGCCGAAAGGGTGCTCGGCGAGATCGATCTCGATGATCTCGCCCGAGGGCGCGACGCGCCGGGTGATGGGGACGGGTGGGTTGCGGCCTTCGATCAGGGCGGCGGTCGCGTCGCAAGCCTGGACGAGAATGCCGATGCGGTTGGCGGTGAGTTCGTCGGGGGTGCCCCCGCAGGCCGCGATCAGACGGTCGACCGCGGCATCGGCGGCCGGGGTCACCGGGACGTGCGGCTGATAGCAGGCGGCGACGGTTCCGACATCGGCGACCGACACCGTCAGACCCATTGCGGCGGCCAGTTTCTCGACATGGTGGCCGCTGCCGTGACGCAGCGTGGCGGGGTCGATGGCGGCCAGTTCGCGTTCGACGATCGCACGTCTGCGCGTGTGGGTTTCGCCTTCGCTGAAGCGGACGACGTGGGCGCGCAGCCAAGCCACGCCCTGGTCGGCGTCGGGAACAGATGGGACGGGGAGATCCAGCATGCCCACCACCGTATGCGTCGAATCCGACACTCACCGCAGACGTTTCGGCGGCGAGTGTCGGATTCCCGGTGACTCAGGCCGACAGGTCGCCGGTCAGCAGGAAGTGCTCGAGACGGCGCGTGTACGGGGCGGGATCGATCCCCTGCTCGGCGAGCCACGCGTCCGAGTCGTACTTGTCGAGGTAGCGCTCGCCCGGATCGCACAGCAGCGTGACGACGCTGCCCTTTTCGCCGCGGGCGAGCATGTCCGAGATGACCTGGCAGGCGGCCCACACGCCGGTGCCGGTGGAGCCGCCGCAGCGGCGGCCGAGGATGCGCTCGAGCAGGTGGACGGTGGCGACGCTGGCGGCGTCGGGGACGCGCATCATGCGGTCGATGGCGTGCGGCATGAAGCTGGGTTCGACGCGCTGGCGGCCGATGCCCTCGATGCGGGAACCCTTGTCGGAGGTGACGTTCCGGTCCAGGGTGCGCCAGCCGTCGAGGAAGGTGGAGTTCTCCGGGTCGGCGACGCAGATACCGGTGTCGCGCTGGGTGTAGTGGACGTAGCGGGCCAGGGTGGCCGAGGTGCCGCCGGTGCCCGCGGTGGCGACGATCCAGCTGGGCTCGGGGTAACGCTCCTGCTCGAGCTGGCGGAAGATCGATTCGGCGATATTGTTGTTGCCCCGCCAGTCGGTGGCGCGTTCGGCGTAGGTGAACTGGTCCATGTAGTGCCCGCCGGTTTCTGCGGCGAGCCGGGCCGCGACCTCGTACACCTCGCCCGGGTTGTCGACCAGATGGCAGGTGCCGCCCTGGAATTCGATGAGGTCGATCTTGGCCCGCACGGTGGAGCGCGCCATCACCGCGATGAACGGGACGCCGATCAGCTTGGCGAAGTACGCCTCCGATACCGCGGTCGAACCGCTGGACGCCTCGATGACCGGGCGGTCGGGCCGCAGCCAGCCGTTGCACAGCGCGTACAGGAACAGCGAGCGGGCCAGCCGGTGCTTGAGACTGCCGGTGGGATGGGTGGATTCGTCCTTGAGGTAGAGATCGATGCCCCATTCGGCCGGCAGCGGGATGGTGAGCAGGTGGGTGTCGGCGGAGCGATTGCCGTCGGCCTGAACCTTGCGCACGGCCTCCCGCAACCAGGCCCGGTATTCGGGGTCGTACCGGTTGATGTCGGTCTCTTCGACGAGCGAGGTGAAGGTGGTCATCACGTTTCCTTAGTTGAGTCCGGCGAGGCGGAGCAGGGCGAGGACGACGACACCGGTGCCGACGGTGGCGTACATGTTCTTGGTGCGCCACGCGACCAGCAGCGTCGGCAGGGCGGTGAGGAGCAGGGGGTTGGCCCAATCCAGGTTCAGCGCATGGGTTTCGGAGTCCGGGACGAACACCGACGGCGCGATCAGGGCGGCCAGCACGGCGGGCGGGATGTAGGCCATCCAGTGCAGCACCGACTCGGAGATGGTGAAGCGATCGGCGAGAAGCAGTGGCAGCGAACGGATTCCGTAGGTCACGGCGGTCATGCCGACCAGGACCACGATCAGGGTGGTGGTGCTCATGACAGGCTCTCTTCCGGGGTGCCCGGCGTGGCGTGGCTCGCGGCCCGGCGCTCGAACATCAGCCCGACGGTGGCCCCGATGACGGTCGGCACCAGCACGGCCCACAGCGGCAGTCCGACGGCGGTCAGCGCGACGGCGAGCAGGCCCGCCAGCACGGCGACCATGAGTTCCCGGCTGCCCTTGACCATCATGGCCAGCAGCGCCAGGAACATCGCGGTCTGCGCGAAGTCCAGCCCCAGCGCCCGGCTGTCGGGAATGAGTTCGGCGGCCACGCAGCCCAGCGCGGTCGAGCCCGCCCACGCTGAGTGGATGAGGAAGTTGAAGATCCGGCATTCGACCGCGGACCGGTGCCGCTTGGCGAATTCGGTGGAATGCACCGCGAACGCCTCATCGGTGAGCTGCCAGGCGAATCCCATTTTGTCGTGCCGGGTCCATCCGGCGACATTCGGCGCCTCGGTGAGCGAATACAGTGCGTGCCGCAAATTCACCAGAAAAGTGGTGAAAACAATGGATACCGGCGAGATGCCCGCCTGTAGCGGGCCCAGCGCCGCGAATTGCGAGGACCCCGCGAACACGAGCGCCGACATGGCGATGGCGGCCCAGGCCGGGAGCTCGAAGGTGGGGGCGAGCACGCCGAAAGCGAAAGAGACAGGCAGGTATCCGAGCATGACCGGGCCCGCGGCGGAAGCGGCGGCTCGCCAACAACCGCCCGGCGGAGCATCGTCGGCGACGACCGCTTGCGTTGTTTTCGAATCGATTGCCAGTGCCATGGCTCCAACCTCTTTGTCGGTTCCTGTTTGCGTCTACAACGCTAGCCGAGCAAATCGATTCTGGGCACTGACCTGGGCGAATAATTCCCAACCATTACTAATAGGGGGTGAAAGTACCGATAATGGCCGGGCTCGAAATCGGGTGTCGCGGACGACACCCGGAGTCACGCTGTGACGGCCGTCTCCACGAACGCGACCGTCGCCTGCAATTCGTCGATGACCGCGCGCACCGCGGGCACCTTCTCCAGTTTGGGCAGGGTGACCGCGAGGATGCGGCGCTCCATGGTGGGCTCCACCGGCACCGACCGCACCGACCCGATGGCCGGGACCCCGGACAGCGCGAGCTCGGTGGCCAGCGCCACGCCCAGCCCCTCGGCCACCAATCCGACCACGGCGCCGAGGTTCTCGGTGGCGAAGACGATGTCGGGATGGAATCCGGCCTCGGCACAGACGTCGATCAGATGCCCGCGGCACTGCGGGCATCCCGCGATCCACTTCTCCTTCGACAGCTCCGACAGCTGTACCGGTGTCACCCGCCCGGCCCCCGCCAGCGGATGTCCCGGCGGCAGCAGCACCCGCAGCCGATCGGTGAACAGTGGTCGCACACCCAACTCGGAAAGGTCCGGACTGCCCGCGCCGCAAGCACTTTCACAGTCCGGCACCCGGCCTTCCGGGTAGTCGAAGATGAGCGCGATCTCACACTCCCCCGCCCGCAGCATGGCCACCGATTCCGGCGGCTCGGCCTCCACCAGAGCGATCTTCAGATTCGGTTCGTCGGCCTGGCTGCGGGCGATGGTCTTGGGCACCAGCAGCGAGCAGGCGCTCGGGAAGGCCGCCAATCGGACCTTGCCCGCCTTCAATTCGGTGAGCGCGCGGATCTCGGCTTCGGCGGCGTCGAGGCTGCCGAGCACGGTGGCGGCGTGGCGGCACAGCGCCTCACCGGCCTCGGTGAGCTGGAGTTGATGGCCCGAGCGCGTCACCAGCGCGGTGCCGAGCTGACGCTCCATGGCCTTGATCTGCTGACTGATCGCGGGTTGGGTGTAGCCGAGATGCCGGGCGGCGGCGGAGTACGACCCGGTCCGCGCGACCGCCCGGAAGATCTTCAGCTGTCTGACCTCCAGCATGTCGACCATCCTAAACACGCCAGGTCAGCACCCCGGGAAACAGCGTGGGCCAACTCGCCGGGTTAGTACTGC
>NZ_BJWY01000211.1 GCF_007990715.1 Nocardia seriolae NBRC 15557 | reverse complement strand
GTATTAGGCCACAACCGCCGCGGCGTAGCCGGATACCACCCGCGATGATGCGGCAAACTGGGGCCATGGGTGCTGGTTCGTCGACTCGACCATCGGCCGCGGAAATGGCCGCGGCGCAGGACAAGACGATTCCCGATGTGATCGGGCCGGGGTTACGGGTGTTGTTCTGCGGGATCAATCCGGGATTGTGGTCCGGCGCCACCGGGCGGCATTTCGCGCGGCCGGGGAATCGGTTCTGGCCGACGCTGTATCGGTCCGGCTTCACCCCGCGGCAGTTGCGGCCCGAGGAGCAGGAGACATTGCTCGAGCTTGGCCTCGGGATCACCAACGTCGCTCCGCGTACGACCGCCAGAGCCGATGAACTGACCGCCGACGAGCTACGCGTCGGCGGTCGCGCCCTGGTCGAGCGGGTCACCCGGTACCAGCCGCGAGTGCTGGCGATACTGGGTATCGGCGCCTATCGCACCGCCTTCGGCCGGCCGAAGACCAGCGTCGGCCCGCAACCCGAGAAGGTCGGCGACACGTCGATCTGGGTGCTGCCCAACCCCAGCGGGCTCAACGCCCACTACACCCTCGACACTCTCGCGGTGGAATTTCGCGCGCTGCGCGAGGCGGTCGGAACCGACTGACCGGATACCGCGACGGGCTCCACCAGCGCCGAAGGCGCCGCGCTATCAGGCGGACCAGGCCGGACCTTCAACCCCGGCTGCCATGTCCCAGACCTTGGGGCCAGCAACGACCCCACGGGCTACAGCGTGTGCATGATCGACTCCACGGACAACAGAACTGGCGGCGCCCAACTGGGTGCCTTCTACGCCGTGAACAGAGTGGTCGATCACGACCCGTTCACTGTCCGCGCCAACGGTGGATCGCTGCCACCGGCACCCTGAGCAAGTATTTCGATTCGATCACTGCATTGAGAGTGCAACGCTGACATCGTCCGGGAGGAGGGGAGAACGCTGTTGAAACGCTGGCGATCGATCATCGCGGCGCTGATGTTCGTCGTAGTCGGTCCAGGTCTGTTCTGCCGCTCCGCTGGTAGCGGACCGAACCGGACATGACTACCGGATACAACCCTCGCGGGGAGGCGATCATGGTCGACGAACCCTTGCAAGACCCGACGAACCCCATCGTCTACGGTGAGCCGCCGCGGACCCTGGATGAGATCGCGGCCTCGGCACGAGTTGGGGCCGAGAACCCAGAGCCGATGCGCAGCGACACACCCGCTGTCACTGTCGATGGAGCCGCACCCAGTCCCGACGGCTTGATCGAGTTGGTGGCCACATACACCCAACCTTCGGAACACCCCCGCTGACCGCGACGGCACCCGGGTCTGTCCAGATAACGGCTCTGGCTCACTTCCGGTCCGGTGGTGACGGAGTCCGGCGACCGCGGCGTCGTGGTCCTGGTCGAGACCGGTAAGGAAAGGCCCGAACTCGTGCAGCCCGGCCGCACGGACCTGCTTGATCCAGCAGTCCAGCTCGCTGCTGCGACGTTTGGCCATGAGCTGCGCGAACTCACCCACCAGCGTGGCCAGCGTGGTCATCTCGGGACAGGCAGCCAGCAGTTCGGGGAGCTGGCGGCGGTGAGTGTCGGGCAGGTCGTCGGGGCGGCTCATGATCCAGTTGGTGAGCCGTTTCGGGGAAGGAATATTGCGGTGGTCGGCACAGCCGGTCCGTTTCGGACATCCGGCGGTAGCGTTTGACGGTGTTGCGCGACACGCCGAGTCGGCGTGAGCAGTCCAGCAGCCCGACGCCCTGGTCCAGCAGTTCGTGCACGGTATGCCAGCGTTGCAGGGTGGTGTGTTCGCGGGTCAGTTGTTGCCGCTTCGGCCCGGCTTGTGCCCAGCAGCCACTGTGGGCGACCACCGCGGCACCGACCACCGCGGCCAGCCCGTGCCCTAGATACCACCGGTCCGAGGCCTGTGTCGCGTCGGGAAGACTGGTGCGCACGGCCTCGGCATTCGCGGCCGAACCGTCGCGCACCACGACTTCCACACCAGGGTGCCTCGCCAGCCAGGCCGCCAGGGTGTCGGAACGACGGTCGGGCAGCACGTCCAAGCGCTGATGGGTACCGGCGTCGATGATGACGGTGGCGTAGCGGTGGCAGCGGCGCAACGCGAAATCGTCGACTCCCACCGCCTTCTGGATCACGCGTAGTGGCAACGGGATCCGCAGCAGCGCCCGGATAGCGCTATGCCGCGACATGCGCACCGACAGAGCCGACAGCAGCCGGGCACCGGCGCGGCCGGCCAACTCCCGCACGACCGACCGCACCTGGCCGGTCAGGCGCGTCGTGCGGCGCTGATACCGTTCCAGAACTCCGGGAACTTGTTCACGAAAAGTGGTGCAGCACTGCGGTGTCAGGCACATAAGTCGCCGAATCTGCACCCGCACCGTCACGGGCCTGCCATCGAATGGAACGCGGGCGACGGTTCGGTCGTGGTAGCCGTGCACCCGCGAGGACCGCGCTCCGCAGCGCGGACACGCCGCCGATCGTGCGGGTGTTCGAGCCTGCACCACGATCCGGTTGCCGTCCTCGATCACGTCCTCCACCACCAGCGGCGACAACCCTGAAAATGCCACGTTGGCAGGCATATTCACCCCGCGCACCGCAACATCATGGAACCTTCAGCTCCTTGTCACCGCCGAAAGTGCGACAGAGCCGTTGTTTTCGGCGAATGCTACGGCGACCCCAAGGCCGCTACCAGCAAGGCGAATTTGACAGCAGAGGACACCCCCATCCTTCCTGCAGAACTAGGCGCACTTGCCGATCGCCTTCCCGAAAAGCCGACCTGAACCCATAAAGCCATCCAACCGACCGATCGGGCGACTTGACAAATCAGATTGAGAAGAAGGGCATTTAGGATCTGAATATCCGAATTCCTTTGGACAGCAAAGAAATTCGGACTTCACGGTGTCCGGAGGGGGACTTGAACCCCCACGCCCTAATACGGGCACTAGCACCTCAAGCTAGCGCGTCTGCCATTCCGCCACCCGGACCGGTGATGCTGGACAAGATTAGCGGAGAGGTTGGCGGAAAAGGAAATCGGGGCTGGAGCAGGCGAAATGGGGTGGGCTGCGGGAGGTTTGGGGTCAGTGGAGGATGCCGAGGAGGTTGGCGTTCTTGATCTGGGTGTCCTTGTTGGCCTGGACTTGGCACAGGCTCTGGACGGCGGCCATGGAGAGGTCGACCTGGGTGCCGGGTGGCTCGTTGTCGCTACCGGTTTGTTGCTTGATGAACTTGGTGATGGTGATGCGCTGGGTATTGGCGTCCTGGGCGAGGTAGTCGCTGCACTTGGTTTCGCCGCCCTTGTTGAGGGCCTTCTCGACGTCGGAGCAACCGGTCAGCAGGGCTATGGCGGTTGCGGCGGCGGCCAGGGCCGTCCATCGCGCGGTGTTCATCATGCGTTCCTCGTGGGGTCGGGTGCGGCGGGTCCGCCGCGATCGACCGCCACTGTAGATGGCCGTGGCCGTTGGGGAATCCGGGCTGGACCCGGAGATTCGACCTCTCAGCCTGTGATATACGTCACCAACCATCCTCGGGTGATGGTGATTCGGCGGCGCTGGCGGCACGCCACACACGGGCCTCGCTGGGATTGCCGCGCCGGGTGAGTAGTTCGGCCAGGCCCGCCATGGCGCGCGGGTCGCCGTGGGCGGCGGCGGTGCGCCACCAGTGCTCGGCTTCGGAGTAGTCGCCGCGGCGGTAGCGGACCACGCCGAGGTCGTAGGCGGCGGCTAGGTGACCGAATTCGGCGGCCTGCGTCCATAGTTGGCAGGCCTGGTCTTCCTCGCCGCGGCTCTGCATGGCCACGCCGAGTTCGTAGAGAGCGTTCTGGTAGCGACTGGCCTCGGTCGGCGGTTCGGGTGGGGACGGGGTCGCGGCGAGGGTGAGTTCGACGACCAGTTCCCCGAAATCGGGCGGGCCGACGCCGGTGCTGCAGTGCAGGACGGTCATGGTGGGTTCGCGGGTGACGAGCAGTCCGTAGTTGCCCGACCAGGAGACGATGGCGTCGGCATCGTCCACCCACACCGGGGTCAGGGTGATGGCGGCGTCGGCGTCGGTGGGGCACACCTCGAGGTCGATGCCGCCCGTCATGGCGTCGCTCCACACGTCAACCCCCCTGAGCCGGCGGCCGTTCAGCAACACGTGCCCACGGTCCACCCCGAGCCCGATGCCGAGGCTGCGCACCCCGGGGCGCGGGGCGGCTGTGCGCAGGGTGAGCCGGACGGTGGTGGGGGAGACGCCGATCGCCTCCGAATGCAGAGGGTAAACCTGGGCTCCGTTCCAGGTCACCGGCTCTGCGCTGTCGTATCGGTCCGCCAGGGGAGGTGCGGTCGCGGCCGGCTCGGCATACGAATACGACCCCGTCATCTGCCCCGCCTTTCGCAGGTGCCGAGTAAGTTTCGCGCATACGGTAGTACCGATGCCGTCTGCTGGGTCCCGTATTTGCCAGCTACGTCTTTCCAGCAAACACCTGGTCAGATGACCGGTGTCCGCTGCGGCCCGTCGCGGGTGCCCGGTGTCCCGATTTCGCCGGTCGCTCGACGTGTCGGCCAGGTCTACGCGGTGTGTCGTACTTGCGCAACGGCCGGTGTCCTGTTGAATCGTCGGCGACGTACCAGCGAACGAGTGAAAGGTAAGGACGTATGGCTCTGCCCACCATGACCCCCGAACAACGCTCCGAGGCGCTGGCCAAGGCCGCCGCTGTTCGTAAGGCGCGCTCGGAGATGATCGCGCAGGTCAAGAAGGGCTCGCTGAGCCTGGGCGAACTCCTCAAGCGCGCCGACAAAGAGGACTTGGTCAAGAAGACGAAGGTGTCGGCCGTCATCAAGGCGCTCCCGGGCATCGGCCCGGTCAAGGCGGCCAAGCTGATGGACGAGGCCGAGATTCCCGCCGACCGTCGCATCGGCGGCCTGGGTTCCCGGCAGCGCGCCGCGCTGCTGGAGGCGTTGAAGGCTTGAGATCGGGGGGTGGCCTGCCGGGTCGGAAACCGACCCGGCGGCAACCACTCCCACCGCCTCCGCTTGCCCGGTAAACCCGCAGGAAAGCGGCCGATTTGGTCCAGGCGGTCCGATCCGATAACCTTGCTGAGCACCACCGGTCCGGGTGGCGGAATGGCAGACGCGCTAGCTTGAGGTGCTAGTGCCCGTATTAGGGCGTGGGGGTTCAAGTCCCCCTCCGGACACAGTGAACAAAAGCTCTCCCTCTTCAGAGGGAGAGCTTTTTTCGTTGGTCCTCGTCGAACGCTGACGACGGTTTCCATCAGCCGGTCGGTGCCATCACCGTAGCGTTAGGACATGACCGCCGTGCAGCCGAACGTATTGCGGAGGGTGTGCGACTCGAGTTCATCGATGGGCAGCTGGGGGCCAAGGCAATGCCGGACGGGGATCACGCCCGAATCATTCAGTGGTTGATTCGGATCTTCCTGGTTGCCAGACCGGAACTGTTTCTCACGCCCGAACAAGGGTTGAAGGTCGAGAGGTCTCGGAAGGGGCGGGCTCGGCCGGACGGTGCCCTCGGGGGGCCGATTCCTTCGTCGGTCAAGGTGAATGGGCTGATCCCGCTCCGGTGCTGATGGTGGTCGAGGTGACCTCCGATGATCAGGACACCGAACGCCGCGATCGGCAGGAGAAACCTCGGGCCGACGCCGCCACGCGGATACCGGTGTACCTGCTGATCGACAGGGACTCGTGCGAGATAACCGTCCACAGCGACCCGAACGACGCCCGCTACCAACATGTTCTGACCGTGCCCTTCTACTCGAAGGCGCCCTTGCCGAGCCCCGTGGACCTCGAACTGGACACCAGCCCGCTGGCCGAAGCAGCCGCGGGAGCGGGTGGAGAGCTGTTGGCGAAGTTGGATATTGACGCCCGGATGACGCCTGGCAGACATGTGCGCGATGTTCTATGACAGCGGCATTCGCCGACGCGACAGCGTCGTCATAAGTGGAAATTCCATGAGTATCGAACTCCAATCGACGGACATCAACGGCGAGAGCATGGTCTCCCGCCGGACACTGCTCATCGGGAGCGGATTCGGGGCGGCGGCGCTCGCCTTGGGTACCCGATCCGGCGCCGCCATCGGGTGGGCCGCACCCATCGCGAATCGTGCCATGCAATCGATCAATTACCCCGATATGTACCTGCGGCACGCCTTCTTCATGGGCGAATTGTCCAGGGTCAGTACCGATCTCGATCGAGCCGACGCCACCTTCGACATCGTGACCGGGCTCGCCGACCCGAGTTGGGTGTCGTTCCGTTCGACGAATTACCCCGATCGCTATCTGCGCCATCAGAACTTCCGCGTCAAGCTCGACCCACTGGGCGACCAGCAGATGCGCGAGGATGCCACCTTCGCCATGCGCTCCGGACTGGCCGACGGTGCCGCGACCTCGTTTTCGGCGTACAACTCGGGATTGCGCGAGTATTACATCAGGCACAAGTGCTTCAGCCTGTACCTGGAGAAGATCACCGGGGATCTAGTGTCG
>NZ_BJWY01000210.1 GCF_007990715.1 Nocardia seriolae NBRC 15557 | reverse complement strand
CGAGGCCGTAATTCCACATGGCATGGGCTACAATAAGTTTCTGAAATCGAAAATCGAAAATCGAAAATCGAAACGCGGGAAGCGGGAAGCGGTTTTCGGTTTGTCTCCCGACTGGCTGTTGCACGAGGGCGAGGTGGTGGCCGATCTCATCGTCCTCTCGCACGCCGAGCAATTCGATCGCCTGGTGGCCGATTGCCCGCAGGCGGCACCCAATGCCGTTGTGGCGGGCGACATCTGCTTCGATCGATTGCGGGCCAGCCGTCCCCTGCGAGCCAGTTATCGACGCGCCCTGGGGCTTTCCGCACCGCAGAAACTGGTGGTGATCTCCTCCACCTGGGGTCCCGAATCATTGATCGCGGTCGCCCCGGATATTCCGGCTCGGCTCGCGCGTGAACTGCCGGTCGACGAATTCCGGATCATGATCGCGCCGCACCCCAATATCCGTTCCGAACATTCGGCCTGGCAGGTCCGGGAGTATCTCGCCGCCACGCGCCGCGCCGGGGTGAGCGTGCCCGAGGATGTGGACGCCTGGCAGTCCGCGATCGTCGCGGCGGATCTGGTGGTGGGTGATCACGGGTCGGTGCCGTTCTACTCCACGGCCCTGGGCAATCCCCTACTGCTGGCGACCGCGCCCGAGCACACGGTCGACCCGCGCTCGCCGATCGCACGATTGCTGCGCGCCGCACCGCGACTCGACCCTTCGATCGGATTCGAGGAGCAGGTCCGCGCCGCGATCGACGGCCATGATCCCGCCCGATACGCCGCCATCACGGCCCTGACGACCTCCGAACCCGATGCGAGCGCGGCACTGCTGCGCTCGGCGCTCTACGGCGTCATGGGCTCGAGCGAGCCCGACGAGCCGCCATTCTTGTCGGCGCTGCCGCTCCCCGCTCACCGACTCGACGGCCCCGCTTCGCATCTGGTGCTGACCGAACTCGGAACCGATCGCACCGCCCGCGTTCTGCGGTATCCGGCCGAACGGCTGCGCTCCGGTATCGCGACACCACGCGGCGCGCATCTGGCGGTGGGGACGCGGGAGCCGCGTCAGAATTGGCTCGAGCTGGCGGACATCCTCATCGGCGAACCCGGTCCCGGCACCTCGCAGTGGATCACCGAAACGCTTGCGAGCCTGCCGGGCTGCGCCTTCGCGGCCGCGCCGGTGGATGCGCACGGCTGGCTGATCGGCGACGCCGAGGGCTCCCGGCTTCGGGTATCGGGCAGCGAGCAGGCGTGCCGGTTGTTCGCGTCGGTGGCCTACCAGTTGCAGGTGACCGGTGCCGAACACGAAGCCGCCCTGGGTGAGTGGACGATCGAATGCGGCGGCCAGGACCATCGAGTGCTGGTCGAATCGCCCGCTCCCGATCAGGCCGACGGTAGCCCCTCCAGCTCGGTCCGGCAGCGTTGCGCGAGTTCGCCGAAGCCCAGCTGCTCGTAGAGTTCCAGGGCCCGTCGGTAATTCGAGCGAGCGCTCGCCGCATCCGCGCGGGCCAGTGACACCGCGCCGAGGGCAGCGAAGATCTCGGCCATGTCGAAACCGCGACCGCGGTCGGTCATCACCTCGAGGGCGTAGCCCAGATCCTCCGCGGCGCTGTCGAGTTCACCTCGATCGGCGCGCTTGCGGCCGCGCCAGTAGCGGACCTTCGCGAGGTTCTCGGTTTCGTCGGCGGGTTCGGCGGCGAACCCGGTGGCGGCCCGCTCGAGCAGGGGCAGCGCGACCGCGGGTACCTCGGCCTTGGCGCGATGGAAGGCCGCCAGCGTGAGCCGGCGCGGGTCGCCGATGGCGCGCGCCAGATTCGCGTTGCGGCGCAGCAGCCCCCGTGCCTCGGGCACCCGTTCCTGGGCGAGTCGGGTGAGGCCGAGACCTTCCAGCGCGGTCGCCTCCAGATCCTGCCGGTCGGCCGTGCGCACCCCGTCGTCGAATTCGGTGGCCGCGGAATCCAATTCGCGCAGCCAGTAGTGGGCGAAGCCGAGCTGGGTGTGCAGCAGGCTCTCGACCGACCGGTTGCCGTGACGCCTCGCGGCGGCGATGCCCAGTCGATGCAGGGCGCGCAGATCGGCGGTGAACTTCTCCTTCTCGTGGAAGGGCCACAGCAGCACACACCAGCGCATCACCAGCTCGTCCGAACCGACATCGGCGGCGTGGTCGGCGGCCGCGCGCACCGCGATCCGCTCGGCGCGCAGCCACTCCCGCGCGCTCGCCGCGTCCTCGAAAACTCCCGGGGCCGTGTCGAGTTCGGGAAACAGCAGGGCCCGCCACGGCCGGGAGGGTGCCAGCAGCGCGTCGGCCGCGCAGAGGTGCCGGTCGTAGTGGTGCAGGAGTCGTCGTTCCGCGGCCACGCGATCGTCGGTCGGCTCATCCAGGTCCCGGGCGTGTGCGCGCACCAGTTCCCGCGTGGTGAAGCGCCCGCCATCGTGCGGGACATCCCGGTCGGTCCGGCGGGGCTCGATCAGGTGCGACTCGGCGAGTTCGATGAGCGTCTCGGCGGCCTCGTATTCCGGCATCTCCAGCGCCGCCGCAAGGGCGGGTGCGCTGATCACGCCGCCGTGCGCCCGCAGCCCGAGCGCCCGGTAGCCGCGCCGGGCCGGTTCGGACAGCGCGCGATAGGCGGCACCGAACACCATGTCCATGGGCATCAGCGTGCGTCGGCGGCGCTCGTCACGCAATCGTTCCACGGTCTCGGCCAAGGGATTCCGGGTCCGCAGCGCCGCCCGGCGGATCATGGGCGCGACAATGGTGACGGCCATCGGCAGGCCCTCGCACAGCCCCACGATCGCGGCGGCCGCCTCTGGTTCGGCGGCGAGCAGGTCCGCGCCGACGCTGCCGCTCAGCATGTCCCGGGTGGCGTCCGCGTCCAGCGGTTCGACCACGATCAAGGGCACCTCGGCCGACTCCGCCGAAGCCACCGGCCGCGCCTCGGTCACCAAGGTCAGCGAGGAGCCGGGTCCCGGCCGCAGCGCCCGTACCTGCTGGGCCGAGACCACGCCGTCGAGCAGCAGGACGTATGACCGCCCCGCGGTCAGTGCCTGGAATCGTTGCTGGCGGGCTCCCGGCCGATCAGGTATATCCGATTCCCGTAATCCCAAACCCAACAAGGCTTTCCCCAGCATTTCACCGATGCTGTCGGCCGGGTCGACCGCTCCGGAGAACTCGAGGAACAGTCCGCCGTCGGGGTAGTAGCCGCGCAGCCGATGCGCGAGTTCGATACCCGCGGCAGTCTTTCCGGAGCCGGGCGCGCCCGTCAGCACCACCGTCTGATTCCCCGCGCCCGTGGCGAGCACCCGCCCGCTCACCTCGCTCAGCAGTTTCGCCTGGTTGACGAAGCGCGGATTGCGTTCCGGCAGCATCGAACTCGATATCCCATCGATCATAGCGCACCCCCATCAACGCTCCGCATAGTACAGTGCGCAACACCCACCGGCAGCGGTGTCGAGTCCGGAAAGACGGTCGCATGAGGATACGCCCGAGCCTGTTGCCGATCGGGTTGCGGCTCGCCGGTGCCGCGGCGGCCGCCCTGTATCTGCTGTACCAGCTGCCGATCTGGCTGGCCCGCGACGAGCTGCGCGACCTGGACGCCAAGGACCGGCTGGCCGCGGCCGCCGCCCTGCGCGGTCAGTTCGTCCCCGTCCTCAGCGCCGGGCTGGCGCTCGTCGGTGTCGTGTACACGGCTCGAAAATACTTCCTGGACCGCGACAAGCAGACCATCGACCGCTTCAATACGGCCGTGTCCCACCTGGATTCGGACAATCCGGTGACCAGGGCCGGTGGCGTCTGGGCGCTCGAGGGCATCATGGCCGACTCACCCCGCGATCGCGACCGCTGCCGTCGCACTCTCGCCTACTACGTGCGCGAACACACCCGAACCGGCGGATCGGGGACCGACGGTCCGCCGGGCGATATCGCGGCCGCCCTCGACGTGCTGCGCAACGCCCGCCTCGCCGCGGGCGGCGGCGCAGCGCCCCTGGATCTTGCGGGCCTGCGGGTTCCGCGCGCCGACCTGCACGCAATGCCCTGGGCCGCAGCCCAACTCACGCGCGCCGATCTCACCGGCGCGCACGCCCGGGGCATCGATCTCACGGGCGCGGACCTCGAACAGGCCACGCTCATAGACGCCGACCTGCGCGACGCGAACCTCACCGCCGCCAACCTCCGGGGCGTCCGGCTCGGTGGCGCGGATCTGCGCGGTGCCGATCTGCGCCGGGCCATCGGGTGTACCCGGGACCAGCTCGCCGTGGCGCGCACCGACCCGGGCACCCGATTGCCCGCCGACCTGGAACCCTGATCCGGTTCCGGGGCAGGTTGCCGCTCAGGCTCCCGCAGCCAGTCGCAGCACGACGGCCCCGGCAATGATCGAGGCGAAGGCGACAAGCTTCGCCACGGTGATCTTCTCCTTGTAGATCAGCGCCCCCAGCACCACGGTGCCGATGGATCCGATCCCGGTCCAAATGGTGTATCCGACACCGACATCCAGCGTGCGCAGCGCCAGGCTCAGCGTGAAGATCCCGCCCGCGGCCGCGAGCAGGGTGAATACCGACGGCCACAGCCGGGTGAAGCCCTTGGTCGCGTTGGTGCCCAGCGCGAAGGCGATCTCGAAGACGGCGGCGACCCGCAGGTAGATCCAGGACATGACGATGCTCCTCGAAAAATATTCGTGCGAAAGAGATTTCAGGCGGCGAGCCGGTCGCCGCGGTTCGCCGTCAGCTTGTCGGCGATCTCGAGTCCGAGCACTCCCCCGATGATCAGGACGAAGGCCACCGCCTTCGCAAGCGTGAGGGCCTCGTGGAAGACCACCGATCCGAACACCACGGTGCCGACCGACCCGATACCGGTCCACACGGTGTACCCGACGCCGACATCCAGCGATTTCAGTGCCAGGCTCAGGAAGAAGATGCCCCCGGCCGCCGCGGCGGCGGTGAGCAGCGACGGCCCCAGCACGGTGAATCCGTGCGTGGCATTGGTCGCCAGGGCGAAGACGACTTCGAAGACGGACGCGATGAGCAGGTAGACCCAGGCCATGGGAATCGATCCCCTCGGTAGTTGTATGTATATGCAAGTACTTCGGTACGAGAAAGAGCATGCATGTACATGTAAACTCGTGTCAAGGCCGGGTCGCGGACGTCCCATCCCGGTGGCCCGTCATTTCGAGGAGTGGATCGATGTCATCGCAGGCTGCGGCCACGCAGGTCAATTCCGATGTCGCCCTGTGGAATCGAATGCTGGTGCTGCACGCGCACGTGGAGAACCGGCTCTCGACCGCCCTGCAGCGGCGGCACGGTCTGGGGCTCTCGGAGTACCGGGCCCTGAGCTTCCTCGATCAGGCCGAGAACGACGAGCTGCGCATGCAGGAATTGGCCGACAAGCTGGGCCTCAATCAGAGTTCGGTGACCCGGCTGGTCGGTCGTCTCAACGCGGCCGAGTTCACCTATCGCGACCTGTGCCCGGATGACAAGCGCGGCGTCTACACGGTGATCACCGACGCGGGCCGCACCCGCTACCAGCAGGCCCGCGCCACCTACGACGACACCCTCACCGCCGCGCTCGACGAGATCGCGGCCACCGACCCGGCCATCGCCGCGCTCCTCACCCCCGCCCGGCGTCAGGACTGATCGAGGTCCAGCGAGGCCAGGATGTCTGCCGCGCGGTCGACGAACAGCAGATGACCCGCGCCGGGCACCAGGTGCAGGCGGCTGTGCGGGAGGGCCGCGGCCAGGCGGCGGGCGTCGTCGACGGGGACATTGCCGTCGGTGTCACCGTGCCAGATCTGTACGGGCACAGTCACATCCGCGAGTTCGAAGCCCCAGTCGCGGGTGAAGACCAGGCGGATGTCGGTGGCGAAGCCGCGGCTGCCCTGCTCGAAACTGCGGCGCAGATTGGCCTCGAGCTTGGCGGTCAGTTCCGCATCACCCTCGACGCGTTCCCGGTCGACGGCCGCCATCTGCGCTACCAGCCCGGCGACGCCCTTGTGCCTGCGGATCACGATCGACATCTCCACGGCCATCGGATGCACCAGAAAAGGCACCCGCCGCAACACATTCAGGCCCCGTCGGCGGCGGCGCGCCACCGGATCCAGCTCCGCCGCGTCGGCCTGCTCGCCGACCGGCGCGGGCGCGGACACCAGCGCGACCCCGCGCACCCGCTGCGGCAGCCCGGCCGCGATGGCCAGCGCGTACGGCCCGCCGCCGCTCACGCCGATCACACCGAATCGCGCGAACCCCAGCCGATCCGCGAGCTCGGTCACCGTATCGACCCAGTCCGCCACCCGCTCCCCCGCGGGCAGCGACGACTCGGCCATCCCCGGCCGGTCCACGGCCACCACCCGGACCCCGGCGGCGGCCCCGGCTTCATCGAAAGCCTCACCCTCCAAATGTGTTCCGGGAACGCCGTGGCAATACAGCACCGGCGTTCCGTCCCCCGCACCGTACTCGCCATAACTCACCCGGCAGTGCGGCAAAGCAATCGTTCGCGACGCGGCAGCACTCACCCCGCCCACCCTAGTAC
>NZ_BJWY01000209.1 GCF_007990715.1 Nocardia seriolae NBRC 15557 | reverse complement strand
GGACACTAGCGTGTGGTGGTCGAACATCTGCGGTACCGGGGGTGGAGGGTTGATGGCAGCGGACGTGATCGGCAAATACGCCAGGGTGACGGCCGCGATCACACCGGGCCATCTCGGCGAGGTCGTGATCGAGGTGCGGTTCGGCACCGAGAGGTTCCTGGCGCGCGCCGCCGACGGTGAATCGACGATTCCCAAGCATGCCCAGGTGCTGGTGACCGACAGTCTGGGTGGTCGCACTGTCGAAGTCGTGCTCGTGAAATAGCAGTCGCTCTCGTGAAATGAAGGTGCATCGTGGACGTCCTGGTCTTTGCCATGGTCGGGATCGCACTCGTCGCTGTGGTCGTACTGGTCACCCTGTTCCGAATGTCGTGGCGCGTGGCCGAACCCGATGAGGCGCTGATCATCTCGGGCTTCCGGGCCGGGAGCGGGCCGGGCGGTTCGGGGGAGAGCATGGGGTTCCGCATCGTGACCGGGCGCGGCTGCCTGGTCGCGCCGGGCCTGACCAAGGTGCGCCGAATCTCCCTCGAAGCGCACGAATCCCAGATCGTGGTGCCGTGCGTCAGCCGGCAGAAGATCAATCTCCAGCTCACCGGCGTGGTCATGTACAAGGTCGGCGACGACTACGCCTCCATCGCCAATGCCGCCCGCCGCTTCCTGGACCGGCCCGCCGACGAACTCGAGACCAAGGTTCAGAACGTCTTCATCGGCCACCTGCGCGCCATTGCCGGGTCGATGACCGTGGAGGACATGATCAGCGATCAGGACAAGTTCTCCGAGCAGGTGCGGGACCGCTGCTCGCACGAGATGGAGTCCTTCGGCCTGGTGATCGACTCCTTCCAGATCCAGTCCATTGCCAGCGAGTCGAATTACATTGCCAACCTGGCGGTTCCGCACCAGGTGGAGGTCGAGCAGCAGGCCCGCATCGCGCGCGCCCTGGCCGAGCGCGAGGCCATCGCGCAGGAGCAGCAGGCACAGGCGCAGGTGGCGCTGTCGGTGCGCGACACCCAGATCAAGAAGGCCGGGTATCAGGCCGAGGTGGATCGGGCCACCAAGGAGTCGCAGCAGCAGGGCCCGCTCGCCGAGGCGACCGCGCGCCAGGCGGTGGTCGAGGTCGCGACCAAGGTCGCCCAGCTGGAGGCGCAGCAGAAGGAACAGCAGCTCCAGGTCGAGGTGCGCAAGCCCGCCGCCGCCGAGGCGTACCGCCAGACCACCCTGGCCACCGCCACCCGTGACGCCCGCATCCGCCAAGCCGAGGCCGACGCGCAGGAGACCCGCCTGCGCGCGGAAGCCGCTGCGGCACAGACGAAGATGCAGGCCCTGGCCGAGGCGGAGGCGATCAAGGTGCGCGCCGCCGCGCAGGCCGAGGCCACCCGGCTCAACGGCCAGGCCGAGGCCGACGCCATTCAGGCTCGCGGCCTGGCCGAGGCCGAGGCGGTGCGCGCCCGGATGGCGGCCGAGGCCGCCGGTATCCAGCAGCGCGCCGAGGCCATGAGCAAGAACCAGGAGGCGGTGATCGCGCAGCAGGTCGCCGAGAACCTGCCCGAAATCGTTGCCGCCGCGGCCAAGCCATTCGAGCACGTGGGGCAGTTCACGGTGCTCAATGGCGCGCAGGGCGTGACCTCGGCACTGGCCGAGATCATCCAGCAGGCGGGCACGCTCACCTCGATGGCTCGCGAATCCCTGCTGCCCGCCCTCAAGGTCGACGCCAATGGGGGCACCGCCACCAATGGTGAGGTGACGCCCTCCGCGTAATCGCCCCCGGAACGCCGCGAAGCGGATTGCTTCCGGCTGGCCGCGGAATCGGCGCGCGTGGTCGATCCCATGAATGCCATCGGCGCGCCCTTCGCCACCGGCGAGGATCCCTATGTGCCCTGCTCCAGCTACGGCGAATGCTCGCTGGTGTGTCCGGAGAGTATTCCGCTCACCGCCGTCGCGGCGGTCAATCGCGAGGTGGTGTGGGCCCGGCTGCGCGGGAGCAGTAGCGGACTGCCGAGGATCAGCAGTCCGGCCACGGCCAGGGCGATGCGGGGGCCGGTGGCTTCGGCGAGCAGTCCGCCGAGGGCGCTCAGCGCGGCGTTGGCCGCGCCGGTGCTGATCGACCATGTCGAAAGGGTGCGTGCGACAAGCTCTTTGGGAGTGTGCTCGAGCCGGTAGGTGGCCATGACCGGGTTGTACAGACTCATGGCGATGATGATCGCGAGTTCGACGGCGATCACCGTCACCAGGCCGGGGATGCCCGGGCCGACGAAGGCCAGGCCGATCAGCGGGACCACCCGCAGGGCGCCCACGGTGCGCAGGATCCGATGCTGTCCGTAGCGCGCCACCACCCGGTTGGCCAGGCGGGAGCCGAGGAGTCCGCCCAGGCAGGGGGCGGCGAAGGCGAGGCCGTATTGCCAAGGGGCGAAGCCGAGTTCGCGGAGCAGCTGCACCGCCAGCACCGGCTCGGTGGCCATGATGAGGCCGTTGACCAGCATCTGATTGAGGTAGAGCCCGCGCAGGCCGGAGTGGGACAGCAGGTGTCGCCAGCCGTCGAGCAAGTCGTCGAGCCGCACGCCGCCGCTGCCGCTTCGGGCCGGCCGTTCCTCCCGGCCGCGAATCGCCATGATTCCCAACGCCGAGAGCAGGTAGCTCAGCGCGTCGGCCACCACCGTGACGACCGGGCCGAACAGTCCGATCGCGGCCCCGCCCAGGGGCGGCCCGACGGCGATGGAACTCCAGTTCGTCGACTCGAATCGCGCGTTGGCCACGAGCAGGTCATCCGGCCGGACGAGCGCTTTGAGGTATGCCCCACTCGCCGCCCCGAAGGCGATCTTGGCGGCCGCGGCCACGGCCGAAACGACCATGAGCTGCCCGAAACCCAGGTGACCCGCCGCGTAGGCGATCGGGATCGTCATCATGACCGCGAAACGCACCAGGTCCATGGTGATCATCACCGGCCGCTTGCGCCGAAACTCCACCCACGGCCCGAGCGGAAGCGCGATCAGCACCCCCACGGCCGGCCCCACCGCGGACAGCACCGAAACCTGTAATGGACTGGCGTGCAACACGATCACCGCGATCAGCGGCAACGCCCCGAACCCGAGCCCCGACCCATAGGCGCTCACCGCATAAGACGCCCACAGCCACCCGAACTCCCGCCCGAGCACCCGTCTGCCCACCACGCCCGCACCTCCCGCCCGAACCAACCCACAGTCGATGAGCTGTGATCACGGAACCGTCAGGGTAACGGCCGCTCGAACCGGCCGCCATCGAACCCCTTGTGCTTCGGCGCAATTCGGCTATGGTGTTCATCCACCGCTATATGCGCTGATCAAGTCCATAAGCCGCGTTCCGTGCGGTGACCGTTCCGATCGGGATCGGTATCGAGCAAGTCCATCGGAGTTTCCTCATGTCCATGCTGGTATTTCTCGCGCTCTATCCGTTCGTCGGACAGGAGGCGGCACAGCAGACGGCCATCCAATGGTCGGCGGTGCCGTAGCCGGGGGATTTCATTCGTTGTGGGATCGGTTGTCGCGCAGCTGATCACCAGGATTCGATCAGTGGGGAGTCGTGCTCCTGGAGCTGCCATTGTTCGGTGAGGCGTGCGAGTCGCGCTGCGTTGGCGATGCCGTGGACGCTCGCGATCCGGTCGTCGCGGAGCGCGAGGATGACGACGCCGAGGACCCGGTTGTCGAGCGTGGCGAGCATGGCCGGGCAGCCATTGACCACCCCGGCGTGGATCGCGGGTGAGCCGCCCGCCAGTCGTCGTTTGGCCGGGGTCGGTTTGAGTCCGGCCCGGAAGGCGCGGGCGATCTGCTCGGGGAACAGGTAGCGGATCAGCTGGCCCGCCAGGCCCGCGCCGTCGGAGACGCCGGTCGCGTCGTCGGTCAGCAGTGCGACCAGTTGTTCGGTGCGGCCGGAGGAGGCGGCGTCGACGAAGGCCTGGACCATGGGGCGCGCGGTGGCGTGGTCGACCGCGGTTCCGTTGCCGGAGGCCGAGATTCGCCGCCGAGCCCGGTGCAGGTCGCAGGCGGTGAGGTCCTCGAAGCGGCCGATGCGGTAGCGAACGGTGTTGGGGTGGACGAACAGTCGCTGGGCGGTGGTGTCTATGCGCAGGCCGGAGTCCAGGTAGATCTCGACGGTGTCGATGAGGACGTTGGCGGCCTCGCCGTGGCCGAGCGGGGTGAGGTAGCGGCGGGCGAGGGCGGTGCCCAGGCCCGGATCGGTGATGACGCCGGGGAGCAGGCCGAGGTCGTCGAAGTCCTGAACGTCGTTGTGGCCGAGTGCGAGAGCGGTGGCGAGGGCGCGGGTGGCCAGGCGGAAGGAGTCGGCCAGCTGCGCCAGCGGGGCGGCCGGGCCGAAGGCGATGGGGACCGCGGCGTCGAGGTCGGGGCGGCCGTGACGGATGCCCGCCAGGTCGCCGTCGATGACCGTCACCAATGCGGTCGGTCCGAGCAGGGTTTCGAGTTCGGCCGCCGAGACCGATGCGGTGGGGCGGGTACGGAAGGTTCGGTAGCCCTGCTTCGGGTCGAGGCCGTAATGCTCTGCGCGCTGGTGTAATTCGGTCAGGTGCAGGGTTCCGGTGAGGGCGGCGCGGGTGAAATCCGCGCGCTGCTGCCCGTCGCGACCGGTGCGCCGGAGTTCGACACCGCGGTGCCCCGCCGAGAGCATGACGATGGCGGTGTCGAACAGGTCCAGGGTGTCGAGGGTGAGACCGAGCAGCAGGTGGTCGTCGGCTCCCACGGTCGGGGCGGCCAGGCTGAACTCGTCGAGCAGGTGCCGCTGGGCCATGCGCCAGGCGCGCATCACGCTCTCCAGCGAAATGTGCTGCTGCGCGCGCAGTTCCCCGTACGCGGTGAAGGTCGACAGATCGGCGGGGCCGGGCTCGCGGGAGTTCGACAGGGCGGCCAGCAGCCGGTCGAACAGATCCCGGGTGGCGGGCAGGACGTCGCCGGTCCCGATCTCGGTGTAGTCGGGAATCGAGTCGACGGCTTCCCGCACGGTCGCGCCCGCCAGCCGGTCGCAGTCGGCGCGCACCCGCTCGACGAGCAGGCGGCGGGTCACCGGGTCGGACGGACGGGCGGAGGCGGTCATGGTCCGACCAAGATACGACGGCATTTGGAAAAAACAACAAACCTCGCGAACCGAAGTTCGGACCCCGGTCCATGGCCCGCGCGGATGTAACCCACGACACTCGGCAGGTGTAATCCACGACACTCGATCGTGGTCGAGAGCGCACAGCGAGGACTCGTATGTATCTCACCCAGGGGCTGCACAGGGCCGTGCAGCAGCAGCCGGACGCCGTCATGACCGTCTTCGGCGACCGGACCCGCACCTTCGCCGAGGTGGCCGAGCGGGTGGCCCGGCTGGCGGGAGCACTGCGGGAACTCGGAGTGGGAAGCGATGACCGGGTCGGCATCCTGGCGCTGAATTCGGATCGCTATCACGAGTACCTGCTGGCGGTGCCGTGGGCGGACGCGGTGCTCAATCCCATCAATATTCGCTGGAGCGCGGCGGAAATCGCCTATTCCCTGGTGGATTCGGATACCCGGGTGCTGCTGGTGGACGACGCGTTCGCACCCATGACCGCCGCCGTTCGCGCCGCGGCCCCCGGCGTGCGCATCATCATCCATTGCGGCGACGGCCCGACCCCGGAGGGCATGCTCGCCTACGAAGACCTCCTCGCGGCCGCGCAACCGGTGCCCGATGTCCGCCGCCACGGCGGGCAACTGGCCGGGATCTTCTACACCGGCGGCACCACCGGCCACCCCAAGGGCGTCATGCTCAGTCAAGCCAACCTCGCGGTGTCGGCCCTGGGCGGGCTGGCCTCCGGGTTCCTGTTCCGGCCGGAAGCGCGCTTCCTGCACGCCGCGCCCATGTTCCATCTCGCCGACCTGGCCGGCTGGTACGGGCAGCTGATGCTGGGCGGCACCCACGTCATGATTCCGGCCTTCGATCCGGTGGCCGTCATGAAAGCCGTTGAACGACACGGTGTCACCGAGTCGGTGCTGGTTCCGGTGATGGTTCAGATGCTGGTCGACCACCCCGAGATGGCCGACCACGACATGTCGAGTGTGCGGACCGTCATGTACGGGGCCTCGCCCATCGCGCAGGCACTGCTGGAGCGTGCGATGAAGGTGTTCCCGAACGCCGGTTTCGTGCAGGCGTACGGCATGACCGAACTTTCGCCGATCGCGACGCTGCTGAGTCCCGAGGACCATCTGGCGGGCCGGTTGCGCTCCGCGGGTCGCGCGATGCCGCATTCGGAGGTGCGGGTCGTGGATCCCGACGGCGCGGAGGTGTCGCGCGGCACCGTCGGCGAGGTCGTGGTGCGCGGCGGGCACGTCATGCTCGGCTACTGGAACAAGCCCGACGAGACCGCCGCGGCCATCCGCGACGGCTGGATGCACACCGGCGACGGCGGCTATATGGACGACGAGGGCTACGTCTACATCGTCGACCGGGTGAAGGACATGATCGTCTCCGGCGGCGAGAACGTGTACTCCGCCGAGGTGGAGAACGCCCTGGCCGCCCACCCCGCCGTCGCCGCCTGCGCGGTAATCGGTGTGCCGGACCCGGATTGGGGTGAGCGCGTGCACGCCGTCATCGTCTGCCAGGCCGGTGTCACCGTCACCCTCGCCGACATCCGTGACCACGCGAAATCCCTGATCGCCGGATACAAGGCCCCGCGCAGTATCGAACTAGTAC
>NZ_BJWY01000208.1 GCF_007990715.1 Nocardia seriolae NBRC 15557 | reverse complement strand
GGACACTAGAGGGGAGCAACCCTATGCACCGGCAGCCGACCGACATCCGCAGCAAGCCGCCCGAACTCGGCCCGTGTACTCACTCCGACACCGTGATCCTCGGCGGAAGGATTGTCGCTCTTCGAATCGATGATTTCTTCGACGACCGCACAGCACACGCGCTCGCGAACTGCCTCGGCCACCTGGCCTACGAACGCGACGAGATCGCCGCTCAGAAACGCGTCAACCGGGCCATGAGACACGGAGATCTCCCCGATGACCCACTCATACACTCCGAGAACGCACCCGGGCACAGGCATGCCCTGGAAGCGCTGTCGATCTTCGAAAGTCCGTGGCTGCTCAATGAACTCGAACGGACTCTCGGGATCTCCCTGAGAGTTCTGCGCCCTGCTACCCCGTACCGAATGGACGTCGCCGACTATATAGAGCCGCATGACGACCACCCGGCACCGGAGTATCGACTGTCGTTGGCCTGCAACCTCACCCGAGACTGGAAGATTGGGGACGGCGGGGAGACCGTGGTCGGACTGGTCGATACCGTCACCGAATTCGATGATCCCGAATTCTTCTTCCCGTTGAAGCGGTGGACCCTACAGCCCGAGCAACGCGTCCTCACACCCGTTTTCAACTCGGTGCTGGCGCTGCCGTTGTCTCCTGACCACGCCCACGCCGTCCGGCCGGTACTGCGGAGCAGCCGGTTCTCGATCACGACCCTGTACGGCCACGACGAGGCTACGTGACGCATCAGCGCCGCCCGGCCTACGACGTCGACGGACAGGGCGGGCTGTCTCGTGGCTTCGTCAGCCGAACCGATCGACTCGATTTCGAAAGCTCTTCGCAGAGAGGAAAACCGTGCGCGCCGATGAAACCGTTCTCGGAGTGAATCTGACCCGTACCGCCGACGGGATCGATCTCGACGACGGTGCCGCCGCCTTGTTAGAGGATGGCCAAGTCACCGTCGCGATCGCCGAGGAACGCGTGGTCCGGCGGAAACACGCCGGTGGTGTCGCCAAGGCCGCGCAGTACTGCCTGACGGCTCGGGAGCTGACGCTCGCCGACGTCGACACGGTCGCGGTCAGCATCTGCTGTGATGCACCGCCCACGCCGGACTTCGCGCTGAGCCAGTTGAAATCCGAAGGACTCCCCGTCAGGGAGGACCAACTTCTGGTGCTGCCTTCCCATCATCTGTCTCACGCTGCGAGCGCCTTCTACCCGAGCCCCTTCGACGAGGCACTTGTGATCGTGGCCGACAACGAAGGCACCATCCTGGGCGAACGACACGATCCCCGCTACTGGCGAAACCGGTTGGAACGCACCAGCATCTACGTCGGACGCGGCAACGAGCTTCAACTGCTGCGCCGATACGCGGACAAACCGAACCAACTCGGATTCGGTGCGGCCTATAACCACTTCACGAAATGGCTCGGATTCCGCAGCCACCACGACGCCGGCCAAACAATGGCCCTTGCCGCATACGGCACCGGCCAATACGACCAGGTGACCGTGTTCTCCTCGGCCACCGACGATTTCGAGTGCCTGCTACGCCCTCCCGTCTTGCCCTCAGGTGACGCCCCGGAACCTAGCGGGCCCCTGGACGAGTACGACCTCGAAGCGGCGCGGGTCCTACAGGCCGACGCCGTCCGAGACCTCATCCACGAGCAGTTCGGCATCGACATCGGTCCCGGCCTCCAAACCCGCGAGAACCCCACACCCCTGCAGTTCGAGGTCGCCTGGCTGATCCAGACGCAACTGCAACGCGCGCTCACTGCGCTCGTACGAGCAGCTGTCGCCGAAACCGGAATCCGCCGCGTCTGCCTGGCCGGCGGTGTGGCGCTCAACTGCGTCGCCAACACGATCATCGCCGAACTCGATGACGTCGAGGACCTGTTCGTCCAGCCCGCGGCCAGCGACGTCGGTCAGAGCCTCGGCAACGCTCTGTGGGCCCACCATCGGCGGACGGAGAACGAACGGACTTGGCGGATGCCGACCTGCTCGTTGGGCCGCACCTACACCGATGCCGAGATCGAAGCCGCCACGCGGCGCTGGGCTGACAGCATCGCCGTCGAATCGATCGACGACACCGCCGCGGTCGGCGCACGGCTTCTCTCCCAGCAAGAGATCATCGGATGGTTCGACGGCGGAAGCGAATTCGGCCCGCGCGGACTCGGCCGACGCGGCATCCTGGCGGACCCGCGCACCCCTGACTCCAAGGAACGTCTCGACGCCGTCCATAAACTTCGAGCGCCATTTCGCCCCTATGCACCGAGCATCCTCGCCGACGAGGTCGAAGCGTGGTTCAGCATCGACAGCAGGTTCACTCGCACCGCGGCTCAGGCCATGGCATCGATGCTGGTCGCGCCCGCAGTGCGCCCGGAGAAGCGCCGACGGGTCCCTTCCATCACCTTCGTCGACGGCACAGCCCGCCTCCAGGCCGTCACCCACCAGGAGAACCCCCGCTACTACCAGCTGATCCGCGCATTCGACGACATCACCGGAGTGCCAATCGTTTTGAACACCTCATTCAACGCCAGTGGCGATCCGATCGTGGAGACTCCTGACGACGCGATCGAGTCCATGCTGAAGATGCGGCTCGACGCCTTGCTCATCGGCCGCTACCTGATCCGGGCACGGTGACCATGTTCGACGCCGACGGAATCGCCGCGCAACGCGACGCCGCGTACTACGACCTGTTCACCGACTGGCGTCGCGACACCGACTTCTTCACCACCGTCGCCCGACGTATCGGCGGCCCGATTCTCGAACTCGGCTGCGGCACCGGCCGAATCACGATTCCCATCGCACAGGCCGGCATCGACATCGACGGCATCGACATCGCGCCTGAACGCCTGCGCATCGCCCGACAAGCCGCCGAGAGGCTGTCGCCGACGACTCCGGTCCGGTTCTTTCCCGCCGACATCCGCAAGTTCAGCCTCGACAACACATACCGGCTGGCGCTGTTCCCCTACCGTGTTCTCCAAGAACTCACCACGACCACCGACAAGATCGACTGCCTGCGATGCGTGCACGACCACCTCGATCGCGGCGGATTCGTGCTCGTGGACAACTACTGCCCATCCGTGGCCTACCTCGCCACCGACCCGGACTCGTGCACGACCACGAGCGAGAAGCACGGGCCAGCCGGTGAGCACATTCGCCGCACGCAACGCGTGATCTCCCGCGACCACGCCAACCAGACCCAACAGCTGGAAGTCGTCTACGACATCACCCACCCCGACGGATCGACCGAGCACCTGGTCATCCCCTACAGGACCAGTTACATGTTCCGTCTCGAGCTCGAACACCTCCTCGCCCGCTGCGGATTCACCGTGACCGAGATCTGGGGCGGGTACGAGTTCCAGGACTTCGGCGACGACCCGCCCGGAGAGCTGATCGTCCTCGCCCAACGCGCCGACCGGTCATCATGACGAACCTCTACCATCTGAGTGTGCCGCGAACTCCGGCGGCGAATCCGAAACGAACGAGCAAAGGATCCTGGTGAAAGCCGACAACAGCCCCGCCCGCGGAATGAGGGACTTGCTGCCCGCCGACGTCGCGACCCGGGACCACGTGTTGCATGCGATCACCACCACCTACCGCGCCTTCGGCTACCAGCGCATCGAAACCCCCGCGCTCGAAGACATCAACCGCCTCCAAGGCGGCCAAGGCGGCGAGAACGAAAAGCTCATCTACCAGGTGCTCCGCCGCGGGCTGCCCGACACCGTCGAAGCCACGACCCCGACCCGCGACCTGATCGATCTCGGCCTCCGATTCGACCTGACCGTTCCGCTGACCCGCTTCTACGGCAACAACCACGCCGACCTGCCCACCCCGTTCCGGTCGCTGCAAGTCGGCCCCGTCTGGCGTGCCGAACGCCCGCAGAAGGGTCGCTACCGGCAGTTCTATCAGTGCGACATCGACATGATCGGCGAGCCGACCGTCCTCGCCGAAGCAGAACTGATCGAAGCAACCACCGCAGCCCTGGCCGCCGTCGGCCTCACCGACGTCACCGTCCGCCTGTCCGACCGCCGCTTCCTCAGCGCCCTCGCGACCGACGCCGGTCTGTCCGAAGACACCTGGGACCGCTTCTTCATCGCCCTCGACAAGCTCGACAAAATCGGCTGGGACGGCGTGCGCGCCGAACTCGACAAGCTCGGGTTCTCCGCGGACTCGATCAACACCGCCCTCGACAAGATCAGCAGCCTGCAAGACATTCCAGCCGAGAAGCTCGCCGACACGCTCACCGCAACCGTCCCCAGCCTGGCCGATGACGTGGTCGCCGACCTTGCAGCGACTACCGCCAGCCTCGATGCCCTGGCCCAGCAACGGCCGCTGAAGTGGGAGTTCGACCCCACGCTCGTCCGCGGCATGGGCTACTACACCGGCCAGATCTTCGAGATCACCCACCCCGAGATGTCCAGCTCTGTCGCGGGTGGCGGCCGCTACGACAAACTCATCGGCCGCTCGCTCGGCAAAGACGTCCCCGCGTGCGGATTCTCCATCGGCTTCGAGCGCATCGTCGGACTCCTGACCGACGACATCCAGCGCAATGCCACAGCAGTCCTGACCGAATCCGACGTTCCGATCTCCGACGCGCTCACCGTCGCCCGCAGTCTGCGCTCCTCCGACCGAGTCATCGAGGTCGTCCGTCGCAGCGGCAAACTCGGCGCCCAGCTGAAACGACTCCAATCCAGCGGATTCAGCACGTTCGTCCTGGCCGGAATCGAGGATGGCGAACTGAAGGTCAGCGACGAACGGTCGATCTGACGAGCAGACGACGAACCTGCGCGCGGTTCTCCCTGTGCCCTCCGATACGGAGGCGATGGAAGGAACCCGCGCCGGTGAAGCGTGACGGCGAACCCTGCCGCAGCATCCCGATACGATTCATGACGTGTCAGATGAAGTGCGCCTATGCGGCCGTTGCAAGGATGTCGTCGGCCGTGAGCCGAATCCAGTCGGGCCCGGTGGGCAAGCCTGCGAGCAGTGCATCGCCGAAATCCGCGAGGTCAACTCGACTCTGTGGGGCGGCGAGGACTAGAACCTTCCGGGCACGCGGAGATCGGCGAGCCACCGCGCCAGCGTCTCACGGCATTCGAGCGGCAGGCTCACGAATGGAGCCGGATGGCCGTACTCGTGCGCCGTCCGCAACTGGGATTGATCTTGCCGGTCGGCGTTCTCGCTCATATCGGCCATCCTCACACGCGCGGATTGTAGAGGAGCCAAAGGCCGCGCAGCCCAGCAGCGTCGCCGCTCGCGGTGTAGTCGTGCCCGACCACCTCCCCCCTCCAGCCAGGTCGCATTCTCGCGCGATCTCGACGTCCGGAGCGCCCTGTCACGAATGTTTCGTGGTTATCAACGACTTTCGGGATCATCGAGTTCGGGCCGTTCCGGTGAGGTAGCAGTATTGTTCAGTCCGGTCGTGTCGCTCCCACGCCGTCGATGGTTCTCAGTGGGGCCGAGATGGCAGTGGTTGTCGACGGGAAACAGCCTCCGTAGTCGGAGTCCGGACAGTAGTGTTTTCGTCCATTCTCGGCCTGGGTGAGGCTTCGGTGTCAGCACGATGGTTCCTGAGTGGGGAGAGGTCCACTGTGTTGCGTGTCGATACCGGTCGGGGTGTCCGAGTCCCACGATGAACGGCATGGACGCTACCGGTGCTGGGACGGCCTTATCCCGCGGCGGGGCTGTCTCCGTCGCCGAGACGCAGGTCGCGCGTGAGCGCGAGGGTGGCTATCCGGCATCCCGGATCAGAGCGTCGAGGTCCTCGGTGACGGCGCGGGCGCTCCTCCTCTCCAGGCTCGCTCTACAGCCCGGCTCGCATCAGGAACAGGACCCCGTTGTCCTGATTCTTGAATGAGCCAACACTGAAGGTCAGTCCGGTGCGCTTGTTCTTGTACACCATCCAGGTTTCCGCGTTCTCCACCACGAAGCAGACTTCTGCGTCGCCGCTATCTCGCGGCGTAGTCGGGCCGCATCCGCGTCGATTATCTGAGTTAGGGTCCACTGCGCCGGTCAGCGTTGGATATGCACCAGGGCTGCCGTCGAACCACCGGGCGACGAAAAGGTCACTGAATGGCCCATCACTCTGGAAGAACCGACACGAGAACAGATCGCGCAAATCGGATTCGTTCCTATATTCGCAGTTCACAGCCTCGGCCAGTTGCTTTGGCAGCACAGCACGAAACTGGTCCACACTCGTGATGTTGTTCAGAGGCACAGAGCTCGTACTAGGAACAGTCGGAATATTGGACTGAGTCGGGGTGCTCGCGCTGGGATGGTTGTAGACTGCGGTTCCGGTCGCGACAATCGCCGACAGCACCGCCGCGCCAATGCCGACTGCACCAGCGGTCTTCCAGAATCGGCGGACTTCACTCTCTGGCGTCGATGCGGGGTTCGGTGGGTCTGGAGAACCGGCCGGTTGGGTTGATCCACTCGAACCCGTTGCGCCAATGGTCAACTCCCTGCCCCCTTGCTCGGAAACTTGCCGTCAGTTTACGACGACAGCGGCTCTTATCTCAGTTGGTAGAGCAACTCGTTGAGGCCGGGCCCCGTCGAACTTTGCGTCGAGCCCCCAGTTGCCGTCGCCGACCTCATGGACGAACGTCGCGGGCTCGTAATCGAAATCATTACGCCAAGTGACTTTCACGTATCACATGATCAGTTCCTTTCCGATCGAATGATGCGCCGTTGACCGCTACCTAGTGTCC
>NZ_BJWY01000207.1 GCF_007990715.1 Nocardia seriolae NBRC 15557 | reverse complement strand
TTGACAATCGGCGGATGCGGGCCACTTCGCGGGTGAGGTGGTCGCGTTCGGGGACGCTGGTGGCGGCGCGGGCGGCTTCACTGTAGAGAGTGGCGGCCTGTTCGAGGTCACCGGCGCGTTCGTGGAGGTAGGCGCGGGCGGCGGTGTGGCGCGGGAGGTTCGGGTCCAGGTCCGCCAGGGCAGCCAGGCCCGAGCGGGGGCCGTCGGCCTCGCCGAGTGCTACCGCGCGGTTCAGGCGCACCACCGGGCTCGGGGTGAGGAGCAGGAGTTCGTCGTACCACTCGACGATTTGGACCCAATCGGTTTCGGCGGTGGTGGGGGCATCGGCATGCAGGGCCGCGATGGCGGCCTGGGCCTGGTATTCGCCCAGCCGGTCGCGGGCCAGGGCGGCTTGCAGGATCGCGATGCCCTCGGCGATGAGTTTTGTGTCCCAATGGGATCGGTCCTGCTCGGCGAGGGGGATCAGGCGGCCGTCCGGGCCGGTGCGGGAGGCGCGGCGGGCGTGGTGCAGCAGCATCAGGGCGAGCAGGCCCGCCACCTCGGGGTCGTCGGTGGCGGCGGCGAGCTGGCGGGTGAGGCGGATGGCCTCGGCCACCAGATCGATGTCTCCGCCGTAGCCCTCGTTGAAGACCAGGTAGAGCACGTGCAGCACGGTGGTGAGGTCGCCGGGACGATCGAGGGGCAGGCCGGCGATCGCACGTTTGGCGCGGCTGATGCGTTGCGCCATGGTCGCTTCGGGGACGAAATAGGCCGTGGCTATCTGTTTGGTCGTCAGGCCACCGACGGCGCGCAGGGTCAGGGCGACGGCCGATCCGGGAGCCAAAGTGGGGTGCGCGCACAGGAAGTAGAGCCACAGCGTGTCGTCCGTGCCGGGGACCGGCCCCGCCTCGGGCTCGGATTCCACGGCGAGTTCCCTTCCGCGCCGGGAGGTCTCGGCGCGGGTGGCGTCGAGGAATTTGCGCCAGGCGGCGGCGACGAGCCAGCCCCTGGGGTCGCGCGGCGGGTCGTCGGGCCAGGTTCGCAGGGCTCCGATCAGGGCCTCCTGCACGGCGTCCTCGGCCGCGGCGAAGTCCGCTCCGCGGCGGACGAGGACGCCGGTCACCGCGGGCACGAGTTCGCGCAGCAGCGCGTCGTTCACTCGGTCACCACGTCATTCACCTGTCACCGTGGGCATTTCGCTGAGGAACGGTCGCAGTTCGAGCCATTCGCGGATCGGTTCGCCGCCCGCGCCGGGGGCCTCGGACAGCTCACCGGCCAGTTCGACGGCGCGCTCGTAGGATTCGACGTCGATGATCATCCATCCGGCGATCAGGTCCTTGGTCTCCGCGAACGGCCCGTCGGTGATGGGCGGGCGGCCCGGGCCGTCGGAGCGGACGAAGGTGCCCTTGGGCGCGAGCGCGCGTTCGTCCACGAATTCGCCGGTGGTCTCGAGCCGGGCGGCGAAGTCGCGCATGTACTGGATGTGGGCGGTCAGTTCGTCGGGCGTCCACCGGTCCATCGGCACGTCGTTCACCGAGGCCGGTGCGCCTCGGTAGTGCTTGAGCAGCAGGTATTTCGGCATGAGGTACTCCTGGGTTCGGTCCGGGCCGGATTGCTTCAAGCGCGCTGACGCTCGGCCTGCCGCCGAACGAGTTCCTCCACGGCGCTGGGGAGCGTCGTGTCGAAGTCGATGAGTTCGACCCAGGTCGGGGTGATGACGATGCGGACCATGCCGTCGTAGAGCGAGCGCACCCCGGCCTCCCACTCGACGCGCTGCTCGGGGGTCATCCGGTAGCTGCCGTTCATCTGGAGGTACTCCTCCGGGATGCCGTCCACCACGTCCAGCTCGGCGCGACCGCGGATGAGCAGGATCTTCGGCGGGTGCACCTCGGTGTCGATGGTCAACGCGACCTGCGGATTGCGCCGCAGCGAGGGCAGTTTCGGGGCGTTCTTCGCGGTCCACACGACGATCTGCGACCCGTTCCAGGCGAATCCGACCGGGACATTGCGGGGCGTCCCGTCCTTGGCGACATAGGCCATGCGCAGCAGATCGCGCGCCAGCAGTTCCCGGCTGATCGGGCGGTTCAGGATCTCGGTGATCTGGTCCGGCTGCATGTCGTTCGCTCCTTCGTCGGTATCGGCGAGGCCGTTTCGGCTGCTCGTACCCCTGGGACGGAGCCGCCTCGGCGTTCTCGACATCGGTGGCACACGAATTTCCGAATTCTATGAACCCGATCGCCGGCGTGCGCGCGGGTCGGTCGAATGGGTCAGGGCGTCGTAGAGCCAATGATGGGCCCGGCCCACGGTGATGCGATCGCCGAGGAGGCGGTCGGTCAGTGTCCAGTAGCGATGGATGCGGGGGTCGTCGTCGGTCGCGCCGATCAGGAGCCGGGCCCGGAAATCGGGGGAATCGCGCTCGCCGCGCGCGGCGGCGTGGGCCGCGACGAATCGATCGAGTTCGCTGCCGACGTGCGGGGCCACGCCCTGCGACACCAGGGGCACGACATCGCGCATGAGGTGACCCATGTCGAGGTAGAGGCCGCGGCGGTCGCGGATCGATTCCGGGTGGTGCCGCCAGTATTGGCGTCGCACCGCCGCGTTCATACCGGGATCGACGGCGAGGGCGGTCAGCTCCGCGTACGCCACCACCTGGTCGACGGTCGGGTCGGCGGGCGGCTGCGGGACATTCCAGCACACCCACATGTGGACGTGGCGGCGGTGGATCGGGGCGAGGATGCGCCGCCAGAAGTGGAGCAGGCGATCGTGTGCCGCGGTGCCGTCCTCGGCGGCGGCCAGCAGGGCGAGGCGGTCGGCCCGATGGGCCGGACCGGCGGACTCGACGGCGCGCAGTGCGGCCCGCCGCCAGGCCAGCGACCTGAATTCGCTATCCACGCGGGCGCTTTCGGCGGCGACGGCCTCACCGATCGACCGCTCGCCGCGCAGCACCTCGGTGATCGAATCCCATCCGAGACCGAGCGTGCGCAATCGTCGCACCAGCTGTAGTCGTTCGGTGGCGCTGCCGACGTCGAACATGCGATGCCCGCCCGGGCTGCGGCTGGATTCGAGAATGCCTTCATCGCAATAGAACCGGATCGTACGCACCGCAATCCCGGTGCTGCGCGCCAATTCCCCGATACTGACCGGCGCGCTTCCGCGTGTTTCGTCCGTCACAACCTGTTGAACCTCCACCCCACTGGAGCTTTTAGCGTACTGCGACAAGTGATCACACCGAGGAAAGAGAGACCCCAGTGGCTACCACCCAGGAAGAGATCGTCGCCGGCATCGCGGAGATCATCGAGGAGGTGACCGGCATCGAGGCCGCCGAGGTGACCATCGACAAGTCCTTCGTCACCGACCTGGACATCGACTCGCTGTCGCTGGTGGAGATCGCCGTTCAACTGGAGGACAAGTACACCGTGAAGGTCCCCGACGAGGACCTGGCCAGCCTGCGCACCGTCGGCGACGCGGTCGCCTACGTCCAGCAGATGGAGGCCGAGAAGCCGGAGCTGGCAGCGGAATTGGAGGCGAAGCACCAGGAAGGCCAAGCGAATTGATCTCCGATCCGCATCTGGACCCCGCCGCGATCGAACTGGGCAGCTTCTTCCCGCAGCCACCCGACACCGTCTGGCGCGCACTGACGGAGCCGGATCTCCTGGCGCAGTGGCTACTTCGCCCGACCGGGTTCGCCGCCGCACCCGGAACCCGCTTCCGGTTCACCGTCCCGGACACACCCCTCGGCGAAATCCGCTGCAAGGTACTGGAAGCCCGGCCACCCGAACGATTGACCTACACCTGGCTGTATCACCGACCCGAATTCCCCACCCACTGCATCGTCGCCTGGACGCTGCTCCCCCAAGGCCGCGGCACCCGACTCCTGTTGACCCAAACAGGTTTCGACATCGAAAACCGCCGCCAGAAGATGGCCCGCAACGCCCTCGAACGCACCTGGAAACGCCGCCTCCTCCCCCAACTCGGCGAGGTGATCCACCACTGACCGGACCCGGTGCAACCCGGCACAGCACCGCCGTACCGGGCTCCCGCCGGAACCCGCCACCGCGGTCCACTCCCATCTGCGGCATACTTCGGGTCCGAACTCCCCGGAGAGAAATCCAACGAAACCACGGGGACCCTGGTGAGCTGCGAGCGATGGGCCGAATCCGGCGATGTGCCCGGTAAGATGATCGATATGCCCATCCCGCCTGTCGAGCGGCCTGACCTGCCGGAATACATGACCTGGGAAGAGCTCGAACAGCTGCCCGACGAGATTGCCGGGGAGATCGAGTTGTGGAAAGGCCGCGTCGTCTGGGTGCGCAAGGGCCCGGCCGAGCATCAGGATTACTCCGTTGAGTTCCGTAACACCTTGCGCCGCTGCGCCCGTGAGGACATGTCTGGCGAGCCGGACCGCTGTTGGCGGACGTCGGTCGAAACCAACGTCTTCTTCGATGCCGCGAGCAAATCCGACTTCGTGACTCCGGACTTCCTCGTGTACCACTGTCTCGAGCACGAGTATCAGAACATTCACGCGTCCGATGTCCTGATCGCGGGCGAGGTGCTGTCCCCGTCGAACCCCGAACAGGATGTCGAGGCGAAACGAGCCAAGTACGCCAGTGGCGGAATCCCGTGGTACTGGGAGGTCACGTTGGCGCGCAATCCACGCCGCATCGCGAGTGTCCGAGCCTTCGCACTCGAGACGGAGTACGGCAGGTTGTCCGACGGCGTGGCCCCGCTCCGCCCCGTCAACTACCTCATGGCGGGCGAATGGCTCAGCGACGTCCATGACGGCATCGACTTCGACCACCCGTTCCCCATCCATATCCCCTGGTCCGAACTCGAATTCTGAACGCGTCGGCCATTCCGCGGCCCGCTCGTCAGCGGCGGATCTGCGGGGCGATGATCGGGCCCGTGGTGCCGTCCGGGCGACGTTGCGAGACCGAGGTGTAGCTGCTCAGTCCGGTATTCCGGTCGCCCATCAGACCACCTAACCAGTTGCCGAGGCGCACAAGGTATTTCATACCTACCATCATGCCTCGCCGAGACTCGGGGGCAGCGGCTTCGGTGTCGGGGGTGCCCTGCTGGCCGGTGCGGCACTGCTTTCCGTCGCCCCCGCCCAGGCCCAAACCCCGTCCGGGCCACAGGAGCGAGTCCTCGACACCTACCTGTCACTACTCGATCGACCCGAATGGACCGACGTGGCCCGCGCCGGACTGAAAGCAGACGACCGCCACGTCACTTGTCTCGCCCGCGTTATCGCGCCGCGCCTGGGCTTACGGGCATTCGAGGCTATCGTCAGCCACACCAACCCCACCCCTAGATCATCGAGTGGCACACCAATCAGGGAGGTTTCGGACAAATCCCCTCCCAAATGTGCCACTCGATGAGCTGTGGGGGTTAGTGCTGCCAGATGCCGCTGTTGATGAAGGCGGTCCACTCGTTGGGAGGGAAGGCGAGGATCGGGCCCTTGCCAACGTCTTTCGTGTCGCGGACCAGCGTGGCATCCGGGTCGTGGCGGATCTCCACGCAGGCATTGCCTCCATCGGACCTGCTCGACTTGTACCAAATACCCCGTGGCGGATTCGTCACGCCGCATACTCCTTCGCCGATTGCACCATCAGGTCCCTGGTGTCTTCTTCTGTCAACGCTACCGCTTCGAGGGACGCGATGGCCTCCGCATACTTCGTGACCACCTCCACTCGCTCGTGGTAGCCGATACTGAAGGCACCTTCGACGTACACGACAGGTGTCTTCGTGAGACCGCTCATCCCAGGCGCGAATTCGAGACGCGTGAAGGGTTGGATCGTCAGCCCTCGGTGTGACGGAACAGCGAAATCGACGATGCGGATGCTGACGTTCTCACGCTCGCTGATGTCGGCCATCCATCGCAGTTGCGCCAACATGACGGCCACGCCGCCGACCCGATTCTGGAGAACCGCTGCCGACATCAGCACCTGGACCCGAAAATCCTTCTCGTTCAACCGGTTCTGCCGCAGTGCTGTGAGTTCGAGGCGGCGCTCGACGTTCACGGCCGATATTCCCGGGTCGTCGATACGGACGATCTCACGCCGGTAGTCCGGCCCTTGCAGCAGGCCGGGAACGATCGTCGGGTGATAGGCGACCATCCCGATGGCGAGCTCCTCGAGCCGCAGGAATTTCGGGAAGTTGGGTGCGACCTGGTCTGTGTACTCGGTCCAGAACCCTTTCGCTCCACCCTCCGCCCGCGCGACCTTCTCCTGCCGCTTGATGTCCGCCCACAGCGCCAAGGCCTCCTCCCTCTCGCGGTCCGTGGCGGCATAGAACCAGAGCAAGCTTTCGATCTGCGGCGTGGTGAGCTTCGTCGGTGTTCCGTCCTCCAGACGCCCGATGACGAAGCGGGAGACCTCGCCCAGATGCAGCCCGGCGACGGTGGTGTTCTTGTTGGCCCGCTTGCGGAGTCGCTGCATGAAATTACCGAAATCAAGTCGAGAAACAGATGTCTTGGCGGATCCGACCATTTCGTTAGCCTCGCAATCAAGGTGAATGTTCGTCGCGCACACGTGCATTCTGCACATCGATCCCATTCCACGAACAGAGCGCCATGTCCGTATCACAGACAATATCGTAGAGTCGTCACCCAGCGAGACTAGGAGCCGTAATGTCTTGGGATGCATGGACTTTGGCGCTCATGAGTGCAGCCGGCGCGGTCGCCATCGCCGCCTGCCTGGTCGAGGATATTAGAAATTCCGGTCGGTTTCAGAAACGAACTGGTAGGCATCGGCGGTGAATGGGGCGTGGATTTGTATGAGCGGCTGGAGAGCTGCGATGTGTTGGATGGGGAACCGGCGATGACTACTGCCGAGGCTATGGAATCGCTTGTTTTGCATCATGATTGCGTTACCGCGATGTGTGAACGGAAGATGGCGGCGGGGCAGGTGATCAAGACCGATGCGGAGAAAGTTGTGTCGGCGAAGGTTATTCGGTTTCCGGAGCGGCGGAGGGAGCCTAGTGTCC
>NZ_BJWY01000206.1 GCF_007990715.1 Nocardia seriolae NBRC 15557 | reverse complement strand
GGACACTAGCCGCCGACCGTGGTGATCCAGTCCTGCGGCACCTGCTGATCCTTGGCCAGCGCGTCGAAGAAAGCACTCGCCCGCGTCTTGTCCCAGAGCAGCACATTGCCACTGCCCGACACATCCTCGAAGCCGCCGACGGGAACGGTGGTGGCGATCGGATCGCCGTTCAGTGCCCTGCCGAGGCTCGCCAGATTCCAGATGTGCGCGCCGTCGTCGACCTTCAGCGCTTTGGTCAGATCCCTTATCAGCGGCCAGGATCGGAACGGGTTGGCCAGCGTGGCGGGACTGGCCGCCTTCTTCAGCAAGGCGCTCAAGAACTTTCGCTGATTGAGCATGCGGTCCAGGTCGGCGCGCGGGGTGGCGCGGGAACGCACGAAGCCCAGCGCGTCTGGGCCGTTCAGGGTCTGGCAGCCGGCGGGCAGGTCGATACCGGCCAGCGGGTCCTTCATGGGGGTGTCCAGGCACATGTCGATGCCTCCGACCGCGTCGACGATATTCGCGAACCCGCCGAAGCCGATCTGCGCGTAGTGGTCGATGTGCAGGCCCGTCGCGCCCTCCACGGTCTTGACCAGCAGTTGCGCGCCGCCGACGGCGAAGGAGGCATTGAGCTTGTCCTTGCCGACGCCCGGAATGCTGACGTAGGAGTCGCGCGGCAGGCTGACCAGCGTCGGCCGCCCGGACTTGGGAATGTGCACCAGGATGATGGTGTCGGTGCGCTCGCCCTCGACATCGGAGGCGCCGCCGGTGGACAGCTCCTGCTCCTGGTCCTTGGACAGTCCCGAGCGGCTGTCGGAACCGACCAGAAGCCAATTCGTCCCGGGCGTGTCGCCGACCCGTCCCGAATAGTCCGCGAGCGCGTCGATCCGGGTGAGGTTGGTGTCGACGTAGATGGCCGCCGCGATCGGCAACAGCAGCAGCAGGGCCAGTAGCGACAGGATCCAGCGGAACCAGTGCCGCTTCTTGCGTGGCCGGGAGCCGCGCGGCGGGCGGCCGTCGTCGCCACGGCCGCGGCGCTTGCCCGGGGGCAGCGGCGGCGGGGGAGTGCGCGGTGGTTCGTCGTGGAAGGGCTCGGGCCGCTGTGTGGGCGCGTAGCCGATGGCGTCGGCCGCGGGTTCCCGCACCGGTACCCGATTGCCCTGCGGGGGAACCCGATTGCTCGATGGCCGGTTGGGCGGGGGCTGTCTCCGATCGTGCCCGGCCGGTCCGCGCGGTCCGGGGTTCCGGTTCGGCGGCACCTGCGAATAGGCCAGCGCCGGGCCGGAATCACCGCGTCGGATCACCTGGGTCGGTTCTATGCCGGGTCGCTCGCCGTTGACGGATCTGTCGTCCGCGGGCGGTCTATGAGACGAAGGTCTCTGCGGTTGCCCGGGATTCGCCGATGATCGTTGGGGGTACGCGGGGCGCTCGCCCGGGCGTCCCGGCGGCGGCTCCCGGCGCATCCGTGCAAAGTGCTGGGGGTCGTCGCCGTTCATCATTGGAAACAGTACCGACCGCGGGGCTCGCGTGGCTCGTTCCGATCGGATTACGGTAGCCAGGACACGTGTCCGCGCAGGAAGGTGTAGCCGATGTAGGCGACCGTGTCGATCAGCGCGTGCGCCAGCAGCAGCGGCCAGAGCCGGTTGCTGCGCTGCCAGTAGCGGCCGAAGATCAACCCCATCACCACGTTTCCGAGCCCGCCGCCCAGCCCCTGGTACAAGTGGTAGCTGCCACGCAGCAGCGCCGAGGCCAGCAGCGAGCGATTCTCGTTCCAGCCCAGCGCCCGCAGCCGCGAGATCAGGTAGGCGACCACCAGGACTTCCTCGGCCGCCGAGTTCGCCCACGCGGACAGCACCAGCACCGGCAACCGCCACCAGCGCTCCAGCGAACTGGGCACGATGGTGACGCTGACCCCCAGCGCGTGCGCCGCCAGATACAGGCCCAGCCCGGGGATTCCGATCACGGCGGCCAGCGTGAGTCCGGGCAGCACATCGGCCCGCCACCGTAGTCGCCGCACCAGCCCGACCGCCTTGGGTGCGATTCCGCTGCGCCACAACAGATACAGCCCCAGCGCCGCCCAGCCCAGCAGCTTGGCCACGCCCAGCAACTGGAACAGCAGATCGATGGTCGACTGCGCCGCCCGCGACGCGTTCAGCGCGACGGTCTGCCCGCCCACCCCGCCGGGCGCGAGCGCACTTTCCAGCAGTGACAACGCCGCGCTGACCCCACTCAGCCCGAAGGTGACGACCAGCACCACCGCGATCTCGAGTTTGATCGCCCGCCGCCCCTGTTCGGGCAATTCGGGCGCGGGCCACACGGGCGCGGAGTCAGCAGCCGAAACCATGCCCGCCAATCTAGGCGTGGACATCGCAAACACTTCGGCGCGGCGCCACGGCATTCGTCGGATTCACCCGGATCGGCGGATCCGATCGGCTGGGTCACCCTTGGCGCGGATCCGGTGATCGGCGCATCGGGCGATCGGCGCGACAAGCTGCGCCTCGGATCGAGAGCGTTCGCGGCGGAGCGCGAACGGACGCGAATCGGCGCGACCGGACTCGGCTTTCGGAAGCGGTGCGGGCTTTCAGAAGCCGTGCGGGCCTTCGGATCCAGTGCAGTCCTCGAGAAGCCGTGCAAGCCTTCAGATGCGGTGCAGACCGCCGCGGAAGGGGTTGCCGGCCAGGCTGTGTACGGCGCGGCTGAGGGATTCGAGGTCGTCGGCGGGGTTGTCGAAGGGGATGCGGATGTCGTGGTCGGTGTCGGCGGCCTCGATGCGGAGGGTGACGCCGTAGCGGTCGATGGCCAGGGGGTGGATGAGCGCGCCGCGGCGCAGGGCGTGCGGCAGGCGGCGGGCCAGGCGGTCGATGATGTCCTGGTGGTCGGCCTGAAGGTGTTGCAGCCAACCGGCTTCCAGCGCGCAGAACGGGTCGGGGCGGGCGTCACGCAGTTGTTCGCGGTCGACGGAGTCCGCGCCGGAGGTGTCGGCCACCACCGCGGAATCGATGACCAGGCGCAGCAGGGTCGCGGTGTGGCCGATGTCGAGCAGGGCCGGGTGCGGGTGGTCGGTGGCGACCGCGCCCGCCAACGCGCGCTGGGCGTGCGAGGGCACGGCGTGCACCCAACCGCGCAGCCACACCAGCGAGCGCACGCGTTCGCGCAGTCGCAGCGGCGCCTGGTCGGTGAGTTCCAGTACGCCCGGCGATCCGCCCGGCCCGCCGCCGAGGACGAGCCCGGCCGCGGTGGAGTTCATCGGCACCGCCACCACCATGTCTCCGCACTGCCGCAGCAGGTGAACAGAGGTGGGCACCGGGTCGAGGCCGGGCAGCGCCAGCATCGCGCTCTCGGCGTGCGCGCAGGCGCTGTGCACGCGTTCGGCGGTAGTGGGTGCGACGACCTGGGCCGCGAATGGCATACACACCTCCGGATTAGGAATTAGGTAAACCTAAGCTAAGTGACGTGGGTCGCTCGCGCAAGGGCCACGCGCGACTTCGGCGGGGCCATGCCGGATCGCTACGGTGGATCGGTGCCGCACGATTCGTCCCACGCGCCCGAACCGGTCGCCCTCAGCCTGTCCGTTCCGCCGCGCCCCGCCCGCGGTCTGGCCGAGGACCTGGTGCGCCCGGTGTCGGCGGATGCGGGTGCGGAGGTGCTGGATTTCGCGCTCGATGACGAGGCGGTGTCGGAGTTCCTGGTGCGAATCGTGCACGGGGACAGCGGTTTCGTGGCCCGGGTCGACTCCGGCGAGCGGGCGGTCGCCGCGATCGCCGCGACGGTGGCGGCGCTGATCGGCGACGATATTCGCGCCGCGCTGGCCACCCCGGATATCGCGTTTCTGACCGGTTTGAAGCCGCCCGCGGTCGAGGCGTTCCGGGAGGTCCTGCTGGCCGTCGAGACCGCTGACGTCGCGGCCGTCACCGCGGCGTTGGCCGTGCTCGGGGGCTGATTTCCCCGGTCAGGGGTGCGAAGTTACCCGGGAGTCGGCCAAAGCCGGGGGTGACCGCGCACACGCAAGTAATGTCGTAACCGTGCCGCGCATCGCCTACTTCGGGCCGTCGGGAACCTTTACGGAGATGGCCCTCGCCAAATTGGAGTCCGTCGGAGCCTTCGACGGGCCGGTCGAGCGTGTCCCGGCCCGGAGTCAGGGGGCGGCGGTCGAGCTGGTGCGGGCCGGTAAGACCGAGGGTGCGGCGGTGCCGATCGAGAGCTCGGTGGAGGGTTCGATCGCGCCGACGCTGGATGCGCTGGCCGTCGGCCCCCGGCTGCAGATCATGGCCGAGACCGATCTGGATGTGGCGTTCACGATCGTGGGCCGCCCCGGCATCGGGCTCGAGCAGGTGCGCAAGATCGCGGCGTATCCGGTGGCGGCCGCTCAGGTCCGCATGTGGCTGGCCGTGAATATGCCGCTGGCGCGGCTCTACACGTCGGCGTCGAATGCCGCGGCCGCCGAGGATGTCGCGGCCGGGCATGCCGAGGCCGCCGTGTCCACCGCGCTGGCGGGGGAGCGGCTGGGTTTGACGACCCTGGCCGACGGCGTGGCCGATGTCGATCGGGCGGTGACCAGGTTCGTGCTGGTGACCGCGCCGCAGCCCGCGCCGCCGCGCACCGGGGTGGATCGCACCTCGATCGTGCTGGAACTGGCCAACGAGCCCGGCTCGCTCATGCGCGCGTTCGCCGAATTCGCCACCCGCGGTATCGATCTGACCCGCATCGAGTCCCGCCCGACCCGCACGGGTATGGGCACCTACCGTTTCTACCTGGACTGCGTCGGCCATATCGACGACGCCGCGGTGGCCGAGGCCCTGAAGGCATTGCACCGCACCGCCGCCCGGATCCGCTTCCTCGGTTCCTGGCCCGCCGCCTCGGCCACCGGCACACCGCCGCCGCCCGACGCACCCGCCGCGGCCTGGCTGGCCGATCTGAAGAAGGGGGTGGCCGACCTGTGACCGGCAAACTCATCCTGGTCCGGCACGGCGAGACCGAGGGCAATGTCGGCAAGATCCTCGACACCCGCCTGCCGGGTCTGCCGCTCACCGAACGCGGTGTGGCGCAGGCGAAGACCTTCGGCGCGAACCTGCCGCTGCCGCCGCAGCGGCTGTTCTCCTCGGCCGCGCTGCGGGCCAGACAGACCGGCGGGTACATCGAGGCCGTCACCGGCGTGCCCTTGGACGTGCTCGAGGATCTGCACGAGGTACAGCTCGGTGATCTGGAGGGTCTGAGTACCAAGGCCGCGCACGAGGAGTTCCAGAAGGTCTATCACGCTTGGCATTTCGGTGATCTGAGCGTGCGGGTGCCGGGTGGTGAATCGGGTGAGGAGGTGCTCTCCCGCTACATCCCGGCCCTGGAGCGCCTGCGCGACGAGTATCTGACCGATCCGGACGCCGGGGATGTCATCCTGGTCAGTCACGGTGCGGCCATGCGCCTGGTCTCCCGTGAACTCACCGGTGTGCCTAGGCTTTTCGCCGCCAACAACCATCTCGACAATACCGAGACCATCGAACTGCTGCCGTTCGAGAACAACCTATGGGAGTGCGCGCGCTGGGGTCGCTACCCCGCGCCCTTCGCCGACGCCATCGAACCGACCGGCGACGACCCGATGGGCTGACCCCTACGGGTTGGGGAATTCCGTTCGCAGCGGCAGGGATTCGATCAGGTCCTGCAGCGCCGTGCGGAAACGGGCCGGGGTGCCGCTCGCGAACGATGTCCATTTGGTGCCGTCACCGGAGCGGGTGGTGATGGCCAGGAATCGCCCGTGCCGGGTGTTGTACACCGCGACGTGGGTGTCGGCCACGTCGCGCGAGCCGTCGCCGTAGAGCACGCCGACGATCTCCGCGTGCGAATCCACCTGCACCAGAGCCGAAGCGATGGCCTGCGCGTCGCGGGCCGGCTTGCCCACCTCGGTCAGCCGTTTCGCCGTGGTGGCGGCATCGCCCGCGTCGTCGAAGATGGGGACCAGATCCGCGGTGGGCGCGTTCATTCCGGCCAGCTCGAGGGGCTCGGCCGGGCCGAGCGCGGCCAGCACGGTGCCCGCGAGATCGTGGCTCGCCTCGTCGATGACATAGGAGCCGGGGCCGCGCAGCGCCACCACCTCGAAGTCCTCACCCTTGGCCAGGCAGAACCGATTGACCTGGCCCGACACGTACCAGCGCACGGCCAGCACCCAGTGCGGCCGGTAGAGCACGCGCAGCCGCTCGGCGAGTTCGGGATGCACCTGATCGTCGTCGAGCAGGTCGCGCTCGGCCAGGGTGGCGGCCGCGGCGGCCATGGCGGCGTCGTGGTCGGTGGCCTTGTCGTAGCGGCCCATGGCATCCAGCACCACGGGCAGCTCGTCGATGCCCAATGTCTCCTGGAGATACTGCATTTCGTCCAGTGACAGCGTCACCGAACGCAGCAGCGACGGCCCGCGTCCCGCGCCGAGGACGGTCACCGGTCGCCCAGCGGGTCGCCGCCGATGACGGCGGGCGCGATGACCCGGCCGTCGGCGAAGACCTCCGCCGAGCGGCCGTAGTCGGTGCCGTGGTGCGTCTCGTCGTCGTCGCTGCCCTGGCCGCCGAGCAGCGGGCCGGTGCCCGCGGAGCGGACCGGGGTGGTCGAGGCCGGAGCGGTGGTCACGCTCACCGGCTCCGCCATGGGTGCGGCGGAAGTCGTTGCGCCACCGGCGTTTCCGGCATTGCCGAGACCCGCGCCCCAGCCGTCCGGCAGCCGCAGCGTGCCGCCGCCGTTGCCGATGTTCACCGAGGTGCCGGGTCCGTTGTAGGACACCGCCTGGGTGGCGATCGCCGCACCGCCCGCGCCGACGGTCGCGGCGCCCGCGCCCGCCATGGCGGGCAGGCTCGAGGCGGGCAGGGCGGGTGCCTGGGTCACGGCATTGGCGACGGCCGAAATCGCCGTGCTCGCAACGTTTCCCGCGCTGGTCATGCCGCTGGTGACCACCGTCCCCGCCACCTGCGCGACCTGCGAGAGCGCACTGGTGACGGCCGGATTCTGGGCCAGGGCCGCGGCCGCGCCGAGCGCCGCCTGAATCGGGTCGCTGCTGTTGGCGAAGGCGTCGCCGCCGGCATTAGTACT
>NZ_BJWY01000205.1 GCF_007990715.1 Nocardia seriolae NBRC 15557 | reverse complement strand
CGACACTAGGACGGCGAAAGTAACGAATGTCTGCACCCGCTCTGGCTGATGTGACGCTGCTGGCGAGCAGCTCCATCCAATTCAATGTCTCCGCGGTCGTCGATCAATTCTGGCGGCTCACCGTGGAAGGCTTGACCTACGGTTCGATCTACGCACTGGTCGCGGTCGGCTACACCCTGGTCTACGGTGTGTTGCGCCTGATCAATTTCGCGCATTCGGAAGTATTCATGCTGGGCATGTTCGGCCAGCTGGTCGGCCTGATGGTCTTCGGATTCGCGGCCAGCGGCGACGTGTATTCGCAGGGCACCGTGCTGACGATCGTATATCTCTGCGCGGCAATGATTTTCGGCATGCTGGTCTCCGGCGTGGCGGCCGTGGGATTGGAGCGGGTGGCCTATCGCCCGTTGCGTAAACGCGGGGCGGAACCGCTGATCTTCCTGATCACCGCGATCGGAATGTCGTTCGTGCTGCAGGAATTCGTGCACTACATCCTGCCCAAGCTGACCGGCAACAAGCTCGGCGGCACCAATGCGCAGCAGCCCACCCAGCTGGTGACGCCGACCGAGCAGTTCAAGCTCTTCGGCGCGTCGGTCACCAATATCGCGATGGTGATCGTGCTGGCCGCGGTGGCGCTGGCGCTCACCACCGAATTGCTGATCAACAATACGAAGTTCGGCCGCAGCATTCGCGCGGTGGCCCAGGATCCCGACACCGCCACGCTGATGGGTGTGTCCCGGGAACGGGTCATCATGCTGACCTTCCTCATCGGTGGTGTGCTGGCCGGTGCCGCGGCCATGCTCTACACGCTCAAGATCCCCAACGGCATCATCTACAACGGCGGATTCATCCTGGGCATCAAGGCTTTCAGCGCCGCCGTGCTGGGCGGTATCGGCAACCTGCGCGGCGCCCTGCTGGGCGGTCTGCTGCTGGGCCTGGCCGAGGACTACGGCCAGGTGCTCTTCGGTGACCAGTGGCGCGACGTGGTCGCGTTCGTGGTGCTGGTCGCGGTGCTCATGGTCCGTCCCACCGGCATCCTCGGTGAGAGCCTGGGGAGGGCGCGCGCATGACCGACATGGCTCGTTCCCCGCGCCCGCCGCACAAGGGCATCCTGCCGCCCGCCTGGAAGCAAGACTTCGGCCCCGAAAAGGCGCGTGGGCGCGGTGTCGGCGACGGCATCCGCAAGTGGTGGGGCGGATTGTCCCGCCCGGCGCAGTGGGCGGTCGGTGTTCCGGCGGTCATCGTGCTGGCCGCGCTGCCGCTGTTCAAGATCCCGCTGCTGGACACCCCCGGCACCAGTTTCGGCGGCGTGATGGCGCAGTTCGCCATGTACGCGCTCATCGCCATCGGCCTGAATGTGGTTGTGGGACAGGCGGGTCTGCTGGACCTCGGCTATGTCGGCTTCTACGCGGTCGGCGCGTATTCGGTCGGCCTGCTGACCAGTCCCAACAGCCCGTGGAGCCAGACCGACGGCGGCTGGCTGAATCCCAAGTGGGCGTGGCTGGCCTGCGTGCCCATCGCGATCCTGGCGACCGCGATCTCCGGTCTCATCCTGGGCACCCCCACGTTGCGCCTGCGCGGCGACTACCTCGCCATCGTGACCCTCGGTTTCGGTGAGATCGTGCGCCTGCTGGCCGACAATCTGCCCGAGATCACGAACGGCAGCCTGGGCCTCTCCCGGATCCAGTACCCGCACCTCGGCGAGTCCGACACCCATCCCGGCGGCTACTTCTCCTCCGGCAATCTCGGTGACCGCGACACCTGGAACCTGTTGGACCGGGCCAGTTCCGGCACCTGGTGGTACTGGCTGGGCATCGTGCTGGTGGTCATCGTGCTCATGTTCGTCGGCAATCTCGAGCGCAGCCGGGTCGGCCGCGCCTGGGTCGCCATTCGCGAGGACGAGGACGCCGCCGAGATCATGGGCGTGCCCACCTTCAAGTTCAAGCTGTGGGCGTTCATGATCGGCGCGGGCATCGGCGGGCTGTCGGGCGCGCTGTACGCGGGTCAGGTCCAGTACGTGAATCCGCAGGGCTTCAACGTCATCAACTCGATGCTGTTCCTGTGCGCGGTGGTGCTGGGCGGTCAGGGCAACAAGCTCGGCGTGATCGTCGGCGCGTTCCTGATCGTGTACCTGCCCAACCGGTTCATGGGCGTGGACGTGGGCGGGCAGTCCCTCGGCGACTACAAGTACCTGTTCTTCGGTCTCACCCTGGTGGTGGTGATGATCTTCCGGCCGCAGGGTCTGTTCCCGGCGCGGCAGAAATTGCTGGCCTACGGGCGGCAGGTGTATCGGGTGGTGCGACGGCCGGTGGCCGCGCAGTCGACGGGAGCTGGACAGTGACGGGGCCGGGCGACGCGCTCTTCGACAATGAGGACATGGCGGCCGGGTACGCGCGCCCCGAGGTCGAGCCCAGCGCGGGCATGCTCGATGTGACCGAAGTCCTTCCGGTGCTTGCGGATTCGGACCTGGTCGCGGAAATCGCCGCGCCGCATCGCGAAATCCAGACCGCGGTCGGCGCGCCGCTGCTGCGCACCGACGGACTGACCGTCAAGTTCGGCGGCCTCACCGCGCTCGACGATGTCAGCTTCGAGATCCGCCGCGGCGAGATCCTCGGGCTCATCGGGCCCAACGGCGCGGGCAAGACCACCTGCTTCAACGCCATCTCCGGGGTGTACCGGCCGTCGGGCGGGACGGTCTTCTTCGACGGCAAGCCGCTGACCAAGACCAAGCGCAACGAGATCACCCGCCTGGGCATCGCGCGCACCTTCCAGAACATCCGGCTCTTCGCCGAGATGACCGCGCTCGAGAACGTGGTCGTGGGCGCGGACGCCCGGCACCGGACCTCGGTCCCGGGCGCGGTCTTCCGCACTCCCCGGCATCGGAGCGAAGAGAAGGAATCGCTCGAAAGAGCCATGGCGCTACTGGAATTCGTCGGCATCGCGCCGTACGCGGTCGAGAAGGCGCGCAACCTCTCCTACGGCGATCAGCGCCGCCTGGAGATCGCCCGCGCTTTGGCGACCGAGCCGAAGCTGCTGTGCTTGGACGAGCCCGCCGCGGGCTTCAATCCGAGCGAGAAGTCCGCGCTCATGGATCTGATCCGCAAGATCCGCGACGACGGCTACACGGTGCTGCTCATCGAGCACGACATGCGATTGGTCATGGGTGTGACCGACCGGATCGTGGTGCTGGAGTTCGGTCGCAAGATCGCCGACGGGTTGCCCGAGCAGATCCGCCAGGATCCGGCGGTGATCAACGCCTACCTCGGCGTGCCCGACGAAGCGGAGGCCGCGGCCGCCGAGCCGAAGACCGAACGTCTTGCCCCGCCCGAGGAAGGCTTCGCCCCGGCGGCGGAAAGTGCCGGTACGCAACCGGTTCCGGATCTGGCCAAGCGGCTCCCCGGTTCGGAGGTTCCCGCCGCCGCGGCCGATCAGCCGTTGCTCGCGGTCGAGGACATGGTCGTCAACTACGGCAGAATCCAAGCCCTGCACGGCATCTCGCTGAACGTCGGTCAGGGCGAGCTGGTCACGCTGCTGGGCGCGAACGGCGCGGGCAAGACCACCACCATGCGCGCGCTGTCGGGCCTGCTCCCGCTCACCCGGGGCTGCATCATGTTCCAGGGCCGCGACATCACCCGCATGAAGGCGCACGAACGCGTCGTCGAGGGCCTCATCCAGGCTCCCGAGGGCCGCGGTGTCTTCCCGGGCATGACGGTCCAGGCAAACCTCGACATGGGTTGTCACGCACGCCCGTTCAAGGCCAAGGCCGACTACAACCAGACCCTGGACTGGGTCTACGAGTTGTTCCCCCGTCTGCTCGAGCGCCGTCGCCAGGTCGGCGGCACCCTCTCCGGCGGTGAGCAGCAGATGCTGGCCATCGGGCGCGCCCTGATGGCGCGTCCGCAGCTGCTGCTGCTCGACGAGCCGTCAATGGGCTTGGCCCCCATGGTGATCCAGCAGATCTTCCGGATCATCGCCGACATCAATGCCCAGGGCACCACGGTCCTGCTGGTCGAGCAGAACGCCCAGCAGGCCCTGACCCGCAGCGATCGCGCCTACATCCTGGAGACCGGCGAGGTCACCAAGACCGGCGGCGGCCGTGCCCTGCTGCACGACCCGGCCGTCAAGTCGGCCTACCTCGGCGTCGGCTGAAATCGGTACCCCGGAAAGCATTCGGGCCGGTCACCTGAACGGTGACCGGCCCGAAGCCTTCAAGCAGGGGCGACAGGAATCGAACCTGCAACCTGCCGCTTTGGAGACGGCTGCTCTGCCAATTGAGCTACACCCCTTTGACGGATGATCACGCTACCAGGTGCCCCGCCCGGGATGAAATCGATTTGCGTGACCTGCGGCGACGGGCCGGTTGCGCCCGCTGCGCACGGATGTCGGTGGGGATACCTAGACTCTGTCGGGTGACCCCTGCCTCTACCGATCAGCGTCCCGTCGTGTCCGCGTCCGCCTCCGGGGAACAGCAGCCGACCCTGCTGTTGCTGGACGGGCATTCGCTGGCCTATCGCGCGTTCTTCGCGCTGCCCGCGGAGAACTTCAAGACGCACGGCGGGCAGACCACCAACGCGGTGTACGGGTTCACGGCAATGCTGATCAATCTGCTCCGCGACGAGAAGCCCACGCACGTGGCGGCGGCGTTCGACGTGAGCCGCAAGACCTTCCGCACCGAGGCGTATCCGGAGTACAAGGCGAATCGGTCGACCACCCCGGACGAGTTCAAGGGGCAGGTGGAGACCACCCAGGAAGTGCTGGGGGCGCTGGGTATTCCGGTCATGGCCATCGACGGGTTCGAGGCCGACGACGTCATCGCGACGCTGACCACGCAGGCCGTGCCCGAGGGCTTCAAGGTGCTGATCGTGACCGGCGACCGGGACTCGCTGCAGCTGGTCAACGAGAACGTGACCGTGCTCTACCCGAAGAAGGGCGTCTCCGAGCTGACGCGGTTCACCCCGGCGGCGGTCGAGGAGAAGTACGGGCTGACGCCGCAGCAGTACCCGGACTTCGCGGCCCTGCGCGGCGACCCGAGTGACAATCTGCCCGGCATTCCGGGCGTGGGGGAGAAGACCGCGGCCAAGTGGGTACGCGAGTACGGGGACCTGGCCACGCTGGTCGATCAGGTGGACAAGGTCAAGGGCACGGTCGGAGACGCGTTGCGCGCCAACCTGTCCAGCGTCGTGCTCAACCGGCAGCTCACCGAGATGGTCAAGGACGTGGCGCTGCCGTACACGCCCGACCAGCTGGCCATGCAGCCGTGGGATCGGGACAAGATCCACCGGCTGTTCGACGAGCTGGAGTTCCGCGTCCTGCGCGACCGGCTCTTCGACACCCTCGCCCCGGTCGAGCCCGAGGCCGAGGCCGGGTTCGAGATCAGCGGCAGCGCGCTGGCCGCGGGCGCGGTCTCCGACTGGCTCGCCGAGCACGCGAAAGCAGGTGTGCGCCAAGGTGTTTCCGTCGTCGGCACCGGCTCTCCGATCCACGGTGACACCCAGGCCATCGCGCTGGCCGCCGCGGACGGCGAGGGCGCCTACATCGACGTGCACACCCTGACCCCCGAGGACGAGAAGGCGCTGGGCGCCTGGCTCGCCGACGCGGAGGTCCCGAAGGCGTTGCACGAGGCCAAGACCGCCATGCACGCGCTGCGCGGGCGCGGCTGGCAGCTGGGCGGGCTCACCAGCGACACCGCCCTGGCTGCCTACCTGATCCTGCCGGGCCAGCGCACCTTCAACCTCGAGGACCTGTCCCTGCGCTACCTGAGCCGGGAGCTGCGCGTCGACAACGGCGGCGAGACCCAGCTGTCGCTGCTCGACGACGAGGAGCAGGTCGACGCCGAGGTCGCCAATGCCCAGATGCTGCGCGCCCGTGCGGTTTCCGACCTCGCCGACGCCTTCGACGCCGAGCTCGAGCGCATCGAATCCACCGCCCTGCTGCGCGATATGGAACTCCCACTGCTGGGCGTGCTGGCCGATCTGGAGGCCGCGGGCATCGCGGTGGACTCCGGTCAGCTCGAGGAACTCCAGCGCGAATTCGCCGACCGTGTCGCCGAGGCCGCCAACAGCGCCTACGACGTGATCGGAAAGCAGATCAACCTCGGCTCGCCCAAGCAGCTGCAGGTGGTGCTGTTCGACGAGCTCGACATGCCGAAGACCAAGCGCACCAAGACCGGTTACACCACCGATGCCGACGCGCTGGAGAGTCTCTACGAGAAGACCCAGCACCCGTTCCTGCAGCACCTGCTCGAGCACCGCGACGCCACCCGCCTCAAGGTGACCGTCGACGGCCTGCTCAAGTCGGTCGCCGACGACGGGCGCATCCACACCACCTTCAACCAGACGGTGGCGGCCACCGGGCGCCTGTCCTCGACCGAGCCCAACCTGCAGAACATTCCGATCCGCACCGATATGGGCCGCCGCATCCGCGACACCTTCGTCGTCGGCTCCAATGGCACGGCCTTCGAGTCGCTGATGACCGCGGACTACAGCCAGATCGAAATGCGCATCATGGCCCACCTGTCCAAGGACGAGGGCCTGATCGAAGCCTTCAACTCCGGCGAGGACCTGCACAATTTCGTCGCCTCCAAGGCCTTCGACATCCCCATCTCCGAGGTGGATCCGGAACTGCGCCGCCGCATCAAGGCCATGTCCTACGGCCTGGCCTACGGGCTCTCGGCCTACGGCCTGTCCCAGCAGCTGAAGATCAGCGCCGACGAGGCCAAGGTCCAGATGGACATCTACTTCAACCGCTTCGGCGCCATCCGCGACTACCTGCGCGACGCCGTCGAGCAGGCCCGCAAGGTCGGCTACACCGAAACCCTCTTCGGCCGCCGCCGCTACCTGCCCGATCTCGACTCCAGCAATCGCCAGCGCCGCGAGGCCGCCGAACGCATGGCCCTCAACGCCCCCATCCAGGGCACCGCGGCCGACATCATCAAGGTCGCCATGATCGACACCCAGCAGGCCATCCGCGCCGCCGGCCTGAAGTCCCGCATGCTCCTCCAGATCCACGACGAACTCGTCTTCGAGGTGGCCCCCGGCGAACGCGACCAACTCGAATCCCTTGCCCGCGAACACATGTCCAACGCCATCGACCTGTCGGTCCCCCTCGAGGTCTCGGTCGGCGTAGGCCGCAGCTGGGACTCGGCCGCGCACTAGTGTCC
>NZ_BJWY01000204.1 GCF_007990715.1 Nocardia seriolae NBRC 15557 | reverse complement strand
GGACACTAGTACGTGACGGTCGCGACCACCCGCACGATGACCGCTTCCGGCCCGGGCTTGGTGCGCCGCACCTCGAACTCGACCCGCTGCCCCTCGACCAGCGAGCGGAACCCGTCCCCTTCGACCGCGGTGTACTCCACGAACACGTCCGGCCCGCCCTCATCGGGGCTGATGAAGCCGAAGCCCTTCTCGCTGTCGAACCACTTGACCGTGCCGCGCACCATTACCTGACCTTCTCGACCAATCGGATACTCCACGTCCCCGCACGTGCCGCGAACCATGGTGTCACGCCGCGCCCCCGCCCGGTCGGCCGCCCACACCCGCCCGCCCCATCCCATGACCGCGACCAACATTTGTGGCCCTGCCCACTTATCGAATAACCCGGCCGCAATGCATCACCCATCCACCACGCGACCGCCGACCATTCCCCAACGGCAAGATACATCCTTCCGCGCACCGAGCCGCCGAATATGCACGCGCGCAACGGTTCCCGAAACGCTCCCGCCCAGCTCGGCATCGGGTGCCCCTTGCCCACCGCCGCGACACTTCTGCGCATCCGCCACATGCTGACCAAGATCAGGGAGCTCCCACTGCGGCGATTCGGGCAAAATTCCGCGGTGAGAGCTCCCTGATCTTGATTCGGGGAGCGGCTACCCGCGCGGGGAGGTATGCGCGGCGGGAAGTGGTCGGGCGGGGGCGCTTTCGTGGTGCGGCAGGCCGCCGCAGGTGCCCGGACCGGCCCTTCCCTCGGTCCGGGCACCGCGTTCCCGCACCCTGCGCTGCCGCGATCACGCGGGCCGTGCTCGCTTCGGCCCGGCGCTGGCAGCGTGGCGCGGGTGGCCGCACCCAGCGCGCCTGTTCCCCGCTCAGCCGGCGCGCATGTTGCGGTTCGGGGATTCGTCGCCGGGGTCGTCGGAACCGCGCATGGCGTAGACGCGTTCGAGGAAGTCGCGGTGGGCGCGCAGGGTGGAGTCGAGCAGTTCGCGCCAGGTGCGGCGGTCCACCCGTTGGTCGCTGATCCGCGAGGAGAGCGAGGCCGGGCCCAGTTTGTCGATGTGGTCGACGATGAAGGTGAGTCGGCGGCGCGGGAATTGGGCTCCGATGCGGGGGTTCTCGTCCAGGAAGTGGTCGAGCTCGTAGAGGTAGTTCACGGCGCGGTTGTACTCCTCGTCGGTGAGGTGGTAGTCCATGCGCTTGATCTCGACGATCCACAGTTCGCCGGAGTCGTGCAGCAGGACGAAGTCGGGTTCGCGCTTGGGGCTGCCGATGGTGCTGGTGACCAGCGGTGCGCCGAATTTCTGTGCGTACCAGCGTTCGAAGCTGGCGCGCACGCGCTTGAGGGATTCGTTCATGCCCAGCGGGGTCCACTCGGGGGCCAGCAGCCAGGGGGCGGATTCGATGAGCTCCTGGAAGGGACGCTCCAGGGAGCGGCGGTCGTCGATGAGCGTGCGCAGGCGGTCCACCACCGCGACGCGCTCGCTGGCGATCTGGCCCAGCGAGTAGATCTCGGCCACCCGGGCGCGCTCGAAAAGCGCTACCACGACGTCCAATTCGGGGTCGGCGTCCTCGGCGATCTCCTTGAGGGTGTCGAGCAGGCTGCGCTGCGGGCCCAGCGACAGGGCCAGGCGCAGCATGTTCTCGATGTGCGCGGGATCGTCGAGGGAGGCGCGGTCCTTGTTGGCCACCAGGATTCGCGCGGCGTCCAGCACGGAGTCGCGGAACAGGCGGTCGCCGGGGGCGATGGCGTCGAGGGTTTCGTGGATGCGCGAGCGTTCCACGAACTCCTCCCAGACCCGGCGGCGGATGGATTTCTCCCCGAGGCGGCCGATCTCCTTGATCAGCGCGCGGCCCCACTGGGCGAGGGCCTCCCCGCGCGGGGAGCTCCACATGATGTCCTGGCGGTCGGAGCGGACCAGGTCGTCGTCATCGTCGAGCCAGTCCACATTGATCGCGCCGACCAGATACGAGCGCAGTTTGAATTCGCCGGTGAATCCGGAGGAGATGCCGAAATCCCTTGTCTGCGCGACGATCTTGCCGCGCGCGTAAATACGCACACCGGCCATCGCCTCGTCGCGGTACGGCTGTTTCGAATAGGCGATCCAGCCGGTTATCGGCAGGAATTGCCGCCCGAACCGCACCGGCACCCGGCTGACGTCGATGCGGGTCTCCTCCATGACGTCGATGGGCAGCTGGCTGAGAATGAAGCTCTCCTGCCCGATCGCATTGCGCACCTCGACCCGCCAGTCGGTGCGTTCGATGCCGAAGCGCGCCGCCAGCTGCCGATTCAGTTCCGTGCCCGAATTGACCCTTTTACGAAAGAAATTGCGAAGGATGATGGTCGTCCCGCGCTTGGCGGTGAAGCTGCCGTCCAGCGAACCGGGCCGCGGGAAGTAGTCGCGCTCGGTGTCGGAGAGCATGTCGTCGAGGTCCATCACGATGTGAGAGACCTTCCAGCCCAGCGTGGTTCGGTCGTAGTCCCGGCTGCCGGCGGTGATCACCTCGATGGTGCGGCAGATGCCGAAGGCGGACAGCTTCCCGATCCCCTTGCGCCCCATGACCGGCCGCCTGCGCTCGCGAGACAGGTCCGAGCCGGTACGCACGCGACGGTCGGAGCCCACCATCAGATAGTGCTCGTTGACCTCTTCGGCGGTCATGCCGTGACCATTGTCGGAGACGATGATCTCGTACGCGGGTTCGTCTGCGGCCCTCACGGTTCCGGCCAGCATGGCGCCCCACGGCAGCACGACCTCGACCTCGGTGGCGTCGGCGTCGTAGGAATTCGCGATGAGTTCGGCCAGCACCGCCGAAACCCGGTCGTAGAGCCGGATGCCGAGCTTGTCGATCGCCAGCCGGCTGATGCGCATCGTGTACTTGTGGTCTTCGCGATCTTGCGCGGCCACATGCACGTCGTTGTACATGGTGAGCCCCAATTGCCCTACGGGCAGCCGTCGTTCAGCTACCTCTGAATACGATGCAACGCCGACTGTTTAACAGCGGGCTGAACATTTACCAACCGCTTCATCACGGTGCGATTCCAGGATTCACCGATCGATTGCCCACGGCAACGGCAAGGTCTCGGTTACCTCCGCGAGACTGCATGCGCCGCATCTCGCTCTCCTTTTGATCGGCTGCGGTCGCCTCACGATCCGCTAATGAAGGACTCGGCACCATGCGGGTATGACGACCACAATCGCCGCTCCCGCGCGGCCGCCCGCGATCATTTCCCGCATCGCGGCCGTCGACGCCGCCCGTGGGCTCGCGGTGCTGGGGATGATCACGGTGCACGTCGGCGTGCCGAACCGCATTCCGGCTCAAACTTCGAGATCGCGGGCTCGCTGGGGTTCGCGCTGACGGTGATCGGCACACTGCCGTTCGCGGCGAATCGGCTGCGGCCCTTGTTGTTTCCCTTGATCGCGGTCGGCGCCCTGCCGCTGACGGTGTATTCGGCGCACGTCATCGCGGTGTGGCTGCTGGGCAACGCGGTGACGGGGGCGACCGGCAATCTGCTGCTGGCCGTGTTCTTGGCGATGACCGTCGCGGCGTCGACGGTGTGGGTGCTGGTCTTGGGCCGCGGTCCGCTGGAACGCGGGGTGTCGTGGAACTGCGCCCGCGCCACCGCCGGGCGCGACGACGCGAGTGCGGCTGAAGGTACCACCGCGTCCGCTCCGGTCGTGGGCGACCGTGGCGGCTCCACACCGGCCACTCCAATTGGGTGACAGTCCGGTCGGTTCGGGGCAGAATGCGGGGCGGCAGGCGGGGGTGATGCCCGTCACGACGCGAGACAAGGGGAACCGGGTGCCCGGTAGACAAACCATCGCCGCACGTCGACGCTTCTTCGGGCCGGAGGCCGTGGATCCGGTGAGCGGGGCCGTGCGCGCGGATCAGGTGCTGGTGTCCTGGTTCGGGTGTGCCAGTTTCGCGGTGGCGCTGGGCGGGGTGGTGTTCCTGCTGGACGCGTGGGTGCCGCGCGGGGCGACCTCCGGGTATGTGCCGACCACACCCGAGGAGGTCGCGGCGCTGGACCCGGCGGCGATCTTCATCGGGCACGGGCACTTCGATCACGCGGCCGACGCCGGGGCGATCGCGCGGGCCAGCGGGGCCGTGGTGCACGGCACAGCGGAGCATTGCGCGACCGTCCGGAAGCAGGTGGCGGGCGCCGAATTGTCTTGCAAGGAACTGGGTTCCAGCTCATCGTCACCGGGTGAACGGCATGATTTCGAACTCGCGCCGGGAATTTCGGTCACCGCGATCCGGCATCTGCACTCGGCGCGCACGCCCCGGCACGAGGGACACGACGCGTCGAGTCCGGTGCGGCCGCGGCCCTGCCTGTGCGATATCCGCACCTATCCGCCGAATCGGGCCGACGCGGGACATCTGGCACGGAACCTGTTCGCGCCGGAGGGCGGGGTGCTGCTGTACCAGTTCCGCCTCGGTGATTTCGTGCTGACCTGGCACGACTCGTCCGGCCCGCTGCTGGACCGGGCGCCGCAGGTGCTGGAGGTGCTGCGCGGGCTGCCGGCCTCCGACGTGCACATCGGCGCGGTGCAGGGGTTCAACCAGTTCACCAATGGGCTGCGGGATCCGCGCAGCTATGTCGAGGCGTTGCGACCGAAGGTGTTCGTGCCCAATCACCATGACAATTGGCTGCCGGTGATGACGGCGCGCGGCGAGGCATTCCGGAACCCCGTGCACGAGGAGCTGGCCAGGATTCCGGAGGACGCGCGGCCCGAGATCCGAATGCTGTTCGACCGGGCCGACTACCTCTGGGCCGGACGGCTGGCCTTCGATCTCGCGCCGCGGGGCTGACAGAGCGGTGGCGGAGTAGGTCAGCGGAAGCGCAGAACCATTGTGACGCTAGTGGTTCCGGCGAGATTGATCTTGCCCGAACCTTCGACGTCGACGAAGCCGAGCCGCCGATACAGCCGGTACGCCGGATTCTCCAGTCGCACACTCAGACAGACGGCGTCGTGCTTGTCGCGGGCGGCGTCGATCAGGGCCGACATCAGGGTGGTGCCGAGTCCGGTACCGCGACCCTCGGGCGCGACACCGATGGCCAGCTCCGGAGTGTCGGCATCGATGTAGCCGTAGGCCGGGCCCTCGGGGCCGAACAATCGCAACCACGCGGCGCCCAGTGGAACCCCGTCGAATCCGCCGACCACGCCGAGATCACCTGCGGCTCCCCAGCCTTCGACATAGTGCGCGAGGGTCGGCACATCGCGCAGCCGGTCCGGGTAGTCCATCCCGTTCTCGTGGGCGTATGACGCCTCGTAGAGCATCGCCCACAGGAGCTTCTCGTCGGCGGCTTCGGCTGGTCTGACGAACATGGGATCAGCCGATCACGAATTCCGCCGATGTTCCAGTGAATTCGGTGACGGTTCCAGCGCCGTCGCGGCTGTTTCCGGTGTACCGGATGCGGCAGCTCCCGGAGACGCCGTCCGGGACCGTCCACTGGATCCGGATGGTGGAGGCGGCCGCCTGGCCGTCCGGGCGCGACCAGTGCAGTTCGGTGCACCAGTCGTTGTCGTCGTAGACACGTCGCCAGTCGCCGCCGGAACTCTGCTGGACCTCGAAGTAGGTGCCGTCCAGGCGGAAGTCGTTGTTGGGGTGGGCGCCGACGAACTCCACCGAAACCGTCTGTCCCGCCGCATAGTCGGTACCGGGCTGGGTGAGCACGTCACCGAACGCGCGCCCCGCGTGCGGCAGGTCGGCCGGGACCGGGGGCAGCAGGTTGGGCTGCAACCCGAAGTTCCAGTCCAACGGGGCCGGGCCGCGGCCGAGATCCACCCGCGCCGCCAAAGCCTTTGCCAGCCTGTCGAATTACTGCATGTGCGCGGACAGCGTCCAGCGCCCGTACAGGGTCTCCCCGCCCTCGTACTGCTGGAGCGCGTACTCCTCGGGCGTGGTGACATAGCCGTTGTAGCCGTTTCCGTAGCCCTGCACCAGGACGTTCTCGATCGGGACATTGAGCGCGCGGGACACGAGGCGGCGGATCCGCAGCCCCGACACCACCGTGTACTCCGACGGCCCCGACGCCAGCACCAGATCACCGATCCGCATGAGCTGCAACGGCACGATCTGCGGCACCCACGGCCGCGGCGGCAGCACCCCGAGCGGAGCCAGAATCAGCTTGGGGGCCTGGACATCTCGCATCCAGTCCTCGATCGGCGAGTTCAGACCGCCGAGCGCGGCCACCATCGGATTGGCGTCACCCTCCTGCAGGAACGACAGCTGCGAGTTCCAGTTGTCCTCGGTGCTGGTCGCCATGGCCGCCGCGCCCATCATGGCGGGGGCGGTGCGGGCGGGCTTGCCGTCGGGGGTGTAGTCGCCGTCGATGGCGGTGTCGGCCAGGTTCACGTAGTGCAGCACCGCATCCACACCGGCGCTGTTCATCGGCGTCGCGGCGTCGAAAGCCCTGCGCCCGGCCTGATATTGGCGCTCGCCGATCATTGCGCAGTTGGTCCGGTTGTCCTCGGTGGGCCCCGACGGGTGCATGGGCCGGATCCACAGGTTGGGCGTCATATCGCCCGGATTGGTATGAGGGAAGGCGGCGACGAACGACGGCGGACCGTCCAGATGCCGCACGCCCATCTCGTCGTGCTCCCACCGATAACTGGCGTAGCCCTTGTTGTCGGCGGAGATGAGCGTATTGCGATCGGTCAGCGAAGTGCCGTGCGTGGCGAACCAGGTGACGGCCCCGACATCCTTGCCGCCCTGCCGGAACCGCAGCACGGTGACCTTCGGATCGATGGCGTTGGGGAAGGCCGCCTTGTCCTCGGCCGGGTTCGCCTCGAATGCGACCCGAGACCGGTTGGCGCTGGCGTCGTGCAACTCCCCGTGCCCGAGCATGATCGAGCCCGGCCCGAGATTCTCGTGCGCGTTGACGATCGCCTTGACGATCCCGTTCACCTCGGCGTCATGCGAATTCTGCTGAAACCCCATGGCGGCCAACGAGTACGCGTACTCCCGCGCGCTACCGCCACAGGAGTTGTGATTGTGCGTCGCGTTGAGATTGACGTTGCGCTCGGTGTACAGATCCCCGAACCGCTGCTGCAGCCGCTGCATCACCACCAGGTGCACCGACTGGAACAGGCAGGCGTTGTCGGTATTCACGAAGGCAACCCGGCCCCCGGTCACCCGATCCACCACGATGTATGAGGTTCCCCCC
>NZ_BJWY01000203.1 GCF_007990715.1 Nocardia seriolae NBRC 15557 | reverse complement strand
GTACTAGCGGCACGGGTGCCCGGGGTAGTCAGGTGCGCGGGACCGGCCGGTGGTCGATCGCCTCCGGCACCCGCTCCCCCGCGTGCACGGCCTCCCGGATCTGATCGATGTTCTCGCGCAGGGCATCCGCCACCAGTTCGTCGGTGCGCGGATCGGCCAGCACCTGGAAGATGACGCGGAAGCTGGCGTCGGCGATGCCGCGGATCATCTCCTCGTGGAACGGGACGTAGCGCACCTTCCCCAGCTGCGGGTCGTTGCGGATCACCTCGAGGATCATCTGATCGATCTCGGCGCGGTTCTCCTCCAGCGCGCTGGCGATATTGCGGGTGTAGTGGCCGGTGCGCAACACCTCGGCGACCTCCTCCAGCACCGCGATGGTCACCGGTCGCTTGATCGCGTCGACGATCGCGCCCACCGAACGGTTCACCACGGCCGCGGTGATCCGATCCCCGAAGGCGCGGTCGGCGACCCGGCCCACCCGGACCGCGATCACCACGACGCGCAGCAGCCGGAAACCGCGGAAGAACGGGCTGGTCACCGGAATCATGCCGAGGACCTCGTACCAGTAGACGAACGGGAAGGTCCAGCTCCAGCCCTCACGCCGCCAGCGCCACAGGAATTCGGCCGCGAACACCGCGCAGATGCTGTAGTCGGCGATCCGGATGAACCGGTAGGTCTGATCGGCCACCGGGAAGAACGTCACCCACGCGACCAGCACCACCGAGACCACCGCCAGCGCGAGCATGACGAAATCGGTCCACAGGGCCGGGGGCTTGTGTGGATATTCGTCCGCCTCCGGCGCGACGGGCTCGATCACGACGTCCCCTTCCACATCGAACGGTCACGCCAGCGTAGTCGGCGCAAATGACGGGGAAGGGGGCCTCGGTTGCGGCCTACCGCCCGGCGCGGATGATCGCCTCGATATTGCGTTCGGCCACAGCGGTAATGGTGAGCGAGGGGTTCACGGTGGCGGTGCTGCCCGGAATGGCCGCGCCGTCCATGACGTAGAGGCCCGGGTGCCCGATGACGCGGCCGTAGCCGTCGGTGGCCCGGCCCAGCACCGCGCCGCCCAGCGGGTGGGCGGTGAAGAAGCCCTGTGCGTCATAGGCGATCGGGGTGTAGTCCACCACCGAGCCGCCCGCCTGCGCCACCTTGTGATCGACCGCGCGGCAGGCCGCGACCACCGCGTCCTGCGCCGCGCGGGGCCAGCTCAGCCCGACGCCATTGCTGGCCCGGTCGTAGCCGAAGCGGGCGCGGGTCGGATCCAGCACGATGCCCAGCGAGGCGATCGCGCCGGTGTCCACCGGAATGCCGGGCACGTACCAGTTTTCGAGGTGCAGCGGCATGCCCGAGTCGTCGAAGATGCGGCTGGCGCTGGGGACGCCGCCGCCGGTCGAAGCCAGCGCGCTGCTGCTGCGGGCCAGCACCACATCGCCATTGGTGCCCCAGCCGTCGCCGACGTGCTCGTTGAGATTCGGCAGGGTGCCGGTGGCCTGCGCGCGGACCAGCAGTTCGGAGGTGCCGACCGAGCCCGCGCCCAGGAACAGGCGGTCGCAGGTGAGGGTGCGGGTGCCGAGCACCTGTCCGGTGGGGCTCAGCTTGGTCACCGTGACCACGTACCTGCCGCCGTCCTGGCCGATGGAGTCGACGCGGTGGCCCGGGAAGATGGCCGAGCGGCCGGTGCCCTCGGCGTAGCGCAGATAGTTCTGGTTCAGATCGAACTTGGCGCCGTTGGAGTTTCCGAGATTGCTGCGCGCGGCGGTCGCGGAGGCGCGGCTGGCCCCGCCCAGTTCGGAGCGGATGACATCCCAGTTGAAGATCGAATCATTGGCCTGCGGTTCGTATCCCGCGGCCCGCACCTGCTGATCCCACATCCGCGAATGGGTGAAGGGCGCGGAGTCGTACACGTCCGCGGGCATGCTCGACAGCCGCAGCATCTGCCGGACCCGCGGGTAGTAGACCGAATCCAGTTCGTCGTAGCTCACCACGCCCCCGAAGACCTGGTCGAACAGGCGCTTCGGCGGCGCGACCATGGCCCCGGTGAACACGATGGACCCGCCGCCGACCGCGGCCGCGCGCCACACGTCGATGCCCGGGTACTGGGTGACGTCCAGCACGCCACCGAAATCCGCGCACGGCATGGGGACCTTGGTGACGCCGGTGAAGCTGGTGCGATGCCAGAAGCCACGCCCGTCCGGCAGGTCGTCGCCGGTGAAGATCTCCCGCCACGGGTCGTTGGGCCAGCGGGAACCGCGCTCCAGCACGGTGTTCTGCACCCCGGCCTCGGCCAGGCGCAGGGCGGTCACCGCGGCACCGAAGCCGGAGCCGATGACGATGGCCTCGCTGTGTTCCGGCGGATCCGGTAGCGGCGCGAAGATCTCGGGCACCCACGCTTGGAAGAGCGCGTTCCACAGCGGATTGGCCGACGCCGGGCCCGCGCCGCGCGTGGCGGCACCCGTCCCGACGCCCGCCAGCAGAGCCGCCATCCCGGCAGCCTTGAGTACGGCGCGCCTACGCAACCGGTCACCTCCCTCATCAACCCGTGACCGCGCGCGAGATTACCGGGCGGTCGGCCCCCGCTCAACAGGTTCGTCGACTCTCACAGCGGTCGGCGGATTCTGTTGACCGATATCACCGATTCGCTCAGGCCCGGAGGCGTTCGCGGCGCAATTGATCGACCTCGGGGAGATCCAGGGGCGGAAGCGAATCCACGCCCAGCGCCCGGCACAGCAGGTAGTCGGCGAGCTCGGGGTTCCGGGCCAGCGCCGGGCCGTGCATGTAGGTGCCCAGCACCGAGCCCTGGATGACGCCCTCGAGACCGTCGCCGACGCCGTTGCCGACGCCCTTGGTGACCCGTCCGAGCGGTTTGGCGTCGCCACCGAGTTTGGTACCGCCCCGATGGTTTTCGAAGCCCGTGAGGGGCGCTGAGAGGCCCGGAATCAGTGGCTGGGTGGCGACCTCGCCGATGGCGCGCTTGTCCTGGGGTGAGGTGGTGACGTCGAAAAGGCCTACGCCGTCGACGCGTTCGCCCGAGGAGGTCTCGTACCAGTGGCCGAGCACCTGGATCGCCGCGCAGATGGCCAGCACCGGCGCGCCGCGTCCGGCGGCCTCCTGCAGGCCCGGGTGGCGTTGCAGGTGGCGGGTGGCCAGGCGCTGGGCGGAATCCTCCGCACCGCCGAGGGTGTAGACGTCGAGCGAGTTGGGAACCGGCTCGGTCAAAGGGATTTCGACGATCTCGGCGTCGTACCCGCGCATGCGGGCGCGCTGGCGCAGGACGACGGCATTGCCGCCGTCGCCGTAGGTGCCCATGACGTCGGGCAGGACGAGGCCGATACGGACGGTGGATTCACTCATGCCTTGGTCCCCGCCTCCAGATCGCGGTTCAGGTCGCGGAACGCGGTGTAGTTGGCCAGCACTTCGACGCGGCCGGGAGGGCAGGAGGCGATGGCGCGCAAGGGATCCGCGACGGTGATGTGCTCGACTCCAGCGTAGGTCAGGCGCACCGCGAGGTCGGTGGCGCGCTCGCCGGCGGCCACCACCTGGGTGCCCTCGAAGAGCTCGAAGCACACGTCCCACAGCCAGGACAGGTCCTCGCCGTCGGGCACCTGGCCGTTGACCGCGATCACCAGACCCGTTGCGGCCGGGTCGATCATGGACAGCGCCTCCTGCCAGCCCGCCGGGTTCTTGGCCAGCAGCATGCGGGTGCTGCGGCCGTCCACGTCGACACTGCGGTAGCGGCCCGCGATCTCGCGGACGGTGCCGGTGGCCGCGGCGGCCTTCGCCGGATCCGCGCCCAGCGCTACCGCGGCGGCCACGGCTTGGGCCGCATTGCCGCGATTGGCACGGCCCGGAAGGGCAAGGGAGAGCGGGATTTCCAGCCCGTCCGGCCCGTACAGCGCGTGCTCGTCGACCCGCCACTGCGGCTCGGGGCGCTTGAAATCCGCGCCGGTGCTGTACCAGTGCTCGCCCTCCCACACAATGGGCTCGCCGCTGCGCGGGCAGCTGGTGGCGTCCACCGACCAGCCGCTGCCGGCCGATACCCACACCACATTCGGGTGGTCGTAGGCGATGGAGGTGACCAGCACGTCATCGCAGTTGGCGACGAGCACGGCCGCGGGATGGCGGGCCATGCCCTCGCGCAGGCGGCGCTCGATCATATTGATCTCGCCGACCCGGTCCAGCTGGTCGCGGGAAAGGTTCAGCAACACCACGACCGAGGGGTTCAGGGCGTCGGCCACGTGCGGCAGGTGCAGTTCGTCCACCTCGATGGCCGCCAGCGGCGCGGTACGGTGCGCGGTGAGCGCGGCCACGATCCCGGCGTCCATGTTCGCGCCGTCGGCCTGGGTGGCCACCCGGCCCAGGGTCTGTAGCGCCGCGGTGGTCATGCGGGTGGTGGTGGACTTGCCGTTGGTGCCGGTGACCAGCACAGTGCGCTTGCCGCGACCCAGCTGACCCATGATCGAGGGGTCGATCTTCAGCGCGATCAGCCCGCCGATCATGGAGCCGCTGCCGCGCCCGGCCCGCCGCGAGGCCCACGACGCCGCCGTCGCCGCCCGCAGCGCCAACTGTCCGCGCATCGAGATGTCTGCCACGCCGCGAGTTTATTGGGACGGTGAGTGTGATGCGCGGGCGGCTGTGTCTAATTTGCCCTCCGCTTCGCTCCGGGCGGGTTCGCGGCGCTGGAGGTCTCGTTCTTCCCTCCCTCCGCTCCTCCGCTACGCTCCCCCGCTCCACTCAGTCCAGAACGAGACGCGCCGCGAACCTGGTGCGTTCAGCTCTTGTAGAGCAATGCCTCGTAGTGGTTGGCGTAGTAGTCCTCCAGCTGCTCCACCGTTTCGGTCGTGTTCGGCTGCAGCTCCTTGACCATCCGGGCGTGCGAGGGCATGTCGACCTCGGCCCATTTCTCCGGTTTCCACAGGTCGCTGCGCAGCATGGCCTTGGCGCAGTGGAAGAAGATCTGCTCGATCGCGATCTCGATGGCCAGGATCGGGCGATGACCCTTGACCACCATGTCGTCGAAGTACGGTGCGTCACGGATCAGCCGGGCGCGGCCGTTCACGCGCAGCGTCTCACCGCGGGTGGGGATCAGGAACAGCACGCCCACATGCGGATTGGACAGGATGTTCAGATAACCGTCGGCGCGGCGGTTGCCCGGGCGCTCGGGGATCACGATGGTGTGGTCGTCGAGCACCCGCACGAAACCGGCCGGGTCACCCTTCGGCGAGGCGTCGCAATTGCCCTCGGCGTCACTGGTGGACAGCACGCTGAACGGGGAGTTGGCGATCCACTGCTTGTCCCGCTCGTGCAGCGCGACGCGCTCCTTGGACACGGCGCGCGGATTGGGTTCCCCCAGTAGTTCGCGCAGTTCGGCCGGGTCGGTGATCTCGCTCATGGCTCGATTCAACGCGCCCGGCGCCCGTGCGCACCAGCGAATTTCGGCCGGTGTGAGGAACTACCTACGCGTCGAACATATTCGGCTGTCCCGCCGCGTAGCGCGCCGCGTCCAGCTGCCGGAACGGTTCCAGCACCTCGGTGCGGTAGAGCGTGAACAGCTTGCAGCGCGGGGCATCCGAACCGGACACGTCGAGCAGCTTGTTCACCGCGGTGCGGGCCGCCTCGGACGCCCCCTCCATGGTGGCCAGGTCCACATTGGTGCGCACGTAATCGCCTGCCAGATAGAGGTTCTGGAGCGAATCGGAGTGCGATTCCGGACGCAGCGACCACGAGCCCGCGGCGTTGATCAGCAGCGGGTCGGCATTGGTATTGCGCCCCGCGGCGGCGTCCCAGGCGATTCCGGAGTCCAGGAACCAGGAGTGCAGGTCGTCGTCGCGCAGCAGGTCGGCGCGGTCGTTGAGGTGTGCTTTCAGCTGCGCCCAGGTCTCGCGCGCGATCTCGTCGGGGCTGCACTCCTTGGCCGTCTTGCCGTAGAGCGTGCCGCGGGTGTTCCAGTCGGAGATGTCGACCGACAGGCAGTCGCGCACGGTGCCGTCGCCCAGGCCGGTGATCGGGGTGCGGTTCCAGAACTGGCCCTGCGCAATGGAAGTCAGCGACCACGGCGAGTCGACGTAGGCGACGTGGCCGCGCGCGATATCGGTCGGGCGGCGCAGGAAGAACTGGATGCCGGTCATCCAGTCCACCGTCAGCTGGTTCATGCCCGCCAATTCCGGTCGCAGCGACAGGATTTCGGGCGTCCACAGGGTGCGGGCCACCTCCACGGGCATGGCGCTCACGAAATGGTCGGCGGTGACCGTCTGGGCCGCGCCCGACGAATCCACCACCCGAGCACCGGAAATCCGGGCCCCGTCCAGCTCCAGACCCCGGACCTCGGCGTTGACGAAGGCGACGCCGAGATCGCGCAGCCGGTTGACCCACGGGTCGATCCAGGCCTCGTTGGTGGCTCCGTTCAGCAGGCGGTCCAGCGCGCCGTCATTGCCGACCTCGAGCGGCTTGCCCAGGAACTGCTCGCCCATGGTGCCGATGGTGAGGGTGCTGGCCTTGTCCTCCTTCGCCGCCACCAGCAGTGTGGTGAGCGTGCGCGAGAGCAGCATGCGAAATTCCTTGGAGCGCTTGCCCGCACCCACGTAGTCGCGCCAGGAGACCAGGTCCCACTGTCCGTAGCGGCGGGCATCGCAGCTGGAGTTGAAGACCAGCAGGCGCTTGGCGAAGTGCAGGGCGTCCGCGGTCCCCATATTGGTGGATGTCGCGATAGCCGAGCCGACGGACTCGCGGAAGTCGTCGGGGGTGGACCAGATCTTCCCGAACTTGCCCATCGGAATGATGGTGTCGTCCATGCCGGTGCGCGAGAACCGCGCCTCGGGGGCCGCGACCAGGTTGTCCCATACACCGTTGGCATTGCCCGCGAAGGGAATTCGCCGCATGGTGTCGGGTATGTGGCGGTAGAAGCCCGGGAAGAACCGGAATCCGTGCTCACCCCACAGTTCCGGCCGCCCGTCCTTGCCGCTGCCCGGCACGGCGATGCTGCGCGCCTTGCCGCCCAGCGCCCGCCGCTCGTAGACGGTCACCTCGAAGCCGCGTTCGGCCAGTTCGTGTGCCGCGGTCAGACCCGCGACACCTCCGCCCAGCACCGCGACCCGACGTCCGGTCTCGGCCCGGGCGGCGGTCGGGCGGACGGCCCCCGCCGCCACCGTTCCCGCCATCGCCCCGGCCGCCACCGCTGAACGCAGCACCGTGCGCCGCGTGACGGACAAACGTTGTCCTGCCATACCCGTTACCTCCCACGCCTGGTCCGCATCCTATGGAGCTGTCGCAGACAGATGGTCGGTTGGGGTAGAAATTTTCAGCCCGAAGCCCCGGATTTCGCGCGAAATCCAGCAAATCGGACTGTTCGGCTAGTACT
>NZ_BJWY01000202.1 GCF_007990715.1 Nocardia seriolae NBRC 15557 | reverse complement strand
CGGGCTGCGGACGTTAGTAGATAGGCCCGGGCAGCGCGCTCGAATCCTGCCGACCGGTTGCCTCCGGAGATGCGTTCGATGGCGGCGATGATCTGCTCGTCGACGGTGATGGATACCTGCTTTGTGGCCATGATATGGAAGGTATCACCATACATATCATGGTGGCTGGTGATTGGGCGGCTTCCTCCCGGTTCGCAGGCGATTCACAGCCGCGGACCGCAGAATTGCCGGGTGCAACCGGGACGCATTCTTGTGATCGAAGACGCCGAGGCCATTCGGGCCGCGGTGGGGGCCGGGCTGTCGGCAGCCGGGCACGAGGTGCTCGAGCGCGCGGACGGGCGGCTGCTGGAACCGGACCTGGCCCAGTTCCGGCCCGATGTCGTGGTCCTCGACGTCATGCTGCCCGGGCGGGACGGGTTCGCGCTGCTGGAGTCGGTGCGGGCGCGCTCGGGGGCGGGCGTGGTCATGCTCACCGCCCGCGACGGGGTCGAGGACCGGGTGCGCGGGCTGCGCGCGGGCTCCGACGACTACGTGGTCAAGCCCTTCGACCTCACCGAACTGGTGGCGCGGGTGGAGGCGCTGCTGCGGCGCATGGGAAAACTGCGCAGCCGCATCGTGATCGGCGATCTCGAGGTCGACGTGGACGCGGGTGGCGCGCGCCGCGACGGGCACGCGCTGACGCTCACCGCGACCGAATTCAAACTGCTGGCCTACCTGGCCGCGCAGCGGGACCGAGTGGTCACCAAGACCCAGATCCTCACCGCCGTCTGGGGATACGAGGACTACGACACCAACCTGGTCGAGGTGCACGTGAGCGCGTTGCGACGCAAGCTCGAGGAACACGGGGAACGGGTGGTGCACACTGTGCGCGGGCTCGGGTACACGCTGCGGGCGCCCCGGTGAAGACCGTGTCGCTGCGGGGACGGGTGACCCTCACGGCCGCACTGGTTTCCGGAGCCGTGCTGGTGCTGGTGGCGCTGCTGGTGCACGGGCTGTTCGGGGTGGTGGTGAATCGCAGCGAGAACACCGTGCTGACCGATCGGGTGCAGCTGGCGAGACAGCTTTCGCAGCAAGGAGTTTCGCCGGAGGAGTTGGTTTCCCGGGTGGACACGCATTCGGTGCGGGCCCGGCTGGTCCTCGCCGACGGGCACACCTACGGCAGCCTGGACCACCGTCTCGCCGAGGACAGCACCACCCGGACCCGCTTCGTCCGGCTCGCCGGGCCGGGGACACTCGACAACGCCCGCCTCACGCTCCAGATCGACACTCCCCTGCTGGCGAAGGTCCAGTCCCGCCTGGGATTTCTGCTGATCCTCGCCACCACGGGCGCGATCGCGGTGATCGTCACCGGGCTGTGGTTGCTGGTGGCGCGTGCCCTCGCACCCCTGGATACCATGACGCGTCTGGCCCGCGATATCGCGCACGGCCATCTCGGCCGCCGCCTGAATCCTTCCCGCACCGACACCGAATTGGGGCGCACCGCAGCCGCTTTCGACGAAATGCTGGACGCCCTGGAGGGCGCTTTGCGCGACACCGCCGCCGCCGAGGCCCGCGCCCGCGCCTCCGAACAGCAGATCCGCGTCTTCGTCGGCGACGCCGCCCACGAACTGCGCACCCCCATCACCGGCGTCCGCTCCCTGGCCGAGGCCATCGTCCAGCAGCCCGCCGACACCGACCCCGAGGACCGCCAGCGCATGCTGCTGCTCCTGGTCCGCGAGACCCAGCGCGCGGGCCGCCTGGTCGACGACCTCCTCGACCTGGCCCGCATCGACGCCGGACTCCAACTCCGCCGCGAGCCCGTGGACCTGCACGCACTGACCGCCACCCACCTCGACCGCATGCGAATGCTGCACCCGCACACAGATTTCCAGCTCAACGGCGACCCGGTCACGGTGTCCGCCGATCCGGAGCGCATCACCCAGATCCTCACCAACCTGCTCACCAACGCCTGCCAGGCCATGAAGGACCACGGCGGCATCACCGTCGACATACGCGCGATCCCCGCCGAATCCGGTGGCGGCGGGATCGAACTCACGGTCACCGACACCGGCCCCGGCATCCCGGCCGAGGACCGCGACCGCATCTTCGACCGACTGGTCCGTCTCGACCACGCCCGCGACACCCGCCCCGACGGCTCCGGTCTGGGTCTGGCCATCGCCCGCGGCCTGGCCCGCGCCCACGGCGGCGATCTGACCTGCGCCGGCCCCACCCCCGATACGACGGGCGCGGTCTTCGTCCTCCGTCTCCCCCTGAGCCCGCCAACCCTGAAGAACGCCTGAAGAACCCCGCCCGATTCAGCGCAACTTCAGCAACCGCGGGCAAATTCGATGGGGAACCAACCCCCAACGATGGAGTGAGCATGAACCGCACCCTCGCCGCGATCCTGGTCGGCGCCGCCGGAGCCGCCGCGATCGCGCTCGCCGTGCCCGGCACCGCGTCCGCGGACACCCCGCAGTGCGGCCCCGCCGCCGCAGCCGCCGCCCGTGCCGACGCCGCCCCGAAGGTCGCCGCCTACCTGGCCGCCCACCCCGACGTAGCAGCCGAACTCACCAAGGTGAAGGGCCTCCCCAAGGACCAGCGCCGCGCCGAACTGAAAGCCTGGCGCCAAGCCAACCCCCAGGAAGCCCAAGACCTCAAGGCCGCCCGCCAAGCGGTAATCGACTACCACAAGTCCTGCCCCCGCCAGAAGTAAAAGCCCCCGCGATCCGCCCCCGCGAGCGCCCACCGCCGAGCCACACCCCTCGCCTGCCCGGCGGCCGAGCGACTGCCCTCGCCACGCGCGGCACGCGGTCCCGACCGGGGACACCGACCCACAACGATCGGTGTCCCCGGTCACCGCCCACACATCTAGACCCGGTCGAACTTCCCCACCACAACCGCACCAACGAACGCATCCCACTGACCGCCGGTGAAAACATGCACCGTCCCACCGGGATCCTTGGAATCACGCACCCCAACCGCGCCCCCACCCAGAAACGCGGCCTCGACACCTTCCTTGCCCCCGCCGCTCTTGCTGCTCTTGAACCAAACCGCTTCGCGTAGTTAGTCGTTCACGAAAACTCCCTTACTGCATCGCGCAGCAGTCGCCTGCTGCTCATCTCGTCCAACGCGGCTCGCTGGAGAAGCCTGAAAGCGGATACGTAGCCTTCGACGATGTCCGGCTTCTCCGTGTACATGTCCGCCGAGAACCCCTCCCCGTACACGGTCGGCGGCTCGGCCGGATCGCCTCGGCCGTCGAGTCTCGCCTCGAGGATCACGAACGGACCGGTCTGACGGCCCGTCGGCATCCCCGCGGAGAACGGCAGGACCCGGAGCGAAACGTTGGGCCGCGTACTCGCCGTAGCGAGGTAGTCGAGCTGGTTCGCCATAACCTTCGGCCCTCCGATGACCCTGCGCAACACAGTTTCTCCGAGAATGACCTTGAACTGGACCGGGTTCACGTCACGAGTGATGGCGCGCTGCCGCCGAGCCTTCAACTCGAGTCTGCCGTCGAGCTTGGCTTCGTCATCATCGGGATACGCGTCGCTGGTCAGAACCCGCGCATAGGGCCGATTCTGGAGCAACCCCGGCACCAGATCCGGCTGGAACGAGGTCAGTATCCGGGCGTTGTACTCCATATCGACGTACAGCCGAAAGTCCTCGGGGATAACCGAACCGAACTCGTGATACCAGCTCTTCACCGCCGCCTGCTGCGCCATGGCCCGCAACGTGACGGCCCAGTGGTCATCAACCTCGTACAGACTGATCAACTTGTCCAGATCGTGAATCCGAATCTTGGCCGTCTCCCCGACCTCGATCCGCTGCAGAGTGCTTGTCCCCCACTCCATCACCTTCGCCGCCCGGCCGAGAGTCAATCCGACCGCCTCCCGCGCCTCGCGCAGATACCGCCCCAACTGCCGCCGCGTAAGCGTACTCGTGTTCTCTGCCATGGGATTTCCCGTTCTTACGCCGTCCCAGTTCCCAGATTCCGCAGACCGTGATTTCAGTATCGGGAAAATCGTCCCATCGACTTCGGGACGCGCACTGGGAAAACAGGAAACTCGATCTGGATTTCCAGTTTTCAGTTTTCACCCTGCCTTACCCGGCTGCACTGAACCCATGACACCCCAACCGATCCCCCAGCACTCCTGGATCAACGACGACTGCCAGAACAGCTGGATCTACCCCCTCACCCGAGCCCGAGCCGAAGGCATCACCAAGATCCACGCCCCCTGCACCCCACCCTGCCCCCGCTTCGAAACCGCCCGAAAGTACCTCGACCAGGACCCAACCCAATGACCCCAGAACTGGCCAACGCAACCTGTGCAGTCCCCGGCCGGGCAATCCAGGACACTCATCCGGCCCCGAGGCTACGGTTCAGGCGAAGTTGTTGTCCTGGAGGAACCGGTACCAACCGTCTTCCTCCTCCAACTCCTCGTCGGTGACGAATTCCCGGTACCGCGGGCCCGTCATGCACTCGTCGAAGTACGTCAGCAGGTCCGGTGCCACGATCCGTGACGCGTCGTTTTCCCCGTACCGCCAGAAGTACTGATCGGCGAACATCACCTCGCCGGTGATGAGGTTGATCAGGAGGTTGTCGTTGCCGATCAACCCGATACGAACCCAATGCTCGTCATCTCGATGAACCTCCCCGTCGGCGTCCACGATCACGCCCTTGTCGAACGTGCCGAACAGTTCGATGTCACCGGCCTGGGCTCGACCGGTGAGCCGATACAGCTCGATCACCGCGGCGGGCAGCGAAAGCCCTTCCAACCGAACTGCGTGCGCTACGAGGCGCCGAATTATCCCTTGGAGGTGAAATGACTCCAAAGTGATTGTGTCGCAGCATGATCGCTGTAGCTGAGGGCAGCCCGACCCAGGAGATGCTGGGGAGGGCGGGAAGCAGCCCTGACAAAGTCGGGACGTGCCAGCACTGCCGAATGGCACGGGTCCGGTGAGCGTGGAACAGAGGTGGACGAGAGGAACCGGTGTCATAACGTCCCTCAAGGTTGGAGCCAGCTCAAATTCGGTGGATATGGGCTGGATTGCAGTGCGCATCCGACCCCTCATCACGGGTCGGAGAACTCCCCCGACGGTTGCACTACCCGCCGGGGAGGTCACGGTGAATTTCTGCGGTGTAGCCGTGACGAGACTGCTGGGACAAAGCCGGCCGCCTCCTGTTCCGAATGGATGTCGGTGAACGTAGGAACCATCCCGTCTCGCCCATCGCGGCTCGCATCCAGCGAGTGGTCGATGGGCAGGCTCATCGTCGGCTGTTGGGGCGTGGATGGGGCGGAGGGGTCGTAGTACTCCGAGCCGGGGAAAGCCCGGTACATGGGGAAGGGCCCCAGTGAATGTCAGCAGTGAGGAGCTGTAATGGACGGAGTCACTTGTGAATTCGAGTGAATCGTGGCCGGACTTCGTCGAAGCCGGGCTGCGGGTACGCCGGATGCAGGCCAAGCTGTACTTGTGGGCGGTCCGCGACGCGGACCGAGTGTTCGAGGATCTGCACAATCTAGTGTGTGACCCGGCGTTTCTCGTGCACGCCTGGGAGCGGGTCCACGGCAACAAGGGCGGACGCACGGCAGGAGTCGACGGGGTTGCGCCTCGCTCGATTCCGAAAGAGTCCACCTCCCTGTTGTCGACGTTGCGAACTGAATTGCGGGCCAGAACGTTTCGCCCGGAACCGGTACGCGAGAAAGCGATCCCGAAACCAGGCAATCCATCGAAGAAGCGCCGGTTGGGGATACCGACGACAGCGGACCGGGTGGTGCAGGCCGCGCCGAAGTTGGTGCTCGAGCCGATCTTCGAGGCCGGTTTTCAGCCCTACTCATATGGGTTCCGGCCGAGGAGGCGAGCTCACGACGCGATCGCCGAGATTCACAACTTCGGTGTCCAGGGCTATCACTGGGTGCTGGAGGCGGACATCGAGGCGTGTTTCGATCGGATCGACCATGCCGCCCTGATGGGGCGGGTCAGGAAACGGGTCGCCGACAAACGCGTCCCAGTACTGCAACGGCACTCGTGTGAATGAGTGCTGGTAGACCTGTCGGGTGGTGTTGGATCGGCTGGTGGCCGAGCTGGATTCGTTGATGGCGCGGATCGGTGTCCGGTTCTGTCGTGCCGAGCCGCGGGCTCGGGCGCGGGAGTATGTGTCGGGGCTGGTCGCGGGCCTGGAACGCAAGAACGGGTGGACGTTGGCCGAGCGGGCCGGTGAGGTGTGCCCGGACGGGATGCAGCGGCTGCTGCGCAAGGCCGACGGGGACGTGGCCGGGGTGCGTGACGATGTGCGTGATTACGTGGTCGAGCACCTCGGCGACCGCGACGGCGTGTGGATCGCCGATGAGACCGGTTTCCTGAAGAAGGGCACCAAATCCGCTGGGGTGCAACGCCCATACTCGGGCCCGGCAGGGCGGACGGAGAACTGCCAGATCGGGGTGTTTCTGGCATATGCGTCCCCGCACGGGCATGCGCTGGTCGATCGGGAGTTGCATCTGCCGCAATCGTGGACCGATGATCGGGCTCGATGCCGCGATGCCGGGATTCCCGACTCGGTGGAGTTCGCGACCAAGCCACGGCTGGTGATCGCGATGCTGGAGCGCGCCCTAGCGGCGCGGCTGCCGTTCGCGTGGTTCACCGCCGATGAAGCCTATGGCCAGGCCGGTTATCTGCGGGAATGGCTGGAAGATCATGCGGTGTCGTATGTGATGGCGACCCGCCGTGACGATCGTTTCGCCACGCGTGCCGAACGCAGCGATCGGGCCGATGTGTTGATCGCGGAGCTGCCCGCCACGGCCTGGCAGCGGCTCTCGGTCGGTGCCGGAGCCCACGGTCCACGCGAATACGACTGGGCGCGTAGGCAAATCGACGGAGGCTGGAGCGGTGGGCGCGGGCACTGGCTGCTGGCGCGGCGCTCGATCACCGATCCGACCCAGATCGCCTACCACGTCTGCTACGGCCTGGCGCGATCGCGTCTGGTCGATCTGGCCTGGACCGCCTGCGCGCGCTGGCATGTCGAGGAATGCTTCCAGCAGGCCAAGAACGAGGCCGGACTCGAATCACTATCAGGTCCGTTCCTGGCGGGCCTGGTATGCCCACATCACGTTGTCGATGCTGGCCCTGGCCTGGCTGGCCGCATCGAAAACCGTTGCATTAAAAGGGGAACCGATCCCAGCAGTGTGGGCATGATCGCTCTCACGCTACCGGAGATCCGCCGCTTGCTGGTGGCCTTCGTGCTTACCCGGTCCCACCCCGCCGAGCGGGTGTGGTCCTGGTCGTGCTGGCGGCGTCGCCGCCAGCACCAGGCCCGCCTATCCGCACTACCGCCACCGCGGACACCCACTCACCTGACCACCGAGTGCCGTTGCAGTATTAATACTCCAGCATCACTTCGTGATGTAGT
>NZ_BJWY01000201.1 GCF_007990715.1 Nocardia seriolae NBRC 15557 | reverse complement strand
GTACTAGGCTGGAGGTACTGCCGAGCGGTGGGCCTTCGAACCGGATTCGGGGGTGGGACGTAGGTCCACACGAGGTTGGCGAGCGTGCGGAGGCCATGGATGCGGGTGCAGAGAGTTACCGCGGACCTGTCGGAGTATCCGGATCTGGCCGTGATATTGCTCGGGATGCGGGTGCGCACGGCCCGGGGTTTTTTGCGGCTGCTCGGGGTGGGGCCCAAGTTGTACAAGTCGCATCACGATCGGCCCGACGGGCTTTTGTCGCACGAGGATGTGGTGTGGTCGCTGTGGCCGCCGCATTGGGGCGCGCGGCAGTATTGGCGGGATTTGCCGAGCCTGGAGCGATGGACGCGATCCGAGCCGCATCGGGTGTGGTGGCAGGAGTTTCTGAAGGATTCGGGCGGGACCGGATTCTGGCATGAAGCCTATTTCGCCAGGGGCGGAATAGATTCCGTGTACGACGATATGTCCGCGCCGACGGGGCTGGCCCGGTTCGCGCGCACCGTCCCAGCTCGGGGGCGGTTGTTCTCGACGCGGGGCCGAGTGGCGGGCACGGTGAGCACACCCGAAATCGAGCCGGTGATAACCGAATCCGCGCTCTATGACACAACCGATACCTGTTCGGCTATTGATTTACCGGGCGCGGGCGGGCATGCTCCATTGCCGGGGGATTGACCGGTCGCCAATCCGACACTCCGGTAAACGGGAACCAACGGTAGGTGAGCGACATTCGGCCGATCGATGAACATCACGGTCGAAACGTGTGATTCGGTCACGGAACTGTTTCGAAGTCACAACGGCGGGCATAAGTTATCCGTATGCATGTGCTGTTCGTGTGCAGCGGAAATGTTTGCCGATCCGTCATTGCCGAACGCCTGACCCTGGCGGTGGCCGCTGAACACGGACTACAGGAGCTATCCGCCGAGAGTGCCGGCGTCCGCGCACTGGTGGGATTCCCGGTGGAACCCCTTGCCGCACAGACGATTGTGGGCCTGGGCGGCAACGCCGACAACTTCAAGGCCCGCCGCCTCAAGGCGGACATGGTGCACCGCGCCGACATGGTGCTCACCATGACAGACAAGATCCGCGACCAGGTGCGCGATCTGGTCCCCGAGGCGCTGCCGCGCACCTTCACCCTGCTCGAGGCGTACCGCATCGCGAAGGTGAGCGGCGCGCGCAGCGTGGTCGGTCTGCACGCCGCGCGCGACGATCTCGCCTATGTCGGCCGGGAGAACATCGCCGACCCGGTCGGCCTGTCCCCGCAACAGTACTGCGAGGTAGGTGACAAGATCGCCGAAGCGCTGGTCCCCCTGTTGCTCGCGCTGCACGCGCATCAGCACCCGCAGGCCACCCTGCATCCGCGCAGCCCCTCGACCGGTCAGCAGCCGCTGCTGGTCATCGACGGCGGCCGGGCCGTACCGGGCAGACGGGCCGAATACCCCAAGCCGGTTGAATCCCCCAATCGGGCAGGGCAACCGGCCCGGCGGGTGGCGGAATCGGCCGGATAACAGGCGATCCCGGTACCGAGTGGTCCGGTTTTCCCGCGTGTCAATACACCTTGCTGCCGGGTTGGTCCGGTAAGGGATTACACTCTCGCGCGGAACAACTATCAGTTCCGCCGAACGCCACTGCCGGTGGTTCGACACAAGAACAGGACCAAGGACATGCCGAAGCGAATTTCGGATGTTTCGCTCCATGTTTACGTGACACCTCAGACCCTGCATCGCGTCACCGAGACGGTGTGCCGCGTGGTCGATGAATACGTCGCCGATCGAGATATCTTCGCGTGGCGCTTCACCCTGCCGGTGGAGTGCGACGAGCCCACCCACACCGTGCTCGAAACCCAGTGGCGGCTGGATCATCCCGGCGCCGAACCGGGTGACCGGCGCACCTACGAGATCGCGCTGAGTCTCGTGGGCGAGGCCCGTCAACTAACCAAGGCGGGCATCGCCAAGCTCGAGCAGCGCTTGGTTCTCGAACTGTCCGCCGACGAACCGGTCCCCTACATCGTTCATGCCCTGCAGCGGGAAAACTTCGAGCTCGAAGAGAACCGCGAGCTGATTTAGGGGCACAGACGCAAAACGGGCCGTACCCGATGCGGGTACGGCCCGAAAGTGCGTCTCAGCGTCGCGCTGGGAAGTGGCGGATCACGCCTTCCTGCACGGTCGTCGCGAGCAGCTCGCCCGTGCGGGAGTAGAAGTGGCCGCGGGCCAGGCCGCGGGAGCCCGCCGCGACCGGCGACTCGGTCGCGTACAGCGCCCAGTCGTCGAAGCGGAACGGGCGGTGGAACCAGATCGAGTGGTTCACCGTGGCCGCGATGATGCGGTCCCAGCCCCAGGACAGCCCGTGCGTGGTGAAGATCGAGTCCAGCACCGTGGTGTCGGACGAATACGCCAGCGCCGCAACGTGAATCAGTGGGTCATCGGGCAGCGCGCCGTCGGTGCGCATCCACACCCGGTTGTAGTCGAGGCTCTCGCCCTTGCCCTTGAGGATCCAGGCCGGGTCGTTGGTGTAGCGCATCTCGATGGGATGCGGTGCGTTGATGAACATCTGGAGCTTGTCCTCCATGCCCACGAACGACTCCTCCACGCGGGGAAGGTCTTCCGGGCCGGGGACGTCGGGCAGGGGCGCGCCGTGCTCAAGCCCCTTGCCCCAATCCTGGAACGCGGCGAGCATGACGAACAGCTCCTGCCCGTCCTGGTACGCCGTCACCGTGCGGTTGGCGATGGAGCGGCCGTCCCGGTGCCGATCGACGTGATATTCGATCGGCGCCTTGGGAGCTCCGCCGCGCACGAAGTGCGCGTTGATCGCGTGGATCGGTCGCTCCGGACCCACCGTGCGGCCCGCGGCGATGATCGCCTGGGCCACCAGCTGGCCGCCGAACGTGCGACTCCACACCTTCTCCGGATGGTGTCCGAGGAAGATGTCGGGGCCGTTCTCCTCGAGATCGAGCAGGCGTAGCAGCTCACGTAGATCTTGGGATAGACCGGTCCCCTCGGGGTCCGCGACGACGTCCGCAGACGTCTCGTCCAGCGACGCACTCAAACTAGTGGTCCTCCTCGCCGATGCGGTGCACGTGAATCAGGTTGGTGGACCCGACAGTACCCGGCGGCGAGCCGGCCACGATGACCACCAGGTCACCCTTCTTGTACCGGCCGATCGAGAGCAACGCGCTGTCCACCTGGTGGATCATCTCGTCGGTCGTGCCCACGGGAGGAACGATGAACGTTTCCACGCCCCACGTCAAGGCGAGCTGACTGCGAATCGCGGGCTGCGGGGTGAAAGCCAGCAGCGGCAGCGGGGTGTGCAGCCGCGCCAGGCGGCGCACCGTGTCACCGGACTGCGTGAAGGCAACCAGCGCTTTGGCATTCAGCCGCTCGCCGATGTCGCGGGCGGCGTAGGAGATGACGCCCCGCTTGGTCCGCGGCACGTGGGTCAGCGGCGGAACGCGAGTGGAGGACTCGGATTCCACGGCGTGCACGATGCGGGCCATGGTGCGCACGGCCTCGATCGGGTACTCGCCGACCGAGGTCTCGCCCGAGAGCATGACCGCGTCCGCGCCGTCGAGCACCGCGTTGGCCACGTCGGAGGCCTCGGCGCGGGTCGGGCGGGAGTTGGTGATCATGGACTCCAGCATCTGGGTGGCCACGATGACCGGCTTGGCGTTCTCGCGCGCCATCTGCACGGCGCGCTTCTGCACCAGCGGCACCTGCTCGAGCGGCAGCTCCACGCCGAGGTCGCCGCGGGCGACCATGATGGCGTCGAAGGCCAGCACGATGGCCTCCAGATTGTCGATGGCTTCGGGCTTTTCGAGCTTGCCGATGACCGGCACCCGGCGGCCCACGCGATCCATGATGTCGTGCACCAGCTCCACATCGGAGGGCGAGCGCACGAAGGACAGCGCGATGAAGTCCACGCCCAGCTTCAGGGCGAATTCCAGGTCGTCGATGTCCTTTTCGGACAGCGCGGGCACGGACACGTCCATGCCGGGCAGCGAGACGCCCTTGTTGTTGGAGACGGGGCCGCCCTCGGTGACCTTGCAGACCACGTCATTTTCTTCGACGCGCAGCACGGTCAGCCCGACCTTGCCGTCGTCCACGAGCAGCCGGTCGCCGGGCTTGGCGTCCTTGGCGAGGTGTTTGTAGGTGGTGGATACCCGGTCGTGAGTCCCTACGATGTCGTCGACGGTGATTCGGACTTCCTCGCCGGTGTTCCAGACGGTCTTGCCGTCACCCTCGAACCGGCCCAGCCGGATCTTCGGGCCCTGCAGGTCGGCGAGGATGCCGACTGCGCGGCCAGCGGAATCGCTGGCGGCGCGCACCTTCTTGTAGTTTTCAGCATGGTCGGAGTGCTCGCCGTGGCTGAAGTTCAGGCGCGCAACGTCCATGCCACTTTCGACGAGCTCACGAATTCGGTCCTCGGAACTCACTGCTGGTCCGAGGGTGCACACAATCTTCGTTCGTCGCATCACGCTCTAAACCCTAGACCTGTGACAACCCTCATGCCGACCCCGGCACACACATATACGGTTCTCGTAAGCAGCCGTTCAGCTAATGCCTGGTCAACGCGCGACGTGCCTGGCCAGCCTGGTCTCCAAGCGAGTTTGGCCGAACCCGAGGACGAGGCATATTACCCAGTAGTAAATTGCGGCAACCCCATACAGGGCGAAGAAGTCGAAAGTCGGTGCGGCCGCCATTTGCGCGGTGCGCAGCAACTCGGTCACCAGAATCGTGGACGCCAGCGAGGTGTCCTTCACCAACGAGATCAGCGTGTTGGACAGCGGCGGCACGGCGATGCGGGAGGCCTGCGGCAGGATCACCAGCCGCAGTGCCTGCGCGTAACTCATGCCGACCGAGTAGGACGCCTCCCACTGCCCGTGCGCGACCGAGAGGATCGCGGCGCGAATGATTTCCGCCGCGTACCCGCCCACATTGAGGCTGAACGCGATGATGGCCGCCGGGAACGGCTTCAGCACGATATCGAACGCGGGCAGGCCGAAGAAGATGATGAACAGCTGCACCAGCAGCGGCGTGCCGCGAATGACCGAGATGTAGAAGCGCGCGGCCGCCGACAGCAGCCGCACGCTCGACATCCGGGCCAGCGCCACGAACAGCGCGATCGCCAGCCCGATGACGAAGCTGATCGCCGTCAGCGGCAGCGTCTTGTCGATCGTGGCCTGCAGCATGGGCCACAGGTTGTGCTTGACCAGTGCCCAGGTGGCGTCATCCATGAAATAGCCTGCGCCGCTTACTTGCTGACGTCGGTGCCGAAGTACTTGTCCGAGATCTTCGCGAGCGTGCCGTCGGCGCGCAGCTCCTCGAGGGCCTTGTTGATCTGGTCGGTCAGCGCCTGGGAGTCCTTGCGGGCGGCGAAGGCCTGCTTGGAGGTCTCACCGGTCTTGCCGACGATCTGGATGGTGCCGGTGCCCTGCGCCTTGGTGTAGGCGTTCACCGCGAGGGTGTCGTTGACGGTGGCGTCGGCGCGGCCGGTCTTGAGCAGCTGCACGGCCTCGACGAAGCCGGGGATGGCCTCGACCTTGCAGCCCGCGGTCTTGGCGACATCGGCCCAGTTGCTGGTCTCGGACTGGGCGCAGGTCTTGCCGTTCAGGTCGGCGAGGGTGTGGACGCCGTTGTTGCCGGTCTTGGTGACGATGACGCCCTCGGACACGGTGTAGGGCTGCGAGAGCGAATACTTCTCCTCGCGTGCGGGTTTGACGGTGACCTGGTTGGCGATGAGGTCCACGCGCTTGGACTCCAGCGCGGCGAACAGCGAATCCCACGGGGCGGTGGTGAATTCCACCTTCTTGCCGATCTTGTCGCCGACGGCCTTGATCACGTCGACGTCGTAGCCCGTGAGGCTGCCGTTGTCCTGGTAGGTGAACGGCGAGTAGTTGCCCTCGGTGCCGACTTTCAGCACGTTCGCGTCGTCCTTGCTGGAGCTGCATGCGACGAGCCCGGCGGCGGCGACTACGGCGAGCATGACGGCGGCGAGCTTACGGCGCACGAGTGGAACCTCTCCTCTGGCGTGGGTGACCACGCGACAAACAACCGGCAAAGGGTACGCCGCGAACCGACCGGGTGGCACGGCAACCATCATGTTGCGCGAAAACCTGGTGCTGACTCGCGCTCGATGATAAGCGCGAACGGCCGCCACCGGATCCGGTGGCGGCCGTGGCACGCGGGAGGGTTTGCGTCACTCGCGCAGTGGGCGTCCTTCGAGGTCCGGGACCTTGCCGGTGAGCATGAGGATGCCGTCGATCAGCGACCAGATGCCGCAGCCGCCGCAGGTGAGCAGCTGCAGCACGCCGATCGTGCTGTAGCCCAGGTAGAACCGGCCGACACCGAAATGACCCAGGAAGATCTGCAGCAGGCCCGCGGTGAGCTTGCTCTTCTCCGAGTACGGAACGCCGAACGGGTCACGGCCCCACGGGGCCTCCGGGTCGCCGCCGTAGGGGCCGCCCGGACCCGGGACACCGAAGGGGGCGGGCTGACCGTAGGGCTGACCGGCCGGTGCGAAGGGTTGCTGACCCGGATACGGTTGCTGACCCGGATACGGCTGCTGCTGCGCCGGATACGGTTGCTGGCCCGGGTACGGCTGCTGACCGTAGGGCTGTCCGTACTGCGGCCCGGTGCCCGGCGCGCCGTACTGCGGCCCGTCACCGTACTGCGGCCCGTCCTGCGGCGGCTGCTTGTCGAATGGGTCGGTCACTCGCGTCCTCCCTGAATGGCTTGTCAGGAGCCATTCTTGCCGGACTCGACCGACTTCGCCGAGTCGGCGGCCGCGGGCTCCTGCTCCGCCGGCTCGGAATCACCGGCCTCGGAGGAATTATCGCCCTCCGGCTCCGATTCGTTGCCCGCCGTAGCGGATTCGGACTCGCCCACGCCCTCGGCGGCCTCCGCATCCCGCTCAGTATCGGACTTTTCGGATGTTTCGGACTCCGCTTGGGCCGCGCCCGCGGCCCCGAAGGCCCGCAGCGCCCCGAGCTGCCACGGCCACGGCCGTTCGATGCCGGACCGCAGCTGGTCGGCGGTCTCGCGGCCCTTGGTGGCGAACAGGAAATAGGCGATGGCACAGAGGAATACGATCGCCGAGGTGAAAGAGTTGATGCGGATGCCCGCGATATGGGTGGCCTCGTCATCGCGCAACAGCTCCACGAAGAAGCGGCCGAAGCAGTAGATGGCGACGTAGAGCGCGACCAGGCGGCCGTGGCCGATGCGAAACTTGCGGTCCAGGTACAGCAGAACCGCGACGCCGATCAGGTTCCAGATCAGCTCGTAGAGGAAGGTCGGCTGCACGATCCGGATCGGCGCGCCCGCGGCGGTGCCGTTCATCATGTCCAGGCCGCCGCTGTGGTCGAAGCGCTGGTAGATCTCCAGACCCCACGGCACGGTGGTCTGGCGGCCGTAGAGCTCCTGGTTGAAGTAGTTGCCGAGGCGGCCGATGGCCTGCGCCAGCAGAATTCCGGGCGCGATGGCATCGCCGAAGGCGGGCAAGGGAATCCGGTACACCCGGCAGCCGATCCAGGCGCCGATGCCGCCGAGCAGCACCGCGCCCCAGATGCCCAGACCGCCCTCCCAGATCTTGAGCGCGTTCATGGGGTGACCGTCGGCCCCGAAGTACTTCTGCCAGTCGGTGGCCACGTGGTAGAGCCGCCCGCCGATCAGGCCGAACGGCACCGCGAACATGGCCACGTCGAGCACCTGGCCGGATTGCCCGCCGCGCGCGATCCACCGCTTCTCCCCCAGCCAGATGGCCGCGATGATGCCGAGGATGATGCAGATCGCGTAGGCCCTCAGCGGGAAGGGACCCAGGTTCCAGACACCGCGCGGCGGGCTGGGGATATACGCCAGGACGTCGGCACCGGCACTGTCGGCGAGGGCTCGTAAGGTCACGAGTCCCCACCGTAGCCCAAAGCGGCCGCAGTGCGCCGCCCCAGGTCGACGCGCCGCAACTCGCCCGTCCGATGCCGCCGCCTTCTCCGAAACCCCGTAACACAACAGATATACGAAGTTCTTCCGCACCAGGTTGATCGAGAATTGTCCGCGGTTTCAAATTCCGCCGAATAGCGGGGACAGCTATCCCGACTCG
>NZ_BJWY01000200.1 GCF_007990715.1 Nocardia seriolae NBRC 15557 | reverse complement strand
CGAGCTCGCAGGGCCATTCAGTTATATCCACGGGTTGTGAACCGGACGCGAAATCTGTGCGAAATGATTCGAATTCAACGGAGAAATTAAGGCTGCTCTCAGCGTGCGCTCGATACCTTCAGCGCGCGATCGGGCGCAGCACGATTTCGGTGGGATGCGCGTCGCGCGGCGTCTCGACCGCCTGGCGCACCGCGCGGGCCACGGTCTCGGCGGTGAGGAACTCCTTCGGCTCGTAGGCGCGCCCCTCCCTCGCGATGATCTCGCGCTGCATGTCGGTGTCGATGCGCCCCGGATGCACCGAGGTCACCCGCAACGCCGGCTCCTCCCGTCGCAGCGCGTCCCCGAAGGCGCGCAACCCGAACTTGCTGGCCGCGTACACACCCCAGCCCGGATTGGCGCGCAGACCCGCACCCGAATTGATCAGCACCACATGGCCGTTGGCGGCCCGCAGCGCGGGCAGCAGCAGCCGGGTCAGCTCGGCGACCGCGATCAGGTTGGCTTCCAACGTATTCCGCCACTGCGCCACCGAGGAATCGGCTATCGTTCTCAGGTCGGCGATTCCGGCATTGTGGACCAGTACATCCAGCCGTTCGATTCCCTCCACCGCGGCCGTCACGGCGGCGTAGTCGGTGAGGTCGACCGGCCATCCGGCACCGCCCGGCAGCTCACGCGCGATCGGCTCCAGGGCCGCCGCCGTGCGCGCCCCCAGCAGCAGCCGGTGCGTGGGCGCCAATTCCCGCGCGATGGCCGCGCCGAGCCCACGGCTGGCCCCGGTGATCAGCGCGGTCGGCTGGTCGGTGCTGGTCTTCGCGGAATTCGCCATGCGATCACCGTAACCGCGTGCCCTGTGCCTGCGATGCTTCGGTCGGGCACACCACCGCTAGCTGAGTCGAAGAAGGCGAACGAAGTGCAACAGCCGGTCTCCCGCGCATACCTGCGGGTTCCAGCGCAGAATAGGGCGATGACGCACCCGGGATTCACGCCCACCCAGCTCGCGGCCCGTGCCGCCTACCTGCTGCGCGGCAACGACCTGGGCACCATGACCAGCGCGGCGCCGAGACTGTATCCGCACATGTGGAGTTGGGATGCAGCGTTCGTAGCGGTCGGTTTGGCGCCATTGAGCGTCGAACGCGCCGCCCTCGAACGCGACACCCTGTTGTCCGCGCAGTGGCGCAACGGCATGATTCCGCACATCGTCTTCGCCAACGGCGTGGACGGGTACTTCCCGGGCCCGGCCCGCTGGGAGTGCCGCCGCCTGGCGGCCGACGCCCCCGACGGCCCGGACACCTCCGGCATCACCCAGCCGCCCGTGCATGCCATTGCGGTGCAACGGATTCTGGACCACTCCCGCCGCCATGGCCGCTCCACCCGCGCGGTCGCCGAGGACTTCCTGCACCGCCGCTGGCCCGACCTGATGCGCTGGCACCGCTGGCTGGCCTACGCCCGCGACCCCAAGCAGCACGGGCGCATCACCCTGTACCACGGCTGGGAATCGGGCATGGACAACTCGCCGCGCTGGGACCGCGCCTACGAGAACGTGATTCCGGGCCCGGACCTGCCGCCCTACCAGCGCGCCGACACCCAGGTGGTGGGCGACCCCACGCAGCGGCCCTCGGATCGCGAATACGACCGCTACCTGTGGCTGGTCGAGCAGATGCGCCGCTGCGGCTACGACGACTACCAGCTGGCCTCGACCATGAGCTTCGCCGTCGAGGACGTGTTCGTGACCGCCATCTTCGCGCTGGCCTGCGATGTGCTGGCCAATATCGGCGAGGACTACAAGCAGCCGCACGCGGATGTGCGCGAACTCTACGAGTGGGCCGACTACTTCCGCGCGGGCGTGGTCGCCACCACCGACCCGCGCTCGGGCGTGGCCCGGGATTTCGATGTGCGCGCGGACAAATGGATCGAGACCGAGACCCTGGCCTGCTTCGCGCCGCTGCTGTCGGGCGGGCTGCCCCGCGACGCCGAGCGGCGGCTGCTACGGCTGTTCGAGGGCCCGCGCTGGTGCGGGCATCCGGACCTGCGCTACGCGCTGCCGCCCTCGACCTCCCCGGTGTCCAAGGACTTCCGCCCGCGCGAGTACTGGCGCGGGCCGGTGTGGCCCGTGATCAGCTGGCTGTTCTCCTGGGTCTTCGCCCGCCGGGGCTGGGCGGAACGCTCGTTCATGCTGCGCGCCGAGGGGCTGCGCCAAGCCAGCGACGGCAGTTTCGCCGAGTACTACGAGCCCTTCACCGGGCTGCCGCTGGGCAGCATGCAGCAGTCGTGGACGGCCGCCTCGGTATTGGACTGGCTGGGATGAGCTAACAATTGGCGAACATCACAGCCCAGCTTTCAGGGCTATAGCAACCTGTCGGCCTAGCGTTTTGGGGCATGACCGGACGAAGCCTGATGAAAGCGGCCGTTTTCGCGACAACTGGCATTCTGATGGCAACCCCAGCCGGGGTGGCCGCCGCCGATATCGAGGGGCCCGACGTGGCCTCCTACCAGCACCCGGGAGGCAGCGGCATCAACTGGTTCGGCGTGCGCGCGGCCGGGTACCAGTTCGCCATGCTCAAAGCCACCGAGGGGCTCAGCTACATGAACCCCTTCTTCGTGCAGGACAGTCTGGCCATGCGGGTGGCCGGAGTCGCCCGCGGCACATACCATTTCGCGCGCCCCAACCTGCCGCCCGAGCTACAGGCGGCGTACTACGCGGCCGTGGTGCTGGGCCAGAACGGGCCGCTGGATCTGCCGCCGGTGCTCGACATCGAGGATTCCGGCGGGCTGCCGCCCGACGCGCTGATCGACTGGACCCACCGCTACCTCGATACCGTGCAGGCCCTGACCGGTCGGCGACCGGTCATCTACACCTATCCGCGCTTCTGGCGCACCGCCATGGCCGATACCAACCAGTTCACCTCGTATCCGCTGTGGATCGCGGACTACCGCGGCAACGACCAGCCCGAAGTGCCCGGCGGCTGGCCCAATTGGACCTTCTGGCAGACCACCGACTCCGGCTCCATCAATGGCATCGCCGCGGGCGTGGACCTCAATGTCTACAGCGGTGCGCAGGGCGATTTCGCCGGTTACGCCAATTTCCCCTTCGCCGGTAGCGGGCGCGGCAGCAGTTAGAGGACCTGGGACAGGAACTGCCGCAGACGCGGGGTTTCGGCGTTCTCGAAAATCTGCTCCGGCGTGCCGGTTTCGACCACCCGGCCGTGATCCATGAACACCACCCGATCCGAAACCGAACGGGCGAAGCTCATTTCGTGGGTCACCACGATCATCGACATACCGCCCCGCGCGAGCTCCGACATGAGCGCGAGGACGCCCTTGACCAGCTCCGGATCCAGGGCCGAGGTGGCCTCGTCGAAGAACATGATGTCCGGCCTCATGGCCAGCGCCCGTGCGATGGCCACCCGCTGCTGCTGACCACCGGACAGATTGGCCGGGCGCGCATCGGCCTTCCCGGCCAGGCCGACGGCCTCGAGTTGCTGCACCGCCAGGGTGCGCGCCTGTTCCTTGGACAGGCCGTGCAGTTTGCGCGGCCCGAGCGCGACATTGTCGGCCACCGTCCGGTGCGGGAACAGGTTGAAGTGCTGGAACACCATGCCGATGCGCTGCCGCAGCCGGTCCGGGTTCTCGGCGAGCACCGATTTGCCGTCCAGCAGGATGTCGCCGGAATCGGGCTCGTGCAGCCGGTTGAGCACCCGCAGCAGGGTGGACTTGCCGGAGCCGGACGGGCCGATCACCGTGGTGGTCTTGCCCGCGTCCACGTGCACGTCCACGCCGCGCAGAATCTCGTTGTGGCCCAGCGTCAATCGCAGGCCGGTGCCGGTCAGGGAGGCACTCATGCTCCACGCCCTTCGGTGATGACGGCCTGTTCGACCGGGTCGGTCGGCGTCTGCGGACGGCCGTCGCGCATGCGCTTGTCGATGTAGTTGACCAGGTGCGTGAGCGGCACCGTCAGCAGCAGGTACATCAGGCCCGCCGCCACCAGCGGCGACAGATTCCCGGTCTGCGCGTTGAGATCCCGGCCCACCGCGAACAGTTCCCGCTGGGTGGCCAGCAGGCCCAGGAAGTAGATCAGCGACGAATCCTTGATCAGCGCGATGAACTGGTTCATCAGCGCGGGCAGCACCCGCCGCACGCCCTGCGGGATCACCACCAGCGTCATGGCCTGCCGATACCCGAACCCGATGGCGCGCGCCGCCTCCAACTGCCCGGCCTCCACCGACTGGATGCCGGAGCGGAAGATCTCACCGATATAGGCCGAGGCCAGCAGCCCCAGCGCCACCGCGCCCAGCCAATACGGGTTGTTGCCGGTGATGTTCTTGACCACCGGCCCAACGCCCAGCCCGATGATCAGGATGATCACCACGGCGGGCAGGCCACGGAAGATATCGGTGTAAACCCGTGCGGGCCAGCGCAACCAGCGGGTGCGGGAAATACCGGCCACCGCGAGCAGCATGCCGATCAGGGTGCCGAGCACACCCGAAACCAGCGCCAGGATCAGGGTATTGGGCAGGCCCGTCTTGATCAGGTCGGGAAACGCCTTGCGGTACAACGACCAGTCGAAGAACGTGTCCTTCAGCTGCCGCAGCGTGGATTTCGGCGCGACCGAGCTGTTGTCGGGCCTGTCGCCCGCGTGCTCGGCGGCGATCCGCGCGAAGTCCGGCCAGTCCGGTGCCGCGACCGTTTTCGACCCCGGCTTCCAGCCCGGAGGCGGCTGCCGCGGCACCCAGTCCTCGTACAGCTTCAGATAGGTGCCATCCTTGATCACCGCGTCCAGCCCGGCATTGAGGGCGTCGGTGAGTGGTTGGTTGCCCTTGCGTACCGCGTAGCCCACGAAGTTGCTCAGGCTGAAGGTGTTCTGCACGATCGAGGTGCCGTCGCCGGGCTGAATCGCGCCGATGGCCTGCGCCGATGGCGCTACCCAGGCGTCGATCTGCCCGGTCTTCAAATTGGCGTAGGCGGTGTTGTAGTCCGGGAATTTCACCGGATCCAAATGCAGTTCGTTGACCACGTACTCGTCCTGCACGGTGCCCTGCACCACGCCGATCCGGTTGCCGCGATGCAGATCCGAAAAGCCCTTGATGCCACTGCCGTTCGGAACCACCAGCGAGAAATACCCGAAGTCGTAGCCGTTGGTGAACCCGACCAGCTGCCGCCGATCATCGGTGGTGGTGATGTTCGAGGACCCGACATCGAACCGGCCGTTCGCGACCTGGGCCAGCAGGCTGGAGAATTCGGTCCCGACGAATTCGACCTGCAGACCGAGCTTCGCGCCGATCGCCCGCAGCAGCTCGTTGTCCATCCCGGTGAAAACACCCTTGGAGTTCACGCAGATGCTCGGCGGCGCATCCGAGATCGTCCCCACGGTCAGCTTGCCGGGCGTGATGAGGCCGAGCTTGCCGATATCGATCCGGTCCAGCGGTTCGGTCGTCGCGGTGGTGAACCGGTCCGCCGACTCCCCTTGCTGCCCGGCCGCCAGATTGCTCGGCGCGGCGCTGGCGGCGGCGAGCCCCGCCGGTGAGCACTTGTCGCGGTCGTCGGCCGCGGCACCGCCCGGTCCCAACGTCACTGTTCCGACCAGGCCGACCAGCAATACTCCGGCGATTGCCAGCAGACGGCTCGGCCGACGGCGTCGGGGCGCGCCCGGGCGCAAGGAAACCATGGCAAATCACCCTAGTAGGGCAGATTTGCTAATCCAGAGTTACCCTCACGCCGATCCGGCGGAAATCACAGTTCAGCCTTCGTTGCGCCGATCCCGCCAGGCAACGGCCTCCAGAATCCGGCTCATGTCGTAGTCCGGTCCCCCCGAACTCACGGTGAACAAGCTCACCCCGACGTCCGCGTAGCCCGCAGCCTGATCGATCCCCGGCCAGGCCACCGACTTCGCGATAGCCGACGCATCGGTCCCAACCTCCGCGCAGTGCTCCCCCAGAATCCCGATCTTGCGCTGCAGCACCTCGATATCGGAGAAGCTGTGCCAGATATCGGCATACTGCGCGACCAACCGCAGCGTCTTCTTCTCACCACCGCCACCGATCAGAATCGGAATGTCCCGCACCGGCTGCGGATTCAACTTGCCCAGCCGATCAGCAATCCGACCCATCGCCTCCTTCAACCCCGCCAAACGGCTTCCAGCCGTACCGAACTCATACCCATACCGGTCATAATCCTTCCGAAACCACCCCGCCCCGATCCCCAAAATCAACCGCCCATTGCTGATGTGGTCCACCGTCCGCGCCATATCCGCAAGCAGATCCGGATTCCGATACCCACCCCCGGTCACCAGCGCCCCGATCTCCACCCGCTCGGTCTGCTCGGCAATCGCCCCCAGCATCGTCCAGCACTCGAAATGCGCGCCTTCGGGGTCCCCGTACAGCGGATAGAAGTGATCCCAGTTGAACACAACATCGACCCCGGCATCCTCACACCGCCGCACAGCATCCCGAATCAGCCCGTAGTCGGGCGCATGCTGTGGCTGCAACTGAACTCCGATACGAACCGCCCGGCCCATAAGCGGCTCCTCCGTCGCCGATCCCCGCGCCCCATTCTGCCCCTCAAACACCACCCGCGATGATCGTCCACCCTGACGAAACACCCGCGAGCGCACCGACATCGACGTATGGCGTTTTTCGTGTCAACCACGGGAATGGCCGAGTCCCGGTCCGGAAATTTGCTCGGGAGCCTCCACGGTCAGGCCGGCCGATCGCGCGGCGTCGGCCAGCCGTTTGTCGTAGGTGACAAACGCCGTCAGGTCTGCGCCCAGGGTGAGCGCCGTTGCCAGATGCACAGCATCCAGGGACCGGACGGTGACCGGCAGGACAGCGCGGGCGAGGCTGCGGACGCGCGCACCCATCTCTATCGTGTCCACCAGTGCGAGCACGCTGGCCAGGCGGGAGACCGCTTCGGGGGAATGGCGGGCCACCGCTCGGAACGCTTCCACCTCGATCAGCGTCGAACTGACCCACGGTGTACCCCTGCGGTCGGCCAGCCACCCACGCAGCGCATCCGACTCGGCCTCTCGGTGGGCAAGCTTCACGACCGCCGCGGAATCCAGATAGATCACAGGTCGCCACTCCTTTCGCGGGCGATCTCTTCGGCGAGGTTCACTCCGTCCGCCTCACCGAGCGGCATCGCGAGCACGGCCAACTGCATATCGGCCAGTCGTTCCTTGCGCTCGGCCGCCGCCAGCACGGCCGCCCGAATCGCGGCCGATCGGCTGACCCCGTCCCTGGTCAGCACTTCTAGCGCATGTTCGGTCTCGACATCGGTGCGGATCGTGATCGTGTCAGCCATACCAACCAGCGTAAGACAGACTGTCTTACGTCACAACGCCGCGTCGGCCGTGACCGAAATTCGCCATCGACCGGCATTCCTTGTCAGATTCTCGTCACCTGAGCCCACGGTCAGCAGCCCAGATAACGGCTGGACGGCGCGTCGTTGCGCTCAGAGCGGCAGGCAGGGTGCGCCTGCTCTACGTTCCAGTGCATGACCCGAAATCAGGTGTTCCGTTCGGCGCAGATCGCAGGTCATTCCGCCTGGTGGGTCTTCGTCGTCGCCGCCATGCTCAAAGGGGGCGTCACCTGGTTAAGCAGCGGCGAAGAAGGACCGTTCGGTTGGGTCGCCTACACACCCATTGCGGACCAGCCCCGACGGTATGCCGACTACCTGCCGTCGAACGGATTCGACCAGTTGGGCGCGATATCCCTGATCGGGTTCTGTCTGCTGGTACTGGCGGCACTCACAGAAGCAGTGGCCGCCCAGCGGCTGGTCGCCGGAATCATAACCGTGGCAGTGCCGTTCATAGCGGCGACGTTGATCTGGTGCGCACTGCCGCGCGGACACTGGAACTTCTACCTCGAACCCATCCCGGCTCTGGTGGTAATTCTTGTCGCGGTGGCGATCCGAGAGGGGTGGGAGCGGCGGTTAGCGCTGACGGTCACGCAGACGCGGTCGCCCGAGAAGGGTTCCGGCAATGCGCTGGGGTGACATCCGTACAAGTCAGATCCAATTGGCGGTCGTCAGTGCGCTTCTGCTGATTCCCGGGCTCATATTCCGCAGCGCCGCGTGGGGCTCCTACATCAACATCCTGGCGGTGTGTGCGCTGATCAGCGCGGTCGCGACGACTGTCGGTACAACGCTCTGCCGTCGGATTGGGCTGTCGTTCAAGGCCATCGATACCACGCTTGTGGCCGTTTGAGGTTCCCCCTGGCGAGTGGACATC
>NZ_BJWY01000199.1 GCF_007990715.1 Nocardia seriolae NBRC 15557 | reverse complement strand
CGACACTAGCTGTTCGGGAGCCCGCTCCGCTGCCGGTGCCGGTGTCCCCGAACGAGAAACACGCTGCCGGACCGGTGCGCGCGACGGCAGGTGTTGTCGCCGTGGCCGTCTCCGCCGCGGTGGAGGCCGGCTTCTGGAGCCTGCACACCGCGCTGGGCGTGACCTCGGTGGTGCTGCGCGGCAGCATGGCCGGGCAGCCGCCGCGCGCGATCCTCTCCGAAGCCGGTGCGCAGGTGCGGCATTCGGTGCGCCAGGCGCTGGGCGTCACCCCGCCCGACCAGGCCGAGGACGCTGCGGAACACAGCCCCACCAGCGTCCTTCGCGCCCGCGGGGCCGAATTGCTACGCCGCTCCGCGGATTTCCACGCCGACGACGACAATCACCACCACACCGCGTACTCGCGCATCCTGGGTGAGATCACGCCGGACGAGGCCCGCATCGTGCGGCATCTCTACCTGGACGGCCCGCAGCCCGCGGTGGAGGTGAAGACCGGAAGAACCGCCTACCGAGGCACTTTCAACCTCCTCGGCGAGGACGCGGCCCTGCGCTACCCGAACCGGATCGCCGAGTACCTGGCCAATCTCGACCGCCTCGGCCTGATCCACCTCACCCGCGAAGCGCTCGGCAACCCCAACCGCTACCAGCTGCTCGAGGCCATGCCCGAGGTGCGGCGGCTGCTCAAGCGCGCGGGCTTCGGCACCAAGGTGCTGTACCGCACCATCGAATTGAGTTCGTTCGGTGCGGGTTTCGTGCGCACCTGCCTGCCGGTGCCCGCACTCGACCCGCAGGTGCTCGAACAGCACGGATAGCTCAGGCGTTGTCGGCCAATTCGAGCCAGCGCTCTTCGGTGGCTTCCTTTTCGGTCTGAACCTGCTTCAGCTCGGCGCCCAGCGTCACCAGCTTGTCCGGGTTCGTGGCGGCTTCGGCCAGGGCCGTGTGCAGCTTCTCCTCGCGGTCGGTGAGCTTCTCCAACGCACGTTCCAGCTTGGCCAGTTCCTTGCGCGCGGCACGGTAGGCGGCCGAATCCGTCGCCGGGGCAGCGGAATTCGAGGCGGCCGGAGCCGTCGCCTTGGCCGGGGGCGCGGTGGCCGCGGCGCGCTTGCGCAGGTACTCGTCGATGCCGCCCGGCAGGTTGGTGAGCTTGCGGTCGCCGAACAGGGCCCAGGTGGAGTCGCAGATGCGCTCGATCAGGTAGCGGTCGTGGGAGATCACGACCATGGTGCCAGCCCAGCCGTCCAGCATGTCCTCGAGCTGTTGCAGGGTGTCGATGTCGAGGTCGTTGGTGGGCTCGTCGAGCAGCAGCACATTGGGCTCGGCCATGAGGATTCGGGTCAGCTGCAGGCGGCGGCGCTCACCACCGGAGAGGTCGCCGACCGGGGTGCGCTGCTTGGCCGGGGTGAACCCGAGGCGCTCGGCGAGCTGACCTGCGGAGATCTCCTTGTCGCCCAGCATCATTCGCTGGGCCACGTCCTGGACGGCCTCCAGCACACGCATGTTCAGCGGCAGATCGTCGAGTTCCTGGCGCAGCCAGCCGATCTTGACGGTCTGCCCCTGAACCCGCTTGCCGGACTTCAACTCCGCGTCACCCGCGAGCGCGCGTAAGAGGGTGGTCTTGCCGGAGCCGTTCACGCCGACCAGGCCGACCCGCTCGCCCGGCGCGAGCCGCCAGGTCAGGTCGGTCACCAGCTCCCGGCCGTCCGGGGTGGCGAGGGTGGCGTCCTCGAGCTCGATCACCACGCGGCCCAGCCGCTTTCGCGCGAAGGAGGCCAGCTCGACGGTGTCGCGCGGGGCCGGGACATTGGCGATGAGCGCCTCGGCGGCCTCGATGCGATAGCGCGGCTTCGAGGTGCGCGCGGGCGCGCCGCGGCGCAGCCAGGCGAGTTCCTTGCGGGCCAGGTTCTGGCGGCGGGCCTCGCTGGCGTCGGCCTGGCGGACGCGCTCGGCGCGGGCGAAGATCCAGTCGTTGTAGCCGCCGTCGTAGGTCTCGACCTTGCCGCCCTGGACTTCCCAGGTGCGGGTGGCCACGGTGTCGAGGAACCAGCGGTCGTGGGTAACGACGACCAGCGCGCTGCGCCGGGTCAGCAGGTGCTCGGCCAGCCACTGCACGCCCTCGACATCGAGGTGGTTGGTGGGCTCGTCGAGCACGAGCAGGTCCAGGTCGCGGACGAGGGCGGCGGCCAGCGCGGTGCGGCGGCGCTCGCCACCGGAGAGGGTGGCGACCGGGGTGTCCATGCCGAGGTCGGCAATGCCGATGCCCTCGACGACGGAACGGATGCGCGGGTTCGAGGCCCATTCGTGCTCGGCCACACCGTCGGTGCGCTGGTCCTCGGCCAGCCCCGCGAGCACGACCTCACCGACGGTCGCGCCCTCGGGCAGGACACCGCGCTGGGTCACGACCGCCATGCGCACGTCACTGCGACGGCTCACCCGCCCCGAGTCGGGCTCTTCGATTCCGGTCAGCACCTCGAGCAGCGTCGTCTTACCGCCACCGTTGAGACCGACGACACCGATCCGTTCCCCCTCCTGAACCCCGAGAGAGACGTTGTCGAGCAGAGGCGCGATGCCGAAGCTCTTGTTGACCGCTTCCAGGTTGATCAGGTTGGCCACGGAACAGTGCCGCCTCTCCGAGTCTTCATGCCGAAATGAAAGAGCCTACTCACCGGCCGTTGCGGACCGGCGGTCGCGTGCGGGGAGACTCAGCCCGTCCCCGACGAGTCACCCCCGCGGTTGCGAAATCAGTTGTCGCCAGTAATGCGCCGCGCGCCCGGCACCGGGCCGTACGCGGTCCGCACGCTGCGGCACACCCCCGCGCCCGCGAGCTCGGCGGCGACGGTGACCGTGGCCTCCTCGTTCTCGCACAGAAACGCGCAGGTCGGGCCGGAGCCGGAGACGATGCCCGCGAGGGCTCCGGAGGTGACGCCGGCGCGCAGGGTGCGGCGGAGATCGGGTTTCAGGGAGAGCGCGGCGGCCTGGAGATCGTTGCCGAGCAGCGGGGCGAGCTGTTTGGCCTCGCCGGAGGCCAGGGCTTGCAGCAGTTCCTCCGGGCTGTCCAGGCGCGGCGGGTCGCCGACTTCGCGCAGGCGGTCGAGTTCGCGGAAGACGGCCGGGGTGGACAGGCCGTCCTTGGCCAGCGCCAGGACCCAGTGAAAGGTGTTGCGGGACAAAACGGGCAGCAGTTTCTCACCGCGGCCGCGTCCCAGGGCGGTGCCACCGTGCAGCGAGAACGGGACGTCGCTGCCGAGTTCGGCTGCTATTTCGGACAATTCGGTCCGTCCGAGGCCGAGTTCCCACAGGTCGTTCAGCCCGACCAGTGCCGCCGCGGCATCCGCGCTGCCCCCGGCCATGCCGCCCGCCACCGGAATGCCCTTGCTGATGGCGAATTCCACCAGCGGCGCGCGTCCGCCCAGGTCGGCCAGCTTGACCGCGGCCTGCCACACCAGGTTCCCGCGATCGGTGGGCACCTCCTCGGCCCCCTCGCCGGTGACCTTCACCCGGAGCGCCGCGGACGGCGCGATCTGGACGTCGTCGCTCAGGGACAACGCCTGGAACACGGTGGTGAGGTCGTGGTAGCCGTCCTCGCGCAGGTCACCGACCCCGAGGTGCAGGTTCACCTTCGCGGGCGCGCGCACGACGACGGGGCTGGACACAACTGAGAGCACGCGCACAGCCTAGTCGACAGATTTCTCGTTCGAGTACTTGCGCAAGGTACCCATGGGGGGTATGTTTCCGGGTGTCGGGGATACCCCCACACCGTATGGATCTACGAACTTACGAACCGAGGAGACCGCCATGGCCACCAGCACCTACACCGTCACCGGCATGACCTGTGGCCACTGCGTCGGCTCGGTGCAGAAGGAGATCGGCAAGATCGACGGCGTCACCAGCGTGGACGTGGATCTCGCCACCGGCCTGGTCAAGGTCGAGTCCGACGCCCCGCTCGCCGACGCCGATGTGGTGGCCGCCGTCGACGAGGCCGGCTACGAGGTGGCGGTGTGAACGATCGACTGAGGTTCGCCGCCTTCGGCGGCGGACTGGTCGTCTTGTTCGGAGCCGCGCTCGGCATCGGTTCCCTGGTAGGGGACCGATCCGGCGCGGCCTCCGGGCCCGCGACCCCCGACCACGGTCAGCATGAGACCGCGGCGGCGACGGGACTCACCGACAGCCTCTCCGGCTACACCCTCGGCGAGGTCACCGCCCCCGCCACCCCCAATCAGCAAGGCGCACTGCAATTCCGGATCACCGGACCGCAGGGCACCGTCACCCAGTACAACAACCTCCACGACAAGGACCTGCACCTGATCGTGGTCCGCACCGACGCCAGCCAGTTCCGGCACGTGCACCCGGCCAAAGCACCGGACGGCACCTGGTCCATCGACTGGAAGTGGGCCGCGCCTGGCAGCTACCGGGTCTTCGCCGACTTCTCCCCCGTCGGCGGCCCCGGCGAAATCGTCCTGAGCCGGACCGTCGCGGTCGCGGGCAATGTCACCGACAAGCCGCTCCCGCCGGTCTCGCGGACCGCGAACGTGGACGGCTACCAGGTCACCCTGAAAGGCGACCTGACCACCGCGGGCAGTGAACTGACCTTCGAAGTCACCCGCGACGGCAAGCCCGTGACCGATCTACAGCCCTACCTGGGCGCGTACGCTCACCTGGTAGCACTGCGGGCCACGGACCTGGCCTACCTGCACGTCCACCCCGAGGGCGAGGTCGGCAAGACCGCACCCGGCCCCGATGTCGTCTTCGCCGCGCAAGCCCCGAGCGACGGCAATTACCGCCTGTACCTGGACTTCCAGCACGGCGGCGCGGTGCACACCGCGGAGTTCACCCAAACAGCCACCGCCGCAGCCGATTCGGATGCGCCCGCCCACCACGAAGGAGGTCACTCATGAGCGCCCCGGTCAATTTCGACGAGAATCGGGCACCCGGGCGTTCGATCGAACTCGATATCGGCGGGATGACCTGCGCCTCCTGTGCGTCGCGGATCGAGAAGAAGCTCAATCGGATGGACGGCGTGGTCGCCTCCGTCAACTACGCCACCGAGAAGGCGAAGGTCAGCTTCCCGGAGTCGGTGACGCCGGACGATCTGATCGCCAAGGTGGTCGATACCGGCTACACGGCGGCGGTGCACCACACCGAACCGGTGAAAACCGAGTCGGCCGAGGCTGATTCGGGACCGTCTCCCGCAGATCGTTTGCGCCACAAGCTGTTGGTGACGCTGGCGCTGGCCGTGCCCGTGGTCGCCATGGGTATGGCTCCGGCGTTGCAGTTCACCAACTGGCAGTGGCTCTCGCTGACGCTGACCGCGCCCATCGTGTTCTGGAGCGCGTCCCAGTTCCACCGGGCCGCCTGGGTGAACGCCAAGCACGGCGCGGCCACCATGGACACGCTGATCTCGCTGGGCACCATCGCGGCGTTCGGCTGGTCGTTCTACGCGCTGTTCTGGGGCAATGCCGGGATGCCCGGCATGAAGCACCCGTTCAGTTTCGCCATCGAGCGCGGTGATTCGTCCTCGGCACTGTACTTCGAGGTCGCGGCGACCCTGGTCACGGCGATTCTGGCGGGCCGCTACTTCGAGGTCCGCTCGAAGGAGAAGGCCGGATCCGCGCTGCGTGCCCTGCTGGAGCTGGGCGCGAAGGATGTCGCGGTGCTGCGGGGCGGTGTCGAAACCCGGATCCCCATCGGCGATCTGCGGGTCGGCGAGGAGTTCCTGGTCCGCCCCGGCGAGAAGATCGCCACCGACGGCGTTGTGGTGAACGGCAATTCGGCGCTCGACATGAGCATGCTGACCGGCGAATCCGTCCCCGTCGAGGTCGGCCCCGGCGATCAGGTGGTCGGCGCGACCGTGAACGCGGGCGGTCTGCTGACCGTGCGCGCCACCCGGATCGGCGCGGATACCCAACTGGCGCAGATGGCTTCACTGGTCGAGGAGGCGCAGAACGGCAAAGCTCCCGTGCAGCGCCTGGCCGACCAGGTGGCGGGCGTGTTCGTCCCGATCGTCATCGCCATCGCCGTTGCCGCCCTGGGCTTCTGGCTCGGCACCGACGCGGCGGTCTCCACCGCCTTCGGCGCGGCCGTGGCCGTCCTGATCATCGCCTGCCCGTGCGCCCTCGGCTTGGCCACTCCCACCGCACTGCTGGTGGGCACCGGCCGCGGCGCGCAGCTGGGCGTCCTGATCAAGGGCCCGCAGGTGCTGGAGTCGACCCGGCGGATCGACACGGTCGTGCTGGACAAGACCGGCACGGTCACCACCGGCAAGATGACTCTGGCGGAGGCGATTCCGGCCGCGGGCGTCGATACCGACGAGCTGCTGTCGGTCGCCGCGGCGGTCGAGCACGGCTCCGAGCACCCGGTCGCCAGGGCCGTGGTGAACGGCGTGGCCGAACGCGGACTCGACACCGAGCAGGTGGAGCAGTTCGTCAGCCACGGCGGCAAGGGCGTGCAGGGTCTGGTCGGCGAGCGCACGGTGGTCATCGGACGCACCGAGCTGCTGGAGGATTGGTCCATCACGCTGCCGGAGTCCCTGGCCGACGCCAAGATCCGGGCCGAGCGAGCCGGTAAGACCGCCATCGTGGTGGCCTGGGACGGTCAGGCGCGCGGCGTGCTGGTCATCGCCGACGCGGTGAAACCCACCAGCGCCCAGGCGATCTCGGAGATGAAGGCCCTGGGCCTCACCCCCGTCCTGCTGACCGGCGACAATGCGGCCACGGCTCGCACCGTCGCGGATCAGGTCGGCATCGACGAGGTCATCGCCGAGGTGCTGCCCAGCGACAAGCTGGACGTGATCAAGAAGCTCCAGGACGAGGGCAAGGTGGTCGCCATGGTCGGCGACGGCGTCAACGACGCGGCCGCCCTGGCCCAGGCCGACCTGGGCCTGGCCATGGGCACCGGCACCGACGTCGCCATCGAGGCCGCCGACCTCACCCTGGTCCGCGACGACCTGCGCGCCGTCCCCACCTCGATCAAGCTGTCCCGCGCCACCCTGCGCACCATCAAGGGCAACCTGTTCTGGGCCTTCGGCTACAACGTCGCCGCCATCCCGCTGGCCGCCGCGGGCCTGTTGAACCCGATGCTCGCCGGTGCGGCCATGGCGCTGTCCAGCGTGTTCGTGGTCAGCAACAGCCTGCGCCTGCGCCGGTTCCAGGGATGACCCGAACCCGACACCACCCAAGAGCCGCCCGGATCACTCGATCCGGGCGGCTCCGTGTTGAATATCGGTTGACCATCGCCGTCCCTGTGACCATCGCCGCCCCTGTCGAGGAGTCCCGTTGACCACCATCGCCGAATACCTGGCCGCCTCCCAGATCCAGGCCACCCCGGTCGACCCCGCGGCCCCCGGCGCCCCCAAGGTCTCCGTAGGCGTCCCCGAAGGCTGGCAGCAGGTCCCGCCCGGCATGTTCCCCGGCTCCTACGGCGTCTGGACCCAACCCCCGGTCAACGGCTGGGCCGACAACGCAGTCCTGTTGGTGGCCACCTTCTCTCCCGCCATCGACGCCCGAGAACTCCTCTCCCACGCCTTCGACGACGCCCGCCAACTCCCCGGCTGGCAAGACCTCGACTCCGACACCGAAGACTTCGAGGGCTACCCCTCCGCCGGCATCACCGGCACCTACGACGTAGCCCCCCTCACCCTCTGGGCCTACAACCGCTACATCATCGTCGAATCCGAAAACGGCCAGTACCTGGTCCAACTCACCATCACCACCCGCACCGACAGCGACGGCACCGCCCCCACCACCATCCTCGAGGGCCTGTCGATCTCGGCCTGAGAGGTCAGCGTTTCCAAACCCCACTGGCCAAGAAGCGGTCCCACTGCTCACCGGAAAACACGAGCGCGGGACCGCCCCGGTCCTCGGAGTCCCGGACACCGATGTCGCCCCGGCCTAGGAAAGCGACCTCGACACAGTCCTTTCCACCCGCACTTCGGCTGCTCTTGAACCAGTTGGCCTGGGACAGATCGTTTTTCACGGCGCGAACTCCTTGGCAAGTCGTCGCAGCATGTTTCTGCTGTCGGCCGCGTCGAGCGCGGCGGCGCGAATAGTCGTGTGCGCCTGTCGATACAACGTCACGCTGTTCGTGCCTTCAAGGTACAAGTCTCCGGCGTAGCTCTCGACATAAATCACCGTCGGCTCGACGGGCTCGCCATCTTCGTCCGTCTCGAAATCCAGAATCGTGAATGGTCCGGGGGACACTCCGAGCGGAAAGCCTGCTGTGGCAGGCAGAATCTGGACCAGCACGTTGGGCGGCATGGTCGCCAAATGACGCAGCTGTGCCGCCATGGTCTTAGTAC
>NZ_BJWY01000198.1 GCF_007990715.1 Nocardia seriolae NBRC 15557 | reverse complement strand
CGAGTTTACATCACGGAAAGATATTGCCGCACAATAAGAACCGTCCGGTCGAATCTATTGACCAATTACGGCATATCACGCAATTCGCCAGCGCCGGCGGATCATCGGTGCGCCCGGTCGCAGTCTCGCCATACCTCACTATTCCGACTACCCCGCCGATGCCTCCCGGACCGGTCCGAATGCCGCGGTCCGAGATAGCCTGGGCGCTGTCCCACCCGCACCCGCCGAACCACCTGGAGGATCGTCCATGCCGAACCCCGCCGCCGACCGCGCCCCGATTCTGCAGCGCCTGGGCGACCGTGGCCGGGTCCGGGTGATCGTCGCCGGTGGCGGCACCGGCGGGCACACCTATCCGGCGGTGGCCGCCGTGCGGGCGCTGCGCGATCTGGCCGCCGAGGCCGGGGCGAGCGCCGAGGTGCTCTGGGTCGGCGTCCCCGACAGCCTGGAACAGCGGGTGGCGGCCGAGAACGACATCGAATTCACCGGCATCCGGGCCGGAAAGCTACGGCGCGACCGCAATCCACTCAAAATGCTCAATAAGGACAATGCTCGCGATGCCCTGCGGGTCCCCGTCAGCGTCCTCACCGCCCAGGGCGTGGTGCGCCGATTCCGCCCGGACGCGGTGCTGTGCACCGGCGGCTACGTATGCGCCCCGATCGGCATGGCCGCCGCGCTGCGCCGGCGGCCGCTGGTGATCCACGAGCAGACCACCGGCATCGGCAAGGCCAACCTGCTGCTGGCTCGGATGGCCGACCGCATCGCGCTCAGCTCCGACGCCTCGGTCGCCCTGCTGCCCGCCCGGATCCGGGACCGGGCCCTGGTCACCGGCAACCCGATCCGGCCCGCCCTGACGACCGGTGACGCGGCCGCCGCGGTCAAGGCCCTCGACTGGGACGGCTACGCCCCCGGCCTGCCGACCGTCTACATCACCGGCGGCGCGCAGGGCGCGGTGCAGATCAACGATCTGATCCAGGCGCTGATGCCCGAACTCCTCAACTCCGCCAACGTGATTCACCAGTGCGGGCGGCTCTCCTACGAGAAGGTGCGAGACTTCGCCGCCACCCTCCCCGCGGACGTGCGCGGCCGATACCTGGTGCGCGAGTTCATCGGTCCCGAACTCCCCGACGTGCTGGCGCTCACCGATGTGGTCGTATCCCGTTCCGGCGCGGGCACTCTCGCCGAACTCACCACCCTCGGCAAGCCCTCGGTACTGATCCCCTACCCGCACTCGGTGGGCGGCGAGCAGATCCGCAATGCGCGCATCCTGGCCGACCACAATGCCGCCCGCGCCCTGGTCGGCGACGACGCCACCGTCGAGAACCTGCGGACGGCGCTGACCGAGCTGCTCACCGAATCCGAGACCCGCGCAGCCGTTTCCGCCGCCGCGCGGGCGCTGGGTCACCCGCGGGCGGCCGAGCACCTGGCGCTGACGGTCCTGGATCTGGCCACCCGATAATTCCCGCCGGATGACGGGATAAATCACACATGCCATTCTCAGCCTCGAGTAGGTAAGGTCAAGGGTGTCAGCAAGTTCTCGGCTATTCCGAGAGATTGGAGATGCCATGCAAATCCAGGTCTTCGCCGACAAGCACGTCGGCGGCGGCGCGGTCGCCCAGGAAGCAACCGAATCCATTGCTTCGATTCTGGACCGATTCGCTGATCACCTCACCCGGGTCGAAGCCCACATCACCGATGTGAACGGCCACAAAGGTGGTTCCGAAGACAAGAAGTGTTCCCTCGAAACCAGGCCCAAGGGCCAGCCACCGGTAGCGGTCACCCACCGCGCCGAAACCGCCGAGGAGGCATATCTCGGAGCCGCGGAAAGCATGGCTCATCTGCTCGACAGCAAATTCGGCCGACTCCACCACGCCAAGGGCGGCGAGACCATCCGCCACCTGGTAGCGGACTGACCTAAGGAAGTAGCCCGAGGCGGCGTGCTCGCACGACCGCCTCGTGGCGGTTATGTGCGCCGAGTTTGGTCATGGCGCTTCGCAAGTAGCTCTTCACCGTTTCCGGCCGCACCGAAAGCCGCTGCGCGGCTTCGATATTCGTACACCCCAGCGCGACGTGAGCGAGCACGTCCAATTCCCGGGGCGCGAGGGTCACCGCATCGTCCGGGGCCGCGACGCCCGACACCAGGCGCGCGAGCTTCTCGGCCACTTCCCACAGGCGCGTGCGCGCCGCGGCATCCGACACCGTCTGCGTGATTCCCCGCAGTTCCGCGTGCAGATCCCGAAGCTGTTCGGTGACAACCGCATTCGCACTCGACACGGCCTCGCGCGCGAAGGACAGCCGCAGCCGCCGATCCACCTCGTCGCGAATGGCCAGTTCCATCGCGAGCCGCCGCCCGGCCTGCACCATCTCCTCGGCGATGCGATCCCCGATCACGCCCGAATCCCGGTTGGCCACATACAGCACCGCCCGCGCCTCGCCCTTCACTACCACCGGCACCGCCACCACCGCGCGCAGCCCCTCACCGAGCACGGGGACGTCGTAGTGGTGGGTGATGGTGGACGCCGATCGATAGTCGGCCACCGAGCGTGGCCTGCCCGACGCCACCGCCGACCCGCCGAGCCCCGAATTGTGCTCGACGGTCAATCCGCGCATGCCGTTGGTGCGGGTGCCCACGAACTCGCTCAGCACCAGCGTCCCCGCGTGCACCTCCCCGCCGAAGACGACCGGCAGCTTGGACAGGGCGGCGAGCCCGCGCAGCTCGGCGCGCAGCGCATCGCCGTCGCTCGGGCGCAGCAGCCCATCGGTGGTGGAAGTCATCGGGCAGCCCCTTTTGGGGGTAGTCGGGGGTGAATGTGACGTAGATCCTACCGGTGTGAGCGAGAGCGCAGTGAGTTACACCTTCGGGACCTGGAACGCTCCCCTGCTGGGCGACACCATCGGCGCGAATCTGGATCGGACCGCGGCCGCGCATCCCGATCGCGAGGCCCTGATCGACTACACCACGGGCATCCGCTGGACCTACCGTGAGTTCACCGCCGAGGTGGACGCGCTGGCGCTGGGCCTGCTGGCGGCCGGTATCGGCAAGGGCGACCGGGTGGGCATCTGGGCCCCGAACTGCCCGCAGTGGACGCTGACCCAGTACGCGACGGCCAAGATCGGCGCGATCCTGGTCAATATCAATCCGGCCTACCGGTCGCACGAACTGCGATATGTGCTGCGCCAGGCCGGAATCCGGCTGCTGGTCGCCGCGCCCGCGTGCAAGACCTCCGACTACGCGGGCATGATCGAGGAAGTCCGGCCCGAGTGCCCGAACTGGAACAGGTCGTGCTGCTCGACGGCGCGCAATGGCGGGAGCTGTTCACCACCGGCCGCGCCGCCGATCCGGAACTGCTGGCGGCCGCGGGGTCCGCGCTGTCCACCGACGATCCGATCAATATCCAATACACCTCGGGCACAACGGGTTTCCCCAAGGGCGCGACGCTCAGCCACCACAATATCCTCAACAACGGCTGGTTCGTCGGTGAGCTGTGCGGCTACACCGAGCAGGACCGCATCTGCATCCCGGTGCCCTTCTACCACTGCTTCGGCATGGTCATGGGGAATCTGGCCGCCACCAGTCACGGTGCCGCCATGGTGATTCCGGCCCCGGCCTTCGATCCGCGCGCCACCCTGGAGGCGGTGGCGGCCGAGCGCTGCACCTCGCTCTACGGGGTGCCCACCATGTTCATCGCCGAGCTGGCCGAGCCGGAATTCGACGCCTACGACCTGTCCTCACTGCGCACCGGCATCATGGCCGGGTCGCCGTGCCCAGCCCAGATCATGAAGCAGGTCATCGAGCGCATGGGCATGCGGGAGGTGTCGATCTGCTACGGCATGACCGAGACCTCCCCGGTCTCCACCCAGACCCGCGCCGACGATTCGCTGGTGCAGCGCACCGCCACCGTCGGGCGGGCCGGGCCGCACATCGAGGTCAAGATCGTGGACCCGGTGTCGGGGGTGACGGTGCCGCGCGGGCAGGCCGGTGAGCTGTGCACCCGCGGATATTCGGTCATGCTCGGCTACTGGGGCGAGCCGGAGAAGACCGCGGAGGCCATCGACGCCGCGCGCCGGATGCACACCGGGGACCTGGCCACCATGGACGCCGACGGCTATGTCGCCATCACCGGGCGGATCAAGGACATGGTCATCCGGGGCGGGGAGAACATCTACCCGCGCGAGATCGAGGAATTCCTCTACACCCATCCCGATATCCTCGACGCCCAGGTGATCGGCGTGCCCGACGAGAAGTACGGCGAGGAGCTGATGGCCTGGATCCGGATGCGCTCGGGCGCAGTGCCTCTGACCGCCGAGAGCCTGCGCGTGTACTGCACCGGCAAGCTCGCCCACTTCAAGATTCCCCGCTACGTGCACCTCGTCGAGGAGTTCCCGATGACGGTGACCGGCAAGATCCGCAAGGTCGAGATGCGCGAGATCGGCGCACGGCTGATCGAGGAGAACAAATGACGACCAATACCGAGAGCTACCGCGCCGCCCGCGACGGTCTGCTGGCCCTCGCCACCGACTACGACGCCGCCCTGCGCGATTTCGACTGGCCCCGCCTCACCGGCGAATTCAACTGGGCTACCGACTGGTTCGATGTCATCGCCGCGGGCAATGACCGTCCCGCGCTCTGGATCGTCGAGGAGGACGGCTCCGAGCAGCGGGTCACCTTCGCCGACATGGCCGCCCGCTCCGACCGGGTCGCCACCTGGCTGGCCGGGCTGGGCGTCGGCAAGGGCGATCGGGTCATGCTCATGCTGGGCAATCAGGTCGAATTGTGGGAGGCCATGCTCGCGGTGGCCAAGCTGGGCGCGGTCATCATGCCCACCACCGGGGCGCTGGGCCCCGCCGACCTGAGCGACCGGATCGAGCGCGCCGGAGCGCGTTTCGTCATCGCCAACCACGGCGACGCCGGAAAATTCGACGAGGTGCCCGGCGACTACACCCGCATCGTGGTGGGCGAGCCCGTCGCGGGTTGGCACGACTACGCCGTCGCCGCGGCGGTCGAGTCGGCAGGCCCGTTCCGCCCGGGCACCGAGGTGACCGATCCGCTGCTGGTCTACTTCACCTCCGGCACCACCAGCAAGCCGAAGATGGTGCAGCACTCCCAGATCAGTTACCCGGTCGGTCATTTGAGCACCATGTACTGGATCGGCGTCCGCCCCGGCGACGTGCATCTGGCCATCAGCGCGCCCGGCTGGGCCAAGCACGCCTGGAGCTGTTTCTTCACCCCGTGGCTGGCCGAGGCGACCGTATTCGTCTACAACTACGCCCGCTTCGACGCCGCCGCCCTGCTCGACCAGCTGCGCCGGGCCGAGGTGAACACGTTCTGCGCGCCACCCACGGTGTGGCGCATGTTGATTCAGGCCGACCTGGGCGAGCGACCGCTCGGTCTACGCGAAATCCTCGGCGCGGGTGAGCCATTGAACCCCGACGTCATCGCCCAGGTGGAGAAGGCGTGGGGCCTGACCATCCGGGACGGATTCGGGCAGACGGAAACCACACTCCAGGTTGGCAATACGCCCGGCCAGCCGCTCAAACCCGGTTCCATGGGCCGCCCCGCCCCCGGGGTGCCGGTGGTGCTGGTGGATCCGATCACCGGTTCACTCGCGGACGAGGGCGAGATCTGCCTCGATCTGACTGCGGCACCGGTCAATTTGATGACCGGCTACATCGGCGACCCGGAGCGCAATGCCGCGGTCATGGACGGCGGTTACTACCACACCGGCGATGTCGCGACCCGCGATTCCGACGGCTACATCACCTATATCGGCCGCACCGACGACGTTTTCAAGTCCTCGGATTACAAGGTCTCCCCCTTCGAGCTCGAGAGCGTGCTCATCGAGCATCCGGCCGTGGTGGAGGCCGCGGTGGTCCCGCAGCCGGACGACACGCGGCTCACGGTGCCCAAGGCGTACGTGGCCTTGGCGGCAGGATGGGAGCCGAATCGCGAAACCGCCCGCGCCATCCTGGAATACGCTCGCGATCACCTGGCTCCCTACCTACGTGTCCGCCGTCTGGAATTCACGGATTTACCGAAAACCATCTCCGGCAAGATCCGTCGCGTCGACCTGCGTCGGCGCGAGGAGCAGGCCCACGAAGCCGGGGAGACCATTGCCACCGAATACCGCTACGAGGACGTACTGAGCGACACCACCCGCTGAATCCGCACCGCCCCAATCCCGCTACGACCGATCGGAGATCTCGTGCCCCACAGCGTGGAAACCGCGACCGCCTACGTCATCGCCGCCCTGGAGGCCAAGGGCACGGCGAGTCACGAGGACTTCGACGTACCCGGCATCGTCACCACCACCCACGGCCTGACCCAGAGCTGGGACTTCCGGGCCGTCGACACGCGACGATTCTGGGGGATAGCGGCAACGTTCCTGCGCGCCTGACGCGACACCCGGCGGACGCGGAAGCGGGCTGCCTCACAGTTCGGGGAATTCCCGGTCCCCGGCCGGGAATTCCCCGCACCATTGGCATATGCACACCTCCGATTCCGTGCTGCTGCCCCGTTTCGTCCTGGCCCGCGCCGCGGCTGCCGGCCTGGATCCGGCGCGCCTGGCGCGGGCCGCCGGGATACCCGGCTGGTTGCTGGCGGACGGGGAGAGCCGGGTTTCCAGCGATTACTTCCCGCGGCTGTGGGAGCTGTTCGAGTTCGAGCTGAACGATTCGGAGGCCACGCTGCGGGCCACCGGCAGCTATCGGCTCGGCGAGTTCGGGCTCATCGACTATCTGATCTCGACCGCCGAGACCGTGGGCGCGGGCTTCGGGGCGCTGGGGCCGTATATGGGTGCGGTGTCGACCAACTTCCGCATCGAGCCCAGCGCGCAGACCGAGACCGAGTCGACCTTCGACGACTACACCGTCAATGCCGAGGGCCGCGGGCGCGACCTGTCGGTCCAGATGGCATTGACCACGCTGATCTCGCGCATGCGTCAGACCACCGGGCGGCCCATGGATCCGGTGCGGCTCGAACTGCGCGAGCGCCCGCCCCGCAGCCTGGCCGCCTTCACCGAGCAGTTCGGCACGGCCCGGCTGAATTTCGGCGCGCCCATCGATCGCATCACCTTCCGCACCGGCGATTTCGACCAGCCGCAGATCACCGCCGACCCCAGGCTCGCGGCCGTGCTGCGCCGCCACGCGGTCACCATGCCGCCCCCGGCGCCGCGCGTCACCGAATGGCCGGACCGGGTGGCCACGGTGCTGGCCGAGGTCCTCGACGAGACCGATCCGCTGCTCGACGAGGTGGCCCGGCGCCTGTACACCAGCCCGCGCACCCTGCAGCGCCGCCTCGCCGAATCCGGCACCACCTGGCGGCTCGAGGTCGACCGGGCCCGTAAACGCCACTTCGAGCGCCTCGATTTCGACTAGTGAACAGCCGATCCGATTGCCACGACAGCATGCTCATGACCCGCTTCGCCCTGGAGCGGGCGGCGCGGGCCGGGCTGGATCCGGACCGGATAGCCCGGCTCGCGGGCGCGCCCAGCTGGCGCGAGGGCGGTGAGCGCACGCGGGTAGCCGCCCGCTACTGCCTGCGGGTGTGGGAGCTGGTGGAGCAGGAGACCGGCGATCCCGATGTCGCGCTGCGGGTGTCGGCCGAGAGCGCCACCGGCGAATTCGGGCTGCTGGAGTATCTGTTCCTGTCCGCCGAGACCCTGGGCGCGGCGCTGGACCAGTGCGTCCGCCACAGTGGCAGTCTCTCAACGTGTTACACCCTCCGAATCGCGGATCGTTCCGAAACCGCGATCAGCTACCAGGTGCTGGCCGCCGTGGACGACTGCCGGGGTCGAGAGTTACTGATACAGGCCATTTTCGCATTGCTGGTCGGCCGGGCGCGCGCGGCGACGCGCTCGCCGGTGGTGCCGTTGCGGGTCGGCCTCCGGCAGGCCGCCCCGGCGCGGCGCGATGCCTTCGTCGAGCTGTTCGGCACCCGCGCAATCGATTTCGGCAGCGCCGAGGACACCGTGACGCTGCGGGCGAGCGACCTGGCGCTGCCCATGAAGTCGGCCGACCCAGAACTGACCGCCGTCCTGGTCGCCTACGCGGCGACCCTGCCCGCCACACCCGAGTTCGGGGCGACCTGGCTGGATCGCCTCGGCGAGGTTCTCGACGCCGCCCTCGAGGACGGCACCGCGACCCTGGAGCCGGTAGCGCGGCGGCTGCTGACTTCACCGAGATCACTGCAACGCCGCCTGTCCGAGGCCGGCACCACCTGGCGCCGCGAGGTGGACCGCGCGCGCCGCCGCAGATTGCAACGGGCCGAACATCTTCCACGTGCCCAGCAGGCGAAGTTCCTCGGCTACGCGGATCCGGCGAGCCTGCGGCGGGCGGTCGGCCGGTGGCGTGAGCGCGAGGATTCCTAGTGTCC
>NZ_BJWY01000197.1 GCF_007990715.1 Nocardia seriolae NBRC 15557 | reverse complement strand
GTTACGGCGAGTGGGCCTTTTATCTCGTGCAGGTTTCCGCCGTAACTCGCGGACACCGCCAGATCCCACACCGTATCGAGGGCCTGTTCCCACGAAATTATCGTGACGCCACGGCCGTTCAGGAATTCCACGGTATCCCGGTCGAAGGCCGAGGACCCGGTGATGGTGAACACCACCCGGATTCGCGGATCACCCGCCAGCACCGGGAGCGTGTCGAACAGGCGGGTCGCCGCTGTCGCATTGTGCACCACCGCGAGAACGTCGCGCTCATGACGGAATGTCGACCAGCGTGCGCGGTTGCCGAACTCGGACTGCGGTGGTGCATAGGGTGACACGATCGGTGATCATAGCCAAAAGAATTGCGGCCGTTCATCCGACGATGAACGGCCGCAATTCAGTGGCTGCGCCTGCGGCGCGATCGATCAGGCGGGCAGCCCCGCCTCGATGGCCGCGATGATGCGCGGCCGCATCTCCGCGGCGCTGATGATGGCATCGACCGAGCCGACCTGCACCGCGCGCTGAATATTGTGCACGCGATCGAATTCCGCGGCGACCTCGCCGAGCTTCTCGGCGCGCACCGCCTGGCGCAGCTCATCGCGTTCGGCGGTGAGCGTCGCGCGATCGGTGCCCGACGCGCTCGCCGCGTGCGTCTCGAAGTCCTTCACCCGCGGATCCGCGGCGGTGCGTGCGCTGACCTCGCCCGAGAACACCACGGCCGCGGCCGGAGCGCCACCGAGCACCGAGGCGAACGAGCCTTCGAGGGCCAGCACCGTCATATTCGGGTTGAGGGCCTTGGAGAACACCACGAACGCGCCGCCGTGGTAGCGGGAGATGACGCAGAACACGATCGGACCCTCGAAATTGACGATGGCCCGGCCGATTTCGGCGCCGTACTCGAGCTGCACCTTGCGCATGGACTCCGGCGACCCGTCGAACCCGGACAGGTTCGCCAGCACCACCAGCGGACGGTTGCCGCTGGCGGCATTGATCGCGCGTGCCGCCTTCTTCGACGACTGCGGGAACAGGGTGCCCGCGGTGTAGGTGTCCGGGCCGTCGGTGGCCGGGAAGCCGCGCCGCGGCACACCCCGGGATTCGATGCCCAGCAGGCACACCGGGATACCGCCCAGGCGCGCGTCCTGCACCACCGCCGTCTCCGCGTCGGCCATGCCCGCCCAGCGTTCCAGCACCGGGTGGTCCTGGTCGGCCAGCGCCCGCATCACGGTGCGAATGTCGAAGGGCTTCTTGCGATCCGGGTTCGAGGTCGCCGAGAAGATCTCGCCGACGGTGGCGAAATCGCTGCCGTCGAGGACGTGCGGGAAATCGGAGACATCGCGGTCGAGCGGGTCGCCGGTCGCCACCCGCCGCGGCCCGGCCTCACCCGGCGCCACATAGGTGTGGTCGTAGTGCGACATCAGGATGTCCCGTGCGGCAAGCAGATTCGGTGCCCAGTACTGCGCCTGACCGTTGGGGCCCATCACCCGGTCGTAGCCGCCGATACCGAAGTTGTCCTCGGCCGAGACGGCGCCGGAGAAGTCCAGCGCCTGCTTACCGGTGAGCACCATCGCCGACTCCGGCGTCATGACCAGGATGCCCTTGGTGTGCATGAGCATGGTGGCCTCGGCGTTCCAGTACGGCTGCGCGCCGACATTGATGCCGTTGACCACGATATTGATCTCGCCGCCGGCCTGGGTGAACTCGACGATCCGCTTGAGCGCCGCGGCCACCCAGTCCATGTTCTCGGTGCCCGACTTCATGGAGATGCGGGCGCCCGAGGACAGCGCGTACCACTCCAGCGGCACCCGCATCTGCTCGGCCAGATCCAGTGCCGCGATCACCCGGCGGCACTCCGGTTCCGACAGCGCGCCCAGGGATTTCGTGGGATCGCCCAGCAGCACCACGCGGGTGATGCCGGCCGGGTACTGCGCGGTCGCGGTGGTGACCACACCCGCGACCAGCGCGGCGGAGTTGTGGCCCTTGGGCCGGTTCACCGGCACCAGCGTGTGCTCGGCGTCGAGGTCGTATTCGGCGAAATCTCCGAGCAGACCGGTCAATTCGTACGGGTAGACGGTATTGCGGCTGCTGGCGCGCAGCACCTTCTGCCGGTACTCGTCCAGGGGCTCGACCGCGTCGTCGGTGCGATCCACCACGTTCACCTTGACGCCCTCGGTGGCGTCGAAGGAGATGCTCACGGCGATCTTGGTCAGTTCGCCGGTCTGCGGATCACGCTGGCGCGCGATGAGCAGGATCTCCTCGAGCCCGGCGCCCGCGGTCATCGGCTGCACGTGCCCGCCGATGACGGTCTCGAGTTCGGTGCGGGTGACCTCGACCGGCGGCCAGATGTACATGACCACGCGGTTGGTGTTGAACCGCTTGTTGGACGGCCGCTGTGCCTGCGCGCGGCGGATGGAGTCCAGGCAGGTGGCGATGGTGTTCTCCGCGGTGGGCAGCACCACCAGGCGGCCGTCGTGCTCGCGCAGCGCGGTCAGGTCGCGCACCTGCGCGAACGCGATGAGCCGGTCGTCATTGGGGTTGTCCTTGGCCACGGCCCGGAACAGGTACACCTCTTCGTCGTCCGAGGACGGCAGACGGGTGAGGTCGAACTTGCGCAGCCGCCGCATCTGCATGCGCTGGGCGATGTACGGGTGCAGACCGCGGATCAGGCGTTCCTCGGTCATGCCGGTGGTGGCGGGGCGGAAGGTGAAGTGGTGGTGCATGACCGCGCCACCGCTGCCCGCCACCGTGCAGGTGATCCGGTGCACCTGATCCGGGAGCGATTGGGTGCTCAGCTTCTCCTGCAGCGCCGCGGCCATGGCCTCGAAGTCCTCGGGCTGCTTCTCCCAGGCGAGGTAGATGTCGGCCTCGACGGAGGCACCCGCGCGGGCGACCTCGGCCAGACCGCGCAGCACGGTGTCGAGCTCGTCGAAGGAGACCGCGGCCGAAACCAGGCTGACGCCACGGCGTTCGGCGACCACGAAGGTGTGCCCGGCGGCCTCCTCGGCGCGGACGTCGGTGAGGTCCTTGTTGCCGTAGTAGCGCCGGGTCAGCACCTCGAGCATGACGGTGCTGTCGGCATTGCCGCGCACCAGGCGCTGGCCGAGCAGGCGCACCAGCGGTTCGGTGGCGCGCACCATGTCGGCGATGCGCTCGGAGCGCTCGGGCGAATCGGGCTGGGCGTCAAGGAAACTCATGTGCTTGCGCACGGTGGTGTAGACGCGTGCCCGGTTGCGCAGCAGCAGCGGGTGGCCGTACCAGGCGTAGGCGACACCGCGGGCGAGATCGGCCAGGCCGGGGAAGCGGATCTGGGTCGCGGCCACCAGCCGCTCCAGCGCGAGACCGACCGGTTCGCGTAGCGCCCGCTCCGGCGTGGGTTCGCGCAGCCACTCGCGCAGCAGCGAGGTGATGACGGTGACGGTGTCCGACGGCCGCTGCTGGGCCAGGAAGATCCGGAAGACCGCGGCCTCCAGATCGGGGGTGCGGTCCAGCTCGGTGACGCCGTAGTGCGCGAGGGCCTTGGCCAGCTTGGCGCGGTAGGACTCGGGCAGCCCGGCCCGCTCCACATCCAGGCTCTGCAGATAGGTGTGGAAGTACTCGCGGGCACTGTGCAGGTGGCCCTGGCCGCCGTCGTCGGACCGGTTGTGGCTGAGCTCGGCCAGATCCGAGAACAGTTCCACCAGTTCGACTTCCTCGGCCAGCGGACGGCGGTGATCCTCCCCGGCCGCCCGGCGCACGGCCAGGTAGTCGTCGAGCACACGCTGCTCGTCGTGCGGATCGACATCGAAGCCCAGCAGCAGGCTGCGCAGATCCTGCAGGCTGCGGGCCAGGCCCTCGTTGGGCCGCACCGGCGCGGCGGCACCGGGCAGTTCCAGCTCGACCGTTGCGGTCGAAGCGGTTTCGGTGTCCTCGGCGTCGTCGGCGAGCGGCTCCAGCCGCAGCAGCGGCGCACCGGTCTCGACCTGGCTGCCGACGGCGACCTCGCACTCCTTGAGCCGGGCCCGGAACGGCGCGCGCAGCACCGTTTCCATCTTCATGGACTCCAGCACCAGGATCGGCGCGCCCGCCTCGACCTCGTCGCCGACGGCGACCGGGGTGGCGACCACCAGCGCGGGCGCGGGCGAACGCACGACGCCGCCCTCGTCACGGGTGATGCGGTGGGTGACGCCCTCGACATCGACCAGGTACACCGGTCCGTGGGTGCCGGTGACGATGCGGAATCGGCTGCCGTTCACCACGATCTGACCGGTGTGCTGGTCGAAACGCTCCAGATCCACGTCGGCGGCCCGCATGTCGCCGCCCGCCTCGACCCCGATCCGGAACCGGTGCGCGCCGATGCGGGCGACCCGCACCCGGTAGGCGACGCCGCGTAGCTTGAGGTCGTGCGGGCGGCCGCTCTGGTGCTGCACCTGGGGACGGCCACCGGCCGCGGTGGACAGCAGCCGGGTCCGCTCGACCTGCTCCTCTTCCTCGTAGGCGTCGATGGCGGCCACGGCCACCGCGATGGTGGAGTGGCGGTGGGTGACCAGGCGGCCCTGCGCGCGCACCCGGTCGATCCAGCCGGTGTCGGCGCTGCCGTCGATCACCTCGGGCTGGTCCAGCAGATCGAGCACGAAGCTCTTGTTGGTCGCGCCGCCCTCGATGACCACGCGGGTCTGGGCCATGGCGCGGCGCAGGCGGCCCAGCGCCTCGTCGCGATTGCGGCCGTAGGCAATGATCTTCGCGATCATGGAGTCGAAATCGGCCGGGATGGTGTCGCCCTCGCTGACACCGGTGTCCACGCGGATGCCCGGTCCGGCGGGCAGATCCAGGCGGGCGATGCGGCCGGGGGCCGGGGCGAAGTCGCGGTCGGGGTCCTCGGCGTTGAGCCGGGCCTCGATGGCGTGGCCGCGCTCGGCCGGGGGCTCGCCCTCGAGCTTGCCGCCGGAGGCGACCAGCAGCTGCGCGCGCACCAGGTCGAAACCGGTGGTGGCCTCGGTGATCGGATGCTCCACCTGCAGGCGGGTATTGACCTCGAGGAAGGCGAACAGCTCATCGCCGGGGTGGTAGAGGAATTCGACCGTGGCCGCGCCGCGGTAGCCGACCGCGACGGCCAGCCGCTCGGCCGAGGCCTTCAGCTCGGCGGCCTGCTCGGGACGCAGCACCGGCGAGGCCGACTCCTCGATGACCTTCTGGTTGCGCCGCTGCACCGAGCAGTCGCGCACGCCCAGCGCCCACGCGGTGCCCTGGCCGTCGGCGATCACCTGGACCTCGACGTGGCGGGCGCCGGTCACCAGGCGCTCGAGGAACACGACGCCGCTGCCGAAGGCGCGCGCGGCCTCCTGGCGGGTGCGCTCGTAGGCGTCGACGAGCTCGTCCGGGTTGGTGATCATCCGGATGCCGCGCCCGCCGCCACCGGCGGTGGCCTTGAGCATGAGCGGGTAGCCGATGTCCTCGGCGGCGGCCAGCGCCGCCTCGACGGTGTCGACACCGCCGCGGCTCCACGGCGCCACCGGGACGCCGACCTCCTCGGCGATCAGCTTGGCGCCGATCTTGTCGCCGAGCTTGTGCATGGCCTCGGGGCTCGGGCCGATGAAGGTCACCCCGATCTGCTCACACAGTTCCGCGAAGGCCGGATCCTCGGCCACGAAACCCCAACCGACCCAGGCCGAATCGGCCTCGGTGACACGCAGCGCCTGCTCGAGCGCCTTCAGGTCGAGATACGGGCGCGCCGAAGCGGGGCCCAGGTCGTAGGCGATGTCGGCCTCGCGCACGAAGGTGGCGTTGCGGTCGACATCGGTGTGCAACGCGATCGTCTGGATCGTGGTCCCGGTCTCGGCGGCGAGGTCCCGGACGGCGTGGATGAGGCGTACCGCGGCCTCACCACGATTCACGATGGCAATGCGGCTGAACAACCCGTCAGCTCCTTCCATTACGTAGCTGAAGCCCGGTCGGGCGACGTTGCAACTGCCGGTCCCGGGTAGTCTGCCTCGCGGCGGCGTGCGGGTACACCCCGATAGGGGGTTACCGGCACGTATATCGTTTTCGAGGCCGATTTCGTAGCCGTGACCGTGGGAGGGGCTAGGGTGTCCGACATTCTCGACCTGTTGCATTCGCGCTGGGCGGAGGCCGCGGCCGAAGCGATTCTGGCCGGCGACGAGCATCCGGCACTGACGCTGACCACCGTCGAAGTCGCCGACCTCATCGACCATCTCACCGAATTGCGGCGGGCCGCCGGTGAGGCCGTCGACGCACTGGACCGCATCCGGGTCGTGCTGGATCAGCACACCGCCCACCCGGAAGCTCGAGCGCGCCAAGCAGCCACCATCGCCCGTTGCGCCGCCGAACGTCTCACGGCCGCCCGCGCGCACATGGAGATGCCCGAGAGCTGACGGCTCGATCGTGTGAGGGGACCAAGGCCCTTCCGGTGAGGGGCTTACCGGGCCCCCGACCGGTGACGATTGCCCGCATCCGAGCAGGGGCCATGTTCCATAACCTGGAACGAAGGCCCGGTCCGGGCACCGAAACCCGCTGCACGAGACCGGAGGCCGCGATGACGAGCCAGACCTACGACGATCCGCGGGTGCGGGCCTCGGCCACCGTGCTGGTCGGGGTGGACGGAACGCCCGGTGCGGATACGGCATTGCGCTGGGCGGCACACTACGCGGCCCGGCACCGGCGCGAACTGTCGATCGTGCTCGGGCTCGACCTGATCGGGGTCAGCGGCCTGATGGGACCCGTCGAAGCGGGATCGCCCTCGGTCCGCGAGGCGCTGCGGGAGCGCGGGCGTCAGCTCGTCGCGGAGGCCGAGCGGACCGCGCGGAAACTCGAACCCGGACTGCGCATTTCGACGCACCTGTCCGCGGACAAGGCCAGCCGCCTGCTGGTGGAGCTCAGTGCCGAGGCGTATGCGGTCGTGCTCGGCACGAATCCGCATGCCGGGCCGCCGCGGCCCGCGGGATCCACCCTGCTGGCCGTGACGGCGCACGCACAGTGCCCGGTGATCGTGGTACGCCCGGACCCGGATGGCACGGTTCCCGAGAGCGGACCGGTGGTCGTCGGCATCGACGGCAGCCCGGTGAGCGAGGCCGCGATCGGCGCGGCCTTCACCGAGGCATCCGAACGCGGTGCCGAGCTGGTCGCGGTCCATGTCTGGAGCGACTGGGATTTCGGTGTGTTCCTGGGCGAGCAGGCACCGGCGGAGTTGTCCGGCCTCGAAGGCGTCGAGGAGGCCATTCTGGCCGAGCGTCTGGCCGGCCACCGGGAGAAGTACCCGGATGTGCGGGTGTCGCACCGGATCTACGTGTCCGACCCGGCGGACGAGTTGTGGGAGTGGTCGAAGACGGCGCAACTGATCGTGGTGGGCAACCGCGGCCGCGGCGGTTTCCTGGGCATGCTGCTGGGATCCACCGCGCACGCGCTGGCGCAGAGCGCCCACTGCCCGGTCATGGTCGTGCACGCGCCGAAGAAACCCTGACGTCAGTTCTCGGTGGTACCGGCCGGGAATCGCAGTTCCGCCGAAAGCCTGATCTCGTCCTCATTCTTGGATCGCTCGATTTCCAGCTTGCCGTCGACCTCCTCGGGCAATGCGATGAATCCGGCATTGCCGTCGGTGCCGTAGGTCACGACGCCCCCGGCATCGAGTTCGTCGGCGATGCGCCGCAATTCGTCGGCCAGCCGACTGCGATCGAAGGTGGCGCGGTCCTTGTAGATCTTGTGATGTGTCATGCCTAGAGCACACCGCACCGCGTCAGCCGGTTCTAGGGACCAAATGCCCACTCCCACACCGCCGAGGTCACCGGCGCTGTCACCCCCACCGCCGGGGTTGCTCTATGAGAAGAAGATGATGAAGTACGCGCGGCCGGACGTGATCCAGATCGCGTACGCCAGCGCGCATACGCCGACTGCGAAGGCGATGATGGTGCCGCCCGTCGTCGCTTCGTCGGATGCACCGAAGATGAAGCAGAGTACTGCGAAGCCCAGTGACACCAGTGAGACAATGGTTCTGCCGATCCAGCCGAAAACCGAAGAAATCGTGTCGAGTGCGCTCGGACTGTTGTCGGCGATCCAGAAATTCCATCCCGCAGGCGGCCTCGGCCACCTCGGATCCGGCTGCCATCCGACCGGGGGCGCCCAGCCGGGCGGCGCGGGCGGCCGCCCGGGTGGTGGATTGAACCTCATAGCAACCTCGCGTAGTCGGATCGGCGGGCTCAGAGCCGGGTGAGCTGATAGAGCTGATTCCCGGTGGCGTCATAGACGTTCGCGTGGTCCCGGTCACCGAATTCGACCTTGTAGCTGCCGTGGTTCTCGCTCTGGGTCACCAGCAACGTGTACCGCGACTGTGGGTCCGGCTTCTGCGACAGCGAGCAGGTCATCGGCCCGCCGATATCGAGAGGTTTGGAGCCCGAGTAGAAGAATCCGGAACACGGTTGCCCGCTGCCTCGATAGATCTTCGCATCGGTCCCGTCCGACGACTGCCATGTCCCTTCGAGGGCAA
>NZ_BJWY01000196.1 GCF_007990715.1 Nocardia seriolae NBRC 15557 | reverse complement strand
GTACTAGATGAAACTCTCACTCTCCGGGCCGGTTTCACTGGTCCTGCTGATGGTGCTCACCCTGGTCTGCGGCAGCTACATGGCCGTGGGCGTGCTGAATCTGGACCCGCGCCGCCAGAACAACACCGTCACAGTGCTTTTGGACAGCTCGGGCGGTCTGATGAAGATCTCCGAGGTGACGCTGCGCGGCCTGCCGATCGGCAAGGTGCGCGATATCGGGACCACCGCGCGCGGACTGTCGGTCACCCTCGAATACGACGCCAAGTACAAGATTCCGGCCGACAGCACCGTGCAGATCGCCAACCTGTCGGCGGCGGGGGAGCAGTTCCTCGACTTCCGGCCCAACGGCACCGTGGGGCCGTTCCTGCGCGACGGCAGCATCGTGCCCAACCGACAGGTCAGGATCGCGACCACCGTCGGTGACGCACTGGCCAAGCTGGACGCGCTGACCGCGCAGCTGGATCCGGCCAAGCTGCAGCATCTGGCGTCCACGGTGGCGGCCGGATTCGAGGGCCGCGACGCCGATGTCGCCAACCTGACCAGGGCGCTGATCGATACCGCGAACCTGTTGCGGGACAAGCACGATGCCATCGCGCGGCTGTACTCCAACGTGCAGAACCTGGGCGACAGGTTCGACGGGCGCGCGCCCACCATCAGCGCCGCCGCCGGGGATATGGACACCGCGCTGCCGGAGCTGCTGCACATCATCGGCGCGTTCCAGAACTACTCCTACATCGGGGAGAAGATCTTCGACGATCCGATCGGACCCCTGGTCGGCAAGATCAATGACTATCTGCGGCTGATCGGGCCCGACCTGAGCCACATCGCCACCGTTCTCAAGCCCGCCACCACCGCCATCAAACCGCTGCGCGTCGACGCCGGATCGATCGTGGACCTGCTGTCCGCGGTATTCCCCGGCGACGGCGCGGCGCACGTGGCCATCGAAACTCCTCGCTAGCAAAGAAGGCATGTCATGAGTGAGACCGACAAGACCGAGCCGGTGGCCGCCGCGACCGGAATGACCGCGGTGATCGAGCCGAAGCCCGAGGCCGCCCCGGCAGCGGTTGCGAACGCGCTGTCCGCCAAGAGCTTCGGCGAGCGCGCCTATCCTTTGGTCGCCGTCGCGGCTGTGATCTTCGCGATGGTCGCCGTGGTGCTCGGGGTGTTCTGGAACAACGCGGCCGATGACTACGACGCCCTCAAATCCGATCAGTCCGACCGGGATCGGGCCGCCCAGGTGACCAAGGACTACACCCTGCGCTCGCTGACCTACGACTACCGCAACCTGCCCGCCTTCTTCGACGGCGTGCAGCGCGGCACCTCGGACGGCCTGCGCGACAGGTAAACCCAGGTCCACGACACCCTCGCCAAGATCATGACCGATGCCCAGGTGGTGGCCTCCGGCGACGTGGTGGGCACCTCGGTGGAGGCCAAGGGCAACGACCAATACACGGTCACCGTCTACGCCACCCAGAAGACCCAGAACGTGCAGCAGCAGGATCCCGCCACCGTGCCCAACCTGCTGGTGCTCACCGTCGCCAAGACCGGCGGCGACTGGCTGGTCACCGACTACGGCCCCAAGGACGTCGGCGCGAAGAGCGGGGCCGCGAAATAGCTTCGAATCGCAATCCGGCTTCGAGCCGGATGGGCCGCCCGCCGCAGCGCGAGCTTCCGTCGCGGCGGCGCCGGCAGATCATCGAAGCCGCCTTCGAAGTCTTCACCGCCAACGGCTACGAGGCCACCGCCATCTCCGAGGTGGCGGCCCGCGCCGGCATCGGGCAGGGCACCGTGTACCGCTACTTCGGCAGCAAACGCGAAATCCTGGACCACGTCATCGATCTCGGTATCGAGAAGGTGACCGACGCGATGGAACTGCACACGGTGCTCGGGTCCGCGGCCGATGTCTCCGGGTTGATGGCGGAGGTGCGGGCCGCGATCGAGCGACTCTACGAGCTGCTCGAGCGGGAGCCGCGGGTGCTGCGGCTGCTGGTGGTGGAGGCGGGGGCCATCGATCCGGAACTGGCGCACCGGCTGCTGGGCCTGGAGGCGATCACCGCCTCGTTGATCGCGGGGGAACTGACGCGTGGCATGGAGGAAGGTTGGATCCGTCCAGACATCGACCCGGAGGTGCTGGGCCACACCGTCCTCACCATGGTCGGCCCGTGGACCATGCGGGAACTCGTGGGCGCGGGCAATCCGGGCATCCGCGAGCGCAGCATGACGGTGGTCTTCGACCTTCTCGAGCGGAGCCTGCGCCCGCCGGGCCCGCGCCCGTAGCGCGTGGGCGCACCCGGGCCGAACGCCGCCGCGCCGAACTGGTGGCCGCCGCCTACGAATTGGTGATGACCCGCGGCTTCCGTGCCATCTCGGTCGACGATATCGCCGCCGCCGCGGGCGTCAGCCACGGCACCTTCTACAACTATTTCGCCAATCGGCGCGACATCCTCGACGCCGTCATCGACCACTGCTTCGAACTGCTGGTCCTGCGCCTGCTCGGTCCCGAGGGCGGGGACGCCCCCGATTCCATGGACGCCTTCTGCGCCCGCTATGCCCGCGTCATCGACCGCTGCTACGACCTGGCCGCCACCGAACCGGGCCTGGTGAATTTCTTTCTCCTGGAAGCCTCGTCGATCGATGATCGCGTCCTGGGTCGCTGCCTGCACAATGCCCGCGCCTACGGCGCGCAATCGGTGGACCGCATCCGCCGCGGCATCGACCGGGGCTTCCTGGACCCCGGCCTGGACCCGGACATCGCGGGCGAGGTGCTGGTGTCGGTCCTGGTCTCGGCGCTGCTGTCGGCGCTGCGCGCCGGGTCGGACGGCCTCACCCAGGACCGGGTCCGCACCCAGCTCATCGCCTTCCTGCGCACCGCGCTGGCACACGAATCCGGATGATCTACAGCATTTCCAGGATCATCGCATTGGCCTGGCCGCCGGATTCGCACATGGTCTGCAACCCGTAACGGCCGCCGCGTTCGCGCAGCGCGTGCAGCAGGGTCGCGGTGATGCGGACCCCGCTCGCGCCGAGGGGATGGCCCAGCGAGATCGCGCCGCCGTGGACATTGACGCGGCTCAGGTCGGCCCCGGTCTCCCGGGCCCAGGCCAGCACCACGCTCGCGTACGCCTCGTTGACCTCCAGCAGATCGATGTCGGACAGCCGAAGTCCACTGTGCTTCAACACCTTCTCCGTCGCCGGGACGACGGCGGTCAGCATGAGGAACGGGTCGTCGCCGACGGCGATGTGGCTGCGGATGCGGGCCAGCGGGGGCAGACCGAGGCGGCGGGCGTTCTCGCTGGTCGTCACCAGCACCGCGGCGCTGCCGTCACCGAGCTGGCTGGCATTGCCCGCGGTGATGTGCCACCGGATCTCGGGGAAGCGCTGCCCGATCGCCTCGTTCCGGAACGAGGACGGCAGTGCGGCGAGTCCGGTTGCGCTGCTGTCGAATCGGATGGCCTCGTCGCAGGCCAGGTCGTTGATCGGCGAGGTGAGCTCGGCCTCGAAACTCCCGTTCTTGGTGGCCTCCGCGGCCCGGCGGTGGCTCTCCAGCGCGTACTCGTCGAGCTGAGCCCGGCTGAATCCCCAACGCGCCGTGATGAGTTCGGCGCTGATCCCCTGCCACGGCACGCCCTGCGGGTACCGCTCCAGAAAGGCCGCGCCGGTGAGATTGTCGGCGTCGAGCAGGCTGGTGCCCATGGGAATCCGGCTCACCGACTCGACCCCGGTGGCCACCACCAGATCGCAGTCGCCCGCGATCACCGCGTGCGCTGCGAAGCGCAGCGCCTGCTGGCTGGCACTGCACTGCCGGTCGATGGTGCTGGCGGGCACCGATTCCGGGAATCCCGCCGCCAGGCAGGCCCGCCGCGTCACATTGGTGGCCTGCTCGCCGACCTGGCTGACCACGCCGCCGATGACCTCGTCGATCAGCGCGGGATCGATGTCCGCCTCGGCCACCACCGCCCGCAGGCTGTGTGCCATCAGATCCACCGGGTGCACGCCGTCGAGCGCGCCGCCCGGCTTTCCCCGTCCGATCGGCGTCCGTACCGCCGCGACGATTACCGCATCCCGCATGACCCGAATGCCCTGACTGCCTTGCTGATCGAACCGCCGGTGCTCATCGGGGCAGCCCCAGCACGCGGCGCATGGTGGCGAGTTTGGCCGAGGTCTCGGCGAACTCGATGTCGATGCGGCTGCGCGCGACGATACCGCCGCCCGCCCGCAAGGTGAGATTGCCTCGGTGCGTATCCAATTCCAGGCCCCGCAGCGCCATGTGGAACTCGCAGTCGCCCGCACCGTCCAGCCAGCCGATCAGGCCGCCGTAGTACTCGCGGGCCGATTCGTACCGGGCGATCATGCGCCGGGCCTCCTCCTGCGGGACGCCGCAGACCGCCGGGGACGGGTGCAGTGCCGCGACCAGGTCGGCGACCGGCGTCTCGGGGTCGAGCAGGCGGGCGGTGATGGGAGTTCCCAAGTGCCACAGGCCCGGTGCGGCCACCAGTTCGGGCTGGGCGGCGTGGTCGAGGTCCGAGCAGAACGGCGCCAGCCCCTTGACCATGAAGTCCACCAGGTGCCGATGCTCGGCCAGGTATTTGTCGTCGAAGAGCAGGTCGTGCGCGCGGCCCCGATCCGCGGATTCGGGCAGCCGGGTGTCGCGCGGGACGGTCCCGGCCAGCGGCGTCATCACGACGGCGGGGCCCGTCTTCCGCAGGAACAGTTCGGGACTCGCGCCCATCGTGTACACGCCCGGATGGTCCAGGTGCTCGACGAAGTAGTTGCGTGCGTTCGGATACAACGAGGCGATCCGCTCGAACAGGCGGATCGGATCCACCACACCGTCGTAGAAGTAGCGTTCGGAGCGCGCGATCACGATCTTCTCGAGCGTGGCCTCCGGTGACCGCAGCAGCGCCAGCGCGTCGTCGAGCAGGCGCAGGTAGTCCGCGATCGAGCCGTCGTTGAAATCGATATCCGCACGGAAGTGCGTCGCCGCCTTGGCATCCGGGGCGGCCTCGGGCTGGTGTGCGCCGCGCCAGCCCAGATACAGCGAGGGGTTGGCGGCACCGTCGTCGAAGGGGATAGAGCCCGCGACGAGGTTCCCGTAGTTGCCCGCGCGGACGGCGGCCTCGGCCTCGGCCAGGCTGTGGTAGCAGATGAGCGGGCCGTCCAGACCCACCGGGCCGCTCGCGCCGCTGAGGCGGAAGCGCACGGGTTCACGCATGGGCAGGCTCCGTTCCGGTTGTCAGCCGCTGGTGGACGGCACGGCGGTCGATCTTGGAATTGGGCAGCAGCGGCACCTCGGTGCCGAGCACGAAGCGCTTGGGCACCGCGGCGCGACCGAGCCGCTGCCGGACGCGATCGCGCAGGAGTTCGGGATCCGGCATCGGAACCCCCTGGCGTGGCACGACATACGCGCCGACCAGCTCGCCCCATTCGGGGTCGGGGACGCCCATGACCACGGCGGCCTGGATATCGGAGAACTCGGACAGGGCCTGCTCGATCGCGATGGCCGAGACCTTGACGCCGCCGGTATTGATCAGATCATCGATCCGGCCGGTCGGAACGAGGACATCGGCCGACAGCAGCCCGCGGTCGGCGGTGCGATACCAGCGAGTGCCGTCCTCGGTATAGAAGGGCTGATCGGCGGGCGGATCGAGGTAGCCGTCGGCGACCACGTCGCCGCCGATATGGATGAGCTCGTCCACGATTCGCACCCGCACCCCGCGCAGCGGGACCCCGTCGTAGACGCAACCGCCGCAGGTCTCGGTCATCCCGTAGGTGATCACGGCGGCGGTCACCGCGCGCAGCCGCCGATCGGTCGCCTCGTCCAGGCGCGCACCGCCGATCAGCACCCGGTCGAAACCAGCCAGGGCGTCCCGGGATTCGGCGTCGGCGAGCAGCCGCGCGATCTGGGTGGGCACCAGCGAGGTATAGCGGCGGCCCGCGGGCATGGCGCGCGCGGCGGCGGCGAACCCGGCCGGATCGAACCGGCCTTCCCGCAGTGCCGACACCCGGGTGCCGCCCAGCACCGCCCGCGAGATCACCTGGAAGCCCGCCACGAATCCGGCGGGCAGGCACAGCAGCCAGTCGCCCGGACCGCCGAGCCGCTCCGAGGTGGCCCGGGCCGAGGCGAGCAAGGCGCTGCGGGACAACAGGGTTCGCTTCGGAACGCCACTGGAACCGGAGGTCGACAGCAGTGCGGCGGTCCCGGCCGCCACGGTCTCGGGCAGCGATCGGGCCTGGGCGGGATCGGTGATCGGGGCGACGGCCCGGTCACCGCGATGTGCGGCCTCGACGGCGCGTTGCAGGGCGGTGACGGCGAGTTCGGGGTCTTCCGGGACGAGCAGCGGCGTCAGCGGAATCGAAGGCATGGTGTTCGTCATCAGGAGTACTCGAGGTTTCCGGAGAGCTCTGGGGCCCGCAGTTCCAATTCGAGAGCGGCATCGGCGTCGGGGGTGGTATCCGGGCCGGGGGCCGCGGCGAGGGCGGCATCGACGGCCCGGCGCGCGGTGGCGTGCACCCCGCGCAAAGCCGTTCGGGCGACCGAAATTTCGAGCACGGACAGCCGCTGCGCGAACCGCTCCTGGCGCAGTGTGACGCCGAGGTCCTCGAGCTCGACCCGGCGGTGCGCCACCCCGTAGGCGCCGCACAGCGCGGCGATGTCGACGCGCTGCGGTGTCCCGTAGATCCGTTCGAAGGTATCGCCGTAGGGCTCCTGCCGATACCTGGCGTCCCCCTGCTCGAGGAGTTCGAAGATGCCGCCGCCGGAATCGTTGGACACCACGATGATCAGATTGCCGGGCACCTGCTCGAGGTGTCCGAACTGCAATCCCGAGGCGTCGTGGGCGAAGGTCAGATCGCCCAGCAGCGCGACGACCGTGCGATCGGGTGCCGACAGGGCCGCGCCCACCGCGGCACTGACATTCCCGTCGATGCCCGCGACGCCGCGATTGGACAGCACCCGGACACCGGCGGGCACCACACCGGCCAGCGACACGTCGCGGATCGGATTGGACGCGCCCAGCCACAGCGCATCACCGTCGCGCAGACCGCCGAGCACGGCACTGGCGACGCCGAGACCGATTCGGCGCGTGGAGGTTTCATTGAGAATGCGGGTCCACTGCCCGCGCACGATCCCGTCGGTGAGCTCGAGCTCCTCGACCCACGCCGGGGCGGCCTCACCGCGGAACACCGGATTGCCGGACAGGATCTCGATATCGGGTGCCGCGTAGACCCAATCGCCGGGTCCGCCAGCCAGCACGGTGCGCACCTGCGGGCGCGCCAGCAGCCGTCCGACATTGCGGTGCAGGGTCGGGCGGCCGTAGATCACGACCTGTTCGGGGTCGACGTAGTCGAGTACCCAGGGGTGGAGGCGTTTCCGGTCGCCGATATCGACCGTCGGTTCGGCCATGACGGGCATTCGCGGCGGCAGGGCGGCCCGGTCGGCGCCGTCACCGGCGATGACGAGGGTCGGACGGCGCAGGTCGATCTCGTCGCCGCCGGTGCGTGTGGCGCGGCTGAAATCCGGCATCCGGATCCAGGGCGCGCCCTCGGATCGTCCAGGGGGAGTGGTGACTTCACCGTTCGGCGGCAGGCCCGACGACAGCGGGACATCGATCTGCACCGGGCCGGGACGCCCGAGCAGCCGCCCGGTCCCGATGCCCAGCGTCCGGCACACCTGGGAACGCAGGACGCCATTGGCCTCCGATCCCAGCGTGTCCCCGGACCAGAGTTGCTGCACGTGCCGGGTCTGCGAGGCGAGCAGGGCGGTCTGCTCCACCGTCTGCGATGCCCCGGTGCCCAGCACCTCCGGCGGCCGATTGGCGGTGACCAGCAGCAGCGGCAGATCGGAGTAGTTGGCCTCGGTGACCGCGGGCAGCAGGTTGGACACCGCGGTGCCCGAGGTCGTCACGACCGCCGTCGGGCGCCCGCTCGCCTTGGTGATCCCGAGCGCCACGAAGGACGCGGAACGCTCGTCCAGGCGCACCTGAAAATCGATCTCCCCGGCGCGGGCTCGCCGCGCCAGTTCGAATCCCAGCGGTCCGTTGCGCGAACCGGGACAGTACACGAACCATTTCACGCCATTGCGAATGAGTTCGTCGATCACCACTGCGGAAATTACCGAGGGTATGAATTCACGGGCGGCGTAAGCGATATCCGTATTCGAATGCGCAGGCCCGGCTGAAAGTCCACTCACAAAATTTTCCCCGACCATTCCGTGCCGCTGGTCAGCCGACCGGCAACGTCATGGCGACACGTTAGCGATCGGCTGTGACACTGTCAATTTGACCCCGGCTTTCGAACATCCATGCAGCTCAGTGCCTTTCGTGTCGAAATATTATTTCCAACTGGTCGGTTTGTTCCAGACTATCGAATACCGTTGTTCCAGGCCAGTTAACGGTTGTCGTCGCTTGGGTAAAACGTGTATCGCGCGCGCGTCCCGCGGTCGGGATTCGGTGACCCGCCCCAAATTGTGTGAATTCGACGCCGCGACTTCCGGCTAGTGTCG